>JBBSOG010000266.1:0-8399 GCA_038259985.1 Cytophagales bacterium
GTCTACGGTAAGACCTACAATCCTGAAAGGTAGCAAAAGCAACCAGAGCAAAGGGAAGAGAAACATCAGTACCAGGGCCAAGGGCCAACAGATGACCAGCAGTATACACCAAAGGATGATGGCAATGAAAGTTTTCATGGGTAGTTATTTTTAATATCGGGCAACAAAGGTCAGACCAGCATACCAATCGCTTGATTGTAAGGAAGTTAGGTAATACATATGTTTTCAAACTGTCCTTTTTCGGACATCGCTTGTTCGCAAGTGTACATCAAAGTACGCTGAATACGAGCAGCTTATTCTTTATGCAAATGATATTCACCCCCTCCTTGTTTGAGTATCATAAGTTTCTCCCCGGGTACAAACTCCAATACCAAGCCCGCTGACTGAAACTGAAATATATTTTCCTCTATCGCTTCCAGAGGGAAAGACGGCTGCCCGGTGGCCTGTCCGATCAACGTACTGTCGTGCTGGGTTATGGTAACTTTCAGGGGAAAAGTAGGGCTGCTGTAAGTACCTGGGTATTGATCCAATGTTTCGGGACTCAAGCGTAAGGCGGGCTTAAAATCAGGCAGCATATAATCCCTGCCAAAGTAAATGCTCAGCGCAGCAATCATGATGTCATTAATGGGCATATCAATTCCATTGGAAAGGTAAGTGATCGCCAGCTTATCTTTCGGAAAATAGCCGGTCATGGCATAAAACTCATCTATACGCCCATCATGTCCGTAAGCTTTCTTCACGTAAAAAGGAAACTGAATCAGCCCGATACCATAACCTCCAATGATTTCAGTCATTTGGTTCAGAGAGGCTTCACTCACCAACTTTCCATTGAAAAGCGCAACCAAAAACGCATCGACATCGGCAGGGGTGGAGACAATACTGCCTGCACCCTGGGGATGGCTCATGTCAGTTTCGGTAGCCAGTTGCCAGCCATCTACCCAATAATAGGAGTATGCTTCGCCTTGCCCGCTGTTTATTTTTCCACCAAAATAGGTATGCTTCAGTGATAATGGCTTGATGATACGTGCTTGCAGTATATCGGCAAATGGTTGGTTATCTACTTGCTCAGCAATAAAGGAGAGCAATACATAATTGGTGTTAGCGTACGCAAACTTCTCTCCAGGCTCAAAGTCAACGCCATTTTCTACAAATATTTCCAGCAGTTCTTCTTTACTTTTTGCTTGGTCCATCCAGTTACGGAAGTCCGCTTGGTTGGTGTAGTTGTACAATCCGCTTCTGTGTCGGAGCAAATGCGCCAGGGTAATCTTATCTGCATTAGGAATTTGTGGAAAGAAAGCTTGCAATGGAGTATCCATGCTTAGTTTATTTTCTTGGACCATCTGCATAATAATGGTCGCAGTAAAAGTCTTGGAGACCGAACCTATTCTATATTTGCTTTCTGGGGTAGCTTTGATGTTCTGCTCAATGTCCGCCAAGCCTATAGCATGGGCGTATATTTCCTGTCCATTTTGATATAAGGAGATACTGCCCATACCTTGATCATGTTGCGCCATGAGAGTGAACAGGCTATCCATTTTTTCCTTGTCAAACGATTGCGCGCGAGCAGTCACAACGAAACCTAAACTTAGTAGCAGAATCAAAGAGTATCTCATAGGAGTGGGGGATAAATCGGTTTTTCATAAATGCACATTTTGCATCATTTCCTTAAGCTCTAGGGATTTTCAACAATATATGATTCATCTCCGGGAATATTTTTTTCATTTAAAATAATCATCACAATAAGGTAAACACCTATCGTAAGCTTAATAAACAGACAAAATATAACCATCCGATCAACGGCTTTTGTATTTATTTTTTGAAAACTTTAAAAAAAAATCTCATTCTATGAACCTCTATTGATAAATATGAGTTAACTTAGCTTATCACTAATAATTATTATCTAATGAAAGAAGGTACAGTAAAATTTTTTAACCACACCAAAGGCTTTGGATTTATCAAGCCAGATGATTCGGGTGCAGACATTTTTGTTCATTCAAGTGGACTTATCGATGAGATAGAAGAGAACGACAAAGTGGAGTATGAAGAAGAACAAGGAAAAAAAGGTCTGAACGCAGTGAATGTGAAAGTTATTTAAGCTTACATATATTATTCACGATTGAGTTAAAAACATGCCACCAAGGCATGTTTTTTTTTGTTTATTGGCATTGCGTATTATTCTTGCAAAGTATGCCTGCAAAACCTAAACAATTAAAAACCAAGCAAACTAAACCAATGGATATAGACTTAAAACTAGCTGTTTTGATTGATGGGGACAATATTCCCGCTGCTTACCTCAAAGAGATGATGGAAGAAATTGCTAAGTATGGCAACCCCACTATTAAAAGGATTTATGGAGACTGGACAAAGCCCCATCTTTCCAAGTGGAAAAATATTCTTCTGGAAAACGCTATTACCCCTATTCAGCAGTATGGCTATACGACCGGAAAAAATGCAACGGACTCTGCCATGATCATTGATGCGATGGATATTCTCTATTCTGAGCGGGTAAATGGTTTTTGCCTGGTATCCAGCGATAGTGATTTTACTAGGCTTGCCACCAGGCTCAGGGAAGCGGGCATGAGGGTGTTTGGCATAGGGGAAAAGAAGACCCCTGATCCTTTCATTGTTGCCTGTGACAAATTCATTTACCTGGAAATCCTTAAAGGAGAGTCTGATGATGTATCATCTGATAAGACGAAAGGACAAAAAAAGGAAAAGAACGAAGTAGATAAAATTACGCCCAAAGTAATCCGCCTCATCTCCATGACCATCTCTGATCTGGCAGATGACGACGGCTGGGCATTTTTGGGGGAAGTAGGCAACTTACTGCAAAAGAAACAGCCAAACTTTGATTCCCGAAACTATGGATTTCAAAAACTTACTCCTTTGATTAAGTCTATCAGTAAGTTTGAGGTAGAACAGCGGGAGAATCAAAAAAGTAAATTCAAACTGATCTACGTAAGAAACAAAGATTAATTAGAAGCTAAACACACAAATTAAAGCACAGATAAAGTGGATTTTCGGCTCAATTGCTTAAGTTGTGTTCCTAAATCTCAAAAGCATGAAGATACACTGTGTCACTGCTGAAATGTTATGCTTTAAACGTAAAGTTTTATGTCAACACAAGTTTTTCATTCAATCATCACGGGCACTGGCCGCTATATTCCTTCTCAAGTCGTAAAAAACGAATTCTTTCTCCGAAATCATTTTTATAATGTTGCCGGAGAAAAAATAGCCAAGGCTAATGAAGATATCATTAGCAAATTTCAACAAATCACGGAGATCGCGGAGCGAAGGTATGTTGAAGATGAGCTAGTTACTTCTGATATTGGGTTCTTTGCTGCCGAGGAAGCCATCGCTTCGGCAGGTATTGACGAAGAAAGCCTGGACTACATTATTGTTGCCCACAATTTTGGAGACGTCCTTGCCTCTAATAAAAAAACCGATCTCGTACCCACACTTGCTGCCCGAATCAAATACAGATTGGGTATCCAAAATCCTTACACCATCGCTTATGATCTGCCTTTCGGCTGTCCGGGATGGGTTCAGGGGATGATCCAAGCGGATTATTTTATCAAATCCGGTGATGCCAAAAAAGTATTGGTCATCGGAGCTGAAACCCTCTCCCGTATCGCTGATCCACACGATATTGATAGCATGATCTATTCAGATGGGGCAGGAGCAGTGGTAGTAGAAGCTACGGCAAGTGAAGAGCCGGTGGGCATAATCGCCCACAAAACAAGATCAGACACCTTTAAACATGCCCACTTGCTAAAGATGGATGTCTCCTACAATCCTGAGTACAAGGATGATACTTTATTTCTTAAAATGGAAGGACGAAAATTGTACGAATATGCGCTCAGCACTGTTCCTCAACTCGTTTATGACTGTATGCTCAAGGCAGAGGTTTCCATTACTGATATTAAGAAAGTGCTCATTCACCAAGCTAATGCCAAGATGGACGATGCTATCCTATCGCGTTTGTTCAAGCTATACGATATAGAGAAGATCCCTAAAAATGTTATGCCCATGACCATTTCAACGCTGGGCAATAATTCTGTGGCTACCGTACCGGTGTTGGTAGATATGTTGTTCAAAGGGGAACTTGAGAATCACTATGTACAGCAGAGAGAGCATCTTATTTTCGCATCGGTAGGGGCAGGTATGAACGTAAATGCTATTGTCTATAAAATGCACCATACTCCTTCCTAATCAGGCGCTGCCTTGAAATACTCTAGCAATATTTTCTATTTGATAAAAAAGAAATAAAAAAAGCAGCTCGTTTAAAAGCTGCTTCATAAATTATCCCAGGTAGGGCCGTAGCGCACTGCTGCGGGAGCTGTGCCTGAGTCGGCGAGTAGCCTTCTCCTTAATCTGGCGTACCCGCTCCCTGGTGAGGCTGTATTTGTTGCCAATTTCTTCTAATGTCATGGCAGGGCCACCATTAAGGCCAAAATACAGCACGATGACATCAGCTTCTCTTTGAGTAAGGGTAGAAAGAGACCGTTGTAGTTCCCTCTGCAAAGAATCACGCATCAATTCCGCATCGGGTGTGGCTTCGTTCACGTCTTCTAACACATCCAATAGGCCGTTTTCTTCACCGCTGGCAAAAGGGGCATCCATAGAAAGGTGACGATTGGCCACTTTAAGGTTCATAGCCACTTCATCCTCAGTAAGTTCCAGCATCTGGGCTAGTTCGTCCAGTGAAGGCTCGCGTTGGTATTTTTGTTCCAGTTCAGCAAATGTTCTGCTGATCTTGGTGAGTGTACCGATACGGTTCAAAGGCAAGCGGACCATACGGGATTGTTCGGCAAGAGATTGCATGATAGATTGTCTGATCCACCATACGGCATAGGAAATGAATTTGAATCCCCTGGTTTCGTCAAAGCGTTTGGCAGCCTTCATTAGTCCCAGGTTCCCTTCATTAATAAGGTCGTTGAGGGTGAGCCCTTTGTTTTGATACTGTTTAGCCACTGACACAACGAAGCGGAGGTTAGCTTTGGTGAGCTTCTCCAGCGCCACCTGATCGCCTTCTCTAATCCTTTTAGCAAGATCTGCCTCCATATCGGCAGTGATCAGTTCTACTTTTCCTATCTCTTGTAAATACTTATCCAGTGATTGGCTTTCCCGGCTGGTGATTTGCTTCGTGATCTTGAGTTGTCTCATGGATAGTTTTACTTATAAATATTTTTTGTAAATAACATAGTAAAGATTCATTCTTTCGCTGATGGAAGGAGTCGATGATGAATAATCAACCGCTAAAACATGACTAAGAGCAGAAAAGTTTACGCCGAAGGATTATATATACACTGGCTTCTTACAAATTCTGCTAAAGATACGACAAATTCCCGAACCCAATCAGTAAAATTTATAGGATAAGGGAAAATGTATTCGCTGAATGCAATTTTTAAAAGAAAATGACTAAGTAATTAGAATTTTTACATAAAATCCCTAAAACTAGGATGAATCCTAATATTCTATGAAAGCATATTTTATTCGCAACACGCTGCTGGTCACATGTATAGTAATTTTGTTGTTTTGCCAGGTATTCCCAACTTATGGACAACAAAACATTGGTCAATGGGCGAAGCTTGAACTAACTTTTGAAAGTAGTAAAAACTACAGCAATCCTATTTACGATATCAAAGAATTTTATGCCATTTTCAATTCTCCAACAGGCAGGGAACTACGCATTAACGGATTTTGGGATGGAGGCACTGCCTGGAAAGTTCGCTTTGCCCCCGACGAATTGGGCGAGTGGTCGTACACCACGATATGTTCTGAAGCAGTTAATACGGGCTTGCATGAGCAAAAGGGTACTTTTCAATGTTCGCCGAACCAGCGTGAGGAGTCGCTCTATCAACATGGGGCGATCAAACATCCAGCAGGTACTTATCATCTATCTCACCATGATGGTACACCTTTTTTCTGGACCGCTTGTACTGCGTGGAACGGTGCCCTTAAATCTACCGATGCTGAGTGGGATAAGTATTTAAAGCATCGGGTTGATCACTATTACAATGCCATACAGTTTGTCACTACACAGTGGCGGGGAGGTGACCAAAATAGCCAGAAAGAAGTCGCTTATACAGGCAGTGGCCGTATTACGATCAACCCGTCATTTTTTCAGAAAATGGACCGGAAAGTAGACCGCATCAATGAGTTTGGTTTGCTCGCTGCCCCGGTGATACTTTGGGCTTTGCCTTCGGGCGCAGGTAGAGAGCTTAGCCCGGGATATCATCTGCCCATAGAAGAAGCGGTATTGCTTGCTAAATATATTGTAGCCCGCTACGGTGGAAACCAGGTTGTCTGGATGCTGGGGGGCGATGGTAGATACTATGGCGAACTGGAATCCCGCTGGAAAGCCATTGGCCAGCAAGTGTTTGGTAATATTCACCACGCTCCGGTGACGCTACACCCTCATGGTTCGTCATGGATTGGTGAAATTTATGCCGATCAGGAATGGATGGATATTATCGCTTATCAGTCTTCTCACAACAATGGTGAAAGGGTAGTCAACTGGATTAATAAAGGGCCAATGGCTAAGGAGTGGGCTAATCTTCCGCCTCGTCCGCTCATTAATATGGAGCCCAATTATGAGGAAATCAATTTTAAAATTACTGCCGAAGATGTACGCAACGCTTCCTACTGGAGTATTTTTGCCACGCCCCCTTCCGGCATTACCTACGGTGCCAATGGCATATGGCCCTGGCTACGTGAGGGGGAATCTATTCTCAATCATAGAGATGCACCCGGCACCAGTACGTGGGAAAAGAGTATTGAATTTCCGGGTAGTTTACAGATTGGTTATCTTTCCGAATTTATCCAGCAGTTTGCCTGGTGGGAGCTTAAGCCGGATACCACCTTACTGATAGAACAGCCCGGCGATGAAATCTACAACCATTTTATTTCCCTGATCAAATCAGAAGATTATACTACCATTTTGGCCTATACACCAAGGGCGACCACCATGAAAATTCGCAATCCTTTAGGTCTTCGCTATGAAGGAAAATGGTTTGACCCGGTGAATAATCAATACGAAAAAGCCCAGCTAAAAATGTCGGAAGGTAGGATAGAAGCTACTTATTTAGAAGAAGGGGATAGGGTACTCGTCCTAAAGAAGGCAAAGTGACGGGTGGGTGTAAGGGGATAGTACAGCTTGGCCAACTGCCTTATTACTTGGTTGTACTTTTTAGCATACAAAACATAGACAGTATGCACATCAAACATAAAAAACCTGAAGTGCTCACCTCAGGTTTGTCAGTAGCGGGGAGCGGAATCGAACCGCCGACCTCAGGGTTATGAATCCTGCGCTCTAACCATCTGAGCTACCCCGCCATATTTTTACTTGAATCGTACTCTAAACTAATCGTACTCTAAACTAACTTTTTCACCGCCGTCCGCGTGAAGCAGATATGAATGATGCGCTCTAAGCATCTGGGTCACGTTCGTCGGGCCACGCTGGCTGAGCTACCCCGCCAACTACGCTAATATGAGGACTGCGTCTGCCCTACTTCAAAATGAGTTGCAAAATTACGAACTTACTTTTTAAGAGCAAGCTTCCTTATGATAAAAGTTTGAGTTATTGATAAATTTAGGTTGTTGATCTGGTAAAATAATGATACATTGCGTTAAAGCCGGATTGCACAAGGCAAACCCCAAACCGTATAATACATGGAAAACGACCATTTTACGGCAGAATTTGAGTTTAAGGCATCGCAAAAAATGCTTTATCCCTATTTAAATACGCCGGGAGGTTTAGCACAGTGGTTTGCTGACGATGTGATAGTCAACGATGATAAGGTCCTTATTTTTTTCTGGGATGAGGAGCAGCACAAAGCACGAATCACTTCCCAGCGCCTTAATAAATCCATTAAGTTTGAATTTTTAGATGAGCCCGAAGAGAAGTCAGGCGATGGTCATTCAGGTTCCCCTTTTATTGAGATAGATTTGGATTCCAATGAACTTACAGGTACAGTATTCATGAAAGTTACGGATACGGCTACTTCAGAAGATTCTGAGGAATTACAAGAAATCTGGCAACATTTAACGGACAGCTTAAAAGAAATCGTGGGAGGGTGATCTACAGACTTTTTTCTTTTTTTTTTGCTAAATCTCCTCAAAAATGAATATTTCCGCCTCTTATTTCGTTAGAGGATAAGCATGAAAAAGCTGGATAAATTTGTCATATCGTCCTTTGTTGGGCCGTTCTTATTAACTTTTGTGGTAGTAGTTTTTATATTGCTCACGCAATATATGCTTAAGTACTTTGATGATTTCGTGGGGAAAGACCTGGGAATGGATGTTTTCACCGAGCTTATCATGTATTTCAGTATCAATATGACACCGGTAGCCTTACCGTTAGCGGTCCTTTTATCTTCTTTGATGACCTTTGGCAA
>JBBSOG010000267.1:0-8337 GCA_038259985.1 Cytophagales bacterium
AGCTGTACTACCCGCGAGGGAAATCCATCTTTGTTTATCAACTAGAAACAATGGAGCAGAAAAAATATGATTTTTCGTTGAGGAATGACATCAAATTTGCCGTGAAAATGGAAGGTAAGCTTATTATTGTTACTGATAATCAGGTCAAGGTTTTTCAATTTGAGCCTTAACATTTCCGTTATCAAAATATTGTGGTTTAATAATTTTTTTTTGATATTATTCCTTACTTTTGAAAAGTATGAAGAAAATATACACATATATTAAAATTTACATGCTCTCGGGCATTACTTTTTATGTACTGAGCTGCCCACTGATGGCTCAGGATATGGCTATATATAAACTTCCGCCCGTTCTTCAGGATACCGCTATACACGATAATACCGCTAACATTGACGAGACCAATCTGAAATACAGTAAAAACCTGCTTAACCAGAATTTTGATTTTGAACTCAATCCAGTGGCGCAGGGTACATTTTCCCTCAACATGTTGCACGATACCAAAGCAATGGTTTCTATCAAAGTATATGATATTATCGGCAACTTACTTTACGAAGAGAATGTCAGGGTTCGGGGTTCGTTTAAAAAAGAGTTTGACCTTTCTTTCCTGAAAACTAAATTTTTCATTGTAGAAGTAGGCAATAAAGATTTCAACAAGACCAAGAGCATCGTGGTCTCCTAGTACTGTAGATAAGGCACGCCTGCCGCATACATCAATTCAACTTTTGCTTTTTCGTACTGAGCTTGCAATTTCAGCAGTTTTACCCTGGCATCCAGAAGCTCTGTTTCCCGGGTATTGATTAAAAAAACCGAACTTTCGCCATTCTCAAATTTGATAATTTCCCCGCCCAACAAAGCTTGATAGTTACTAACCATGTTCACCTGCATACTGATAAGATCAGTCAAATTGGTGAGCGTATTAAAATTGGCATGGATATCATTCTCAATACTTCTGGCCTGGTTCGCTCTCTCATAATAATTTTGCTCTAGCTTGATCGTAGTTTTCTGCAGTTTGGCCCTTTCTTTCCTCAGCAGCAGGGGAAAATAAACTTCCATGCCCAATTTGTAGTCATTCATAAAAACACTGCTGTTGACTTCGGGAAGAATATCACCGTTACTACCAGGTTTCCATAATAAATTATACTTAAGATTGATCTCCGGTTTGAGGAATTCACGGTTTAGCCTTTGCTCCACTTCCAGTTGTTGATTTTTCAGTCTGAGCTTAATGAGTTCAGGATGGTTAACTTGGGCGCTGTCCTGTAATGTTTGTAAAGTCAAAAGATCAAGTGTTTTAATTTCATCATCTCCCACCAGCGGATAAGTGTTTTCGGCTAACTGAACAGGGATGGACTGCTCATCGGCTGAGTCGGTAAGCCATAAAAAATTAGCGACTTGCAGGCGGGCGTTTGCATAATCCAGCGCCGCCTGTCTTCTTTGTAAATCCCTTTCCTGATAATTGATGTAGGCTTTCAAGGAATCGAAAGGGGCAATATCGCCATTTAGCACCTGTTGCACTATTCCGGCGTATCTCTTTTCGGCCAATTCACTCACTTCGCTGGTAACCTGGTAACTCTCAAAAGTATAAAACCAGTCCCAGTAAGCCTTGGCAGCGGTAAGTAATACTTTGTTGATTTCCTTAAGCTTATCAGCTTCTGCCATATCCTGAAGTATCTGTGCCTGGCGCACTGTAGCCCTTCTTTCATCGGTAAACAGCCCACGGCCAATGGGTACCGAAACGCCTGCGTAGATCAAGCCATCGCTGGTATTTTGAAGTTGCTCATTGAGGTATTTACCATCATTCTGTTCGTAGCCGATATTCAGGTCAGTATTAAACCAAACAGGCACTTCCAGTTTGCTGTCCCAGGTATTATAGTACTTAGTTCCGCCAAATTCTTTAATCGCATATGTTGATTTGAGCTTAGGGTCAAAAGAACCGCGTGCCAACCGTAGCTCTTGTCTTGTCAGATCATTTAGTAAGCGGGTTTGCCTCACGATCGGATGGTGCTGAAGTATGTTTTCAAAATACTCTTCCGTGCTGAACGATTGGCCGGAGAGGATAGAATCTTCCTGTGCAAAGGATGATCCGGCGTAAAGACACAGTAAAAAGTTGAATGAAAATAAATACCAGCTTTTTTTCATAACAACTACTTTTTAGCTTCTGCTTCGTAAATGTCTTTTTCGCCTTGCGGTTCTTCTTTGAGGCTGGGCGGAAAACCGTTATACAAGCGCCAGATTTCGTACCATAAGGACACCTCGTCCAACATGATAAAGCCTTTGGCACCAGAACCTACCCTTAATTGCTCAGGCCAATCGCCATCAAAACCAGGATCAGGCTTGATAAGTACCCGGTATTTTCCTTGTTTGTAGTCCGTTTCCACATAGTCAATGACTTCTACGACCCCGCCAAAAGTCCCTACGGCGACAATCGGCCATCCTGAAAATTGCAAGGCTGGCCATCCATCAAATTGAATGCGCACACGCCTCCCTTCGGATAGCAGCGGAACATCCATAGGCTTGACAAAAAGCTCTACTGCCATATCGGGATTATCAGGCATTACGGTCACTACCCCTTCCCCTTCTTTGATGGTTTCCCCAATACCTGTCTTTAGGGCTTTTACAACAAACCCATTCTGGGGGGCAATGATATGGTACTGCTCACTACGGATACGCATGTTGGCATACTCGTTGACCAGTTTAGATAGTGATCCACTGCCATCATAAAGTTCGGAGCGCGTCATACTAATGTCAGACTCCGCCTTGCTGATTTTCTCCAGGTATTCTGCTTCAATAGAGCTAAGCTCTATACGGGCGTTGATCAGTTCATTTTTGCTGGCCAGAAATTTATTTTCACTGGAAAGTAACTTAGCCTGGGATTGCTGAAATTTCTGCTCCTTTTCCTGAAGTTCTGTCAAAGACTTAAGCCCCTGCTCGTACATGGTTTTTTGCCGCTTAAATTGATTTTCGGCAATGCTAAAGCCTACTTTCTCTGCTTCAAAGCTCATACTGTCACTTGCCAGTTTAAGATTTGACTGCTTTATTTTATTTTGCGCCTGCTGGATTTTCAGCACCATAGATTCTTTGAGCGCATTTACCTGCCTCTCTAATGCCTGGACTTTTTGTTCTTTAGCATCAATACTTGCCTCCTTAGCGGTTATTTGTTCCTGAAGACGGGTAAGTAGTTCAGGGTCAAAATATTTATCCTTGATTTCAGTGAGGGTCAGGATGGTATCTCCTTTGCTGACCGGCTGCCCCTCCCTTATTTTCCATTCACTGATCCTGCCGGGTATGGCAGATTGTATAGTCTGAGGACGGTTTTTAGGAGAAAAAGCGGTTACTTCTCCGGTAGCAATAATATTTTGCTGCCAGGGAAGAAATAACACTAAAAATAGGAATATGCCGATGCCACCTAACCAACGGGCTAGAATTATCCCAGCGCGTGGAGATTGTAAAACGCTCATGGACTCCAGGCGTTGCCGGGCAGGGCTATCAACTTTTGATTCAAATAAATTAAGCATAAGCTTTAAATAGCGTTTTACTCGTTAGCAACTACCTCACTCAGAAACTTGTCGTTTACCAATTCCTCATAATTTCCTTCTCCTATGATTTCTCCCTCTTTCATAATGACTATGCGGTCACAAAGTTTCATAATTAGTGGGTCATTACTCACAAAAATAAGCGTCCAGAGATGCTGGGGTTCAGTCAAATAGCGGATCAGCCTTATTTTTTCGGCACGGTCAAAAAACTGAAAAAAGTCATTCAGGATGATCACTTTAGGTTTCTTCGCAATGCAGCGCGCTAGGATGAGTTTGTTGATCAAAGAGGAAGAAAGGTTTTTGCCACCACTAATCAATTCTGTGTTCAGCCCGTTAGGCAATATGTTGATTTCATCCTGTAAGCCTACATCATTGATAGCCTGTATACCTGTTTCGTAACTGGACTGGGGTTTTCCCACAATTACGTTTTCCAACACAGTACCATCAAAGATGTCTTCCTGGGAAACGTTTTTTGCGATATGGTCCCGCAAAGTCGTCAGGTCAAGGTCTTTGATGGAGTATTGGTTAAAAGTGATAATGCCATCAAAGGATTGGTATAGCCCATCTATAATATTTGCTAAAGTAGATCTGCCACTGGCATGAAATCCACCAATACAAATTTTCTCTTTAGCCTTGATGTGAAGATTAACCTGTCTCAACGCTGGTCTTTTCCTGTCAGGAAAAGTATAGGTCAGGTCTTTGATATGAATATTCACGCCATCCTTGAATGCCTCCGGTGAGAGTTTTATCCCGCCTTCTTTTTCCAAAGGCAAGTCTGTCACATGTCCAATTTTGTCTACTGCGGTCAGCATATCGTACACTGTATCCAGGTTAATAATAATCTTCTCCACCGCAGTCAGGATTAGCACAATGATAATCTCAGAAGCTACAAACTGTCCTAAAGTAATCTGCCGGTCAATGACCAACAGCGTACCAAGAATGAGTAGACCACCGGTGATAAAAGTTTTGAAAAGAATGACGTAGGTAAACTGTCGTATGAGGACGCTAAAGTGTTCTTTACGATGTTTGAGATAGTTGTTTACAAAATAATCCGCCCGCTTCATAGGCAGATTGGTAGACCCCGCCATCTTAAATGAGTTGATTGCCCGCGCAAGTTCTTCCAGCCAGAAGGCTACTTTGTATTTGTATTTTGATTCTACAATAGAAGACTTCAAGCCTCTGGGACCGGTCACATAAAATATAACGATCAATATACTTACCAGCAAAAGCCCAAAAAATATGAAAAACGGATGATAAAAGGAAAGTAGCGCCAAACTGAAGAAAATCTGGAGCACCGCGGTAGACAGATCAATCAGTAATTTAGGTAGCCCCTTTTGGATAGTTACAATGTCAAAAAAGCGGTTCATGAGTTCAGGCGTATGGAACTTGAATAATGACTCCACCTTTATTTTCGGGATGCGATAAGCAAATTCAAAAGAAGCTTTGGCAAACACTCTCCGCTGAAGTACCTCTACCATAGATATCTGCATAATCTGTAAGCCCCCAGATACCAAAACTCCGATAATGACTAAGCTTATCAGCAGTACCACTGAATTGAACCACATGCCGCCGGAAATAAACCCTATAATAGCCTGGGTACCCAGTGGCAATGAAAGGCTGATGATACCTACTGCTACCGCGTAAATATAGATATAGCCTATATCCCTTTTTTCAGTACCCAGCAGGTTAAGTAAGCGCTTCACCGGGCTCAAGTGTTCATGATCACCCTCACTTTCGCTGACCATACTTTTGAAGGGAAATGCAGTCAGAAAAACAACATTGTTTTTTTCATTTTGGTGAAAGCTGTTATTCTTTATTAGCGCATAGGGGTCAGCCTCTACAGCGCCATGCTCAGTGATGAGTTGGGCTTGTAAGCCTTTCTTGTTGAGCCAAAACACAACAGGCTCCATACCTGCTTCCCCTTTTCTCAACATAAGCAAAGGGAAATCTATTTCACCCAGGAAATCATTCAACTCCGAAGCTTCAATCTCATTAGACATAAAGACCAGTTTCACCTGATTTCCTGATTCAGTCAGGTCATAAAAAAAATTGTTGATTTCCTGAGCTTGATAAACATGCTGGTCAAAGTCATCCTCTTTGAGCGCAAAACGGTCGTAATCATGTCTAAGTACAGATGCAAAAGATTGAATAATCCCAGGGATGAGCCTTTTTTTCATTTATTTAGATTTGGTACAAATAAATCTGCCACTATCATATACGGAATTTGAATATAAAGTTGGATAAATATATAATATGATATTCATTAGATATTTTAATGATTGCTAGGGAAGTTATGGTATGGGTCAATATAGCTAAACGGCGTTTTACTTCAACGCTAAAGCGTGTCCAATATCATTAAGTTAAGCAGTCGCTCGCGTCTACGCGACCGGCAGCTCGGTCGGCTGGAGCCAAGCGACCGAAGTTTTATCAGACACGATAACTCTTGAGCGCTATCGGATAAATATCGTATCATACCGTATCGTATCAACTCCAGGCATTTTGTTATATTTATGCTATGGAAAATATTGTTTACATATTTTCAATTAAACTGGACTGGGAACTCATTAAACTAATCAGTCAAATAGATAGGTTTGATGCATCATGGACAACAATTGAAAAGAAAGAGGGTCAAAGTTTGAAGCAACTTAAATCTATCGCGACTGTCCGAAGTGTAGGGGCTTCTACCAGAATAGAAGGCTCCAAAATGAGCGATGAGGAAGTGGAAGCTTTACTCAAACAAATAGACATCACAAAACTTACAGATAGGGATTCCCAGGAAGTCGTTGGCTACTTCGATTCCATGGATATTATTTCAGAATCGTATGCTGATATTGACATAACTGAAAATAGCCTGAAGAACCTTCATAATATCCTGATGAAATACAGTAAAAAGGATGTATGGCACAAGGGTGAGTATAAGCAGAACGGCAATACCGTTGAGGCAACTTATCCTGATGGAACATAGCAAATCATATTTCATACTACCGAAGTAGGGTTTCCTACACAGGATGCCATGCGAAAATTAATTGATTGGTACAATACTGACAACCGAACCCATGCGCTGGTAAAATGCGCTTTATTTGCTTATGAGTTTTTGAGTATCCATCCGTTCCAGGATGGTAATGGGCGGTTGAGCAGGCTGCTTTCTACCCTACTATTGTTGAAACATAATTATCAATGGATTCAATATGTTAGCTTTGAACATGAAATTGAAAGCAGAAAAACAGAATATTACAGCGTGTTGAGAAACTGCTAGGCACAACGTCCTAACGAAGACGTAAGTGAATGGGTAAATTTCTTCTTTAGCGCCTTAAAAAACATTCAGGGTCAGTTGATGCAAAAATTGAAAACTAAAGGAGTAAAAACGCAATTATCTTCACGGGAAAAGTTAGTATTTCTTTATATTGAAAATAATCCGGGGTGTAAATCCGGGGAAATTGCAAAGAAGCTTGGGATACCTGGCCCAAGTGTGAAGAAAATATTACCGGAATTGATGGGAAAAAATTTGGTAGAAAGAAGTGGAATAGGACCTGGCACAAACTATTCTGCTAAATAAAAACCCAAAAGGGTACCAGTCAATTTTATCGAAATACATTCGTTTTAGAAATACATTTAGCGCAATCATATCTATGTCTATACAAGTGAAAAAACCGTCCGTTTTATTTTTTGTCATGCTGTTTTCTTTTTCTGCTACGCTACAGGCACAGCAATACCTCGCGGATGTGGAGCCTATTTCCTGGTACCAGAAAGGATTGGACCTTTTGGACAAGCAAAAGTACGGTGCCGCCCGAGAAGCTTTTGAAGAGTACATGGAAAGGGACAATACCAGCGAATGGGCGGTAGAAGCCGAGTACTACGTAGCTTACGCTGCCTTGAGGCTTTACAATGCCGATGGCGAGGCTAAACTGGCGGAGTTTGTGAATAAGCACAGCAGTCATCCCAAAGCGGTGAGGGCCAACTACGAACTGGGTAATTTTTACTTTAAAGACGAAAATTATGATAAAGCAGTCGCCTACTTTGAGAAAGCCCATGCCCGGAACCTTAGCCCGGAAGAAAGGAATACCAGAAATTTTAAATTAGGCTACGCCTACTTTACCCAGCAAGATTTTTACGAAGCTAGTCCGTATTTTGATCAGGTAAAGGCTTCCAATAGTGCGTTTACCAATGCGGCCAATTATTACTCAGGCTACATTGCCTATCGGCAAAGTGATTTTGAAGCAGCGCTGAAAGACCTCAAAAAGGCAGAGCAGGAAGCTTCTTATGCGGAAGTGGTGCCTTATCTTATCGCTAACATTTACTACAAGCAGGGGGAGTACGCAAAATTACAGACCTATGCGCAAAGCATGCTGGATGCATCAGGAGGGAAAAACCAGGTCAAAAACCTTCCCGATATTATGTTGCTGGCGGGAGAAGCCTATTTTATGCAAGGTGATTACACAAAAGCAGAACCTTTTTTGAGTGAGTACGCTACCCTTCGTCGCCCTGAAGCCCCGCTGATGTACCGTCTGGCGTTTACGCAGTACAAAACCGGCAAAATAGAGCCAGCGATTGATAATTTTAAGCAGATTGCTTCCCGCAACGATAGTATCGGCCAGTTTTCATCCTACTATCTGGGCTTGTCTTATGTGGGGCAAGACAATGAGAAATTTGCCGGAAGCGCTTTTGAACACGCCGCCAGCCTGGATTTTAGCCGGGAAATTAAAGAGGAAGCTTTGTTTAACCTGGGACAAGTACAGGTAGCGTGGGGTGAACACGGACGTGCTGTGCAAAGTGTGCAGCGCTTCAACGACTCGCCTCCTCACAGAGC
>JBBSOG010000268.1:0-8313 GCA_038259985.1 Cytophagales bacterium
GCTCTTCCCAAAATAATGACGCCACCCCACTTCTTATTATCCTCTTTCTCTAGGTTAGTACCAGCTAGTTGGCCGATCTCAATATTATCAAGTACTGAAGTAAAAATGATAGGATCAGCTTCAGTACCCTCAGCCATTAGTTTACCACCACGTGCTACAACTAAGGCAGATGCACTTGCCCCGTCATCATCTTGGCCTTTTATGATGGTTCCTGGTTCAATGGTGAGAGTGATGCCATCCGGTACTACTACTTTTCCGCTTAGTTCGTAAATAGAATCGTTGGACCAGGTTTGGCTTGCAATGAGGTCACCGGTTTTTATTACATTATCTGCTGGGCCGGTAGAGCCTCCTGTTGTTGGAGAATCATCATCACAGGCGGAAAAAAATGCAGCCATCAGGCTGAGGGTGATCAATAGATTAAATGATAGTTTCTTCATAACTAAATCTTGTAGTGTTTCTTGCTAAAAATTACACCGGCAAAATTCAGTATATAGTATTAACCTATCGCGACCGTATTGTTAACAATTCATTAAGTATAAGAGCGGTATGTTAATTTAATGTTAAGGGCATAAAAAAGAAAGCTCCTGATTTACAGGAGCTTATCAAATGTGTACTTATGTTGACGAATACTCAACTAGCGGTTAATAGGCACCTTCTGAAGGATTTTCTTAATAATGTCGGAGGTGCTTACCCCGTCCGCTTCGGCCTCGTAATTGAGCAGAATACGGTGATTGAACACATCATGGGCTACTTCTTTGATATCCTCTGGCAGCACATAGTCCCGCTGGTCAAAAAAAGCAATGGCTTTGGCGGCAATATTCAGATTGATACTCGCCCGTGGGGAGGCACCAAACTGTACGTAGTTAGCAATATCCTGCATCTGGTATTGATCAGGAAAGCGGGTAGCGAAGACCAATTCCACAATATATTTTTCCAGCGAATCAGAAATGCTCACCGCATTGATTCCATCGCGAATGGCAAATACATCTTCCTTAGTCAGTACTGATTGTAAGTCTCCGCTAAAAGACATATTGGACATGCGGCGCATTACTTCCAGTTCATTTTCTTTGGAAGGGTAATCCACGTGTACTTTCATCATAAAACGGTCTACCTGCGCTTCGGGCAAAGGATAGGTACCTTCCTGCTCTACCGGGTTTTGGGTAGCCAACACCAGAAAGGGGCGATCTAAGGGATAGGTAGTGTCGCCAATGGTTACCTGCTTTTCTTGCATAGCTTCTAGGAGGGCGGATTGCACTTTGGCGGGGGAACGGTTCACCTCATCCGCCAAGATCAAGTTGGCGAAGATAGGGCCTTTCTTGACCTCAAAATTAGATTTCTGCTGGTTGTAGATCATCGTACCGATCAGGTCGGCGGGCAGCAAGTCAGGGGTAAACTGAATGCGCTGAAAGTTGAGGTGCAGTACTTTGGCCAAGGTATTTACGGTGAGGGTTTTCGCTAGGCCAGGAACACCTTCTAATAAAATGTGCCCTTGGGTAAATAAGCCAATCAGCAGGCGGTTAATCATATATTCCTGGCCTACTACTACTTTCTTTACTTCCCTGAACACCTGTTGAATCTTATCCTGATACTCTTGCTTAAATGTTTCGTCAGTCGCTTTATCCATTGCTAAAAAGGTAGTAAATAAAAACTAATTTGTATTTTATGTATTATGTGCTGTAGACCTGGCAAATCTTTTTTTGAACTTACATACTTTAAACCCAATTTTGCCTGATCTTTAATGTATTAGGAAGCTGATGTTATTTTCTTATTTTTCTTGCTGGCAAACTGCTCCAGCAACACTACGATACCGATACCTACTAGCATAAAAATAATTGCCTGAACAAGTAGAGGTTCCATTCCAGTAGCTTCCAGGTATGCGCCGGGCAAGATATTTTGGGTAAGGAAAGGCACTTCTTCTCCTTCACTATTCATACGGGTTTGCAAAACTTCTTTCCACGGCCATATTTTGTTTAACGAGCCAATCATAAAACCTGCCAACAGGGCTACAGCAACATCGTGAAACTTATGCAATAGCCAGGAAATGACCCGGGCAAAACTCAACAACCCTACAATACAACCTAGCCCAAATAGGGCAATCACGCCAAAATCCCTGTTGTTGACTGCCTCAATAATGTAAGCATACTTACCTAAAATCAGCAAGATAAAACTCCCGGAAATACCCGGCAGAATCATCGCGCAAATAGCTACCGCGCCTGATAAGAAAATAAACCAGCCCGCCGTAGGGGTTTCCGCCGGAGTGGATAAGGTGATCAAAAACGCAATCACGATGCCGATAATACCTGATATAATCACACCTAAGCTCCATTTGCCTATTTCTTTGGCAACCAAGACCGCCGCGATGATCACCAACCCAAAAAAGAAGGACCACAGTTGAATGGGAAAATATTCCAGAAAGTACTGAACTGCCTTGGCCAAGGTGATAATGCTGAGGGCTATTCCGCTCAAGAGTGTAAGCAGAAAGCTTCCGTTGACATGCTGCCAGAATTCTTTAAGCTTGAATTTCAACAAAAGCTGAATAGCTTCCAAGTCAAAAGACTTGATCGCATCGAGAAGCGTACCGTAGATCCCGGTGATGAATGCGATCGTGCCTCCTGATACGCCGGGCACCACATCGGCACTACCCATGGCTACACCTTTGAAAAAAAGCAGAATATAATCCTTTAGTTTTTGCATGGTTCATCCGGCCGTAAAACAGGTGCTTACCCTGGCGCTTAGTCGGCAACGGTTTAGTTATTTCTGTTCCAGAAAATGATTAAAAGTGTCGCCTCTCAGACCCAGCCGTATGGTCTCTAAAGGAATGACTTCGTTGGGAGCGATATTACCGACGTTCACGTTGGCACCTAATAGCTTAATAAACCAAACTTGCTGCTCTTTCTGTGGTGCTTCCCAGATGATTTTTTCAAAAGGTATTTTGGTGAGTATTTCTTCCACCAATCCTGATCTAACTTCCCCGGTAGCACGGAATAAACCTACATTGCCCCCTTCGCGTGCCTCACCAATCACTTTCCAGGCACCGGCATCAAGCTCTGCCTGCATGAGTTCTATCCACTTATAAGGGGGCATAATCTTAGCAGCGTCTTTAGAACCTACCTCTGATAATACGGTGACTTGCTCTGCCAGTTGGCTGATGTACTCACATTTCTGCCCATGGTCCATATCTGCCGAACCGTCCGAAACCTCAGCGAATGATAAGTTGTACTTATCTAGTATTCTCCGGTAATCATTAAACTGTTTTCTTACCACAAAGGCTTCAAAGAGGGTGCCTCCAAAATAGACCGGAATTTGTGCATCATGGTAGATTTTGATTTTTTCTTGCAGATTAGGGGTTACGAATGAAGTAGCCCAACCAAGTTTTACTATGTCTACATACTCACCGGCTACACTGATAAAGTCTTCTGCTTCCCTTAAGCTCAGCCCTTTATCCATGGCCATGGTGTAGCCGTAAACTCTCGGCTTCAGGGTCCGCTCAGGAACCTGGCTTAATGTATAATTCATCAAAAAATCTTATTTTCTGTACTGATCTATAATTTTAAACAATGCTTTTTGAGTCTCTAATCTTGGAAAAAACTCATACAGAATCTCATGTCTGTCAAAATCCAAAGTTAAGGCATTTTCCAGAAAATTAAACGCTTCGCGAAATTTACCGGCACAAATTAGATAAGCAGCGGCATAATAGTAGAGATCTACTTCTTCCGGAAGTTCATCCATACCATCTATTATAATTTCCAATGCTTTTTCAAAGTCTCCCTGCTCATAATATACATGTGACCAATCAAGCCAAATCTGGACGTTTTCAGGATCTATCAGGCTCGCTTCTTGGTAGGCATCAAGGCAAGAGACCATATTGCCTACTTGGAACTCTGCTTCAGCCAAGGTCTGCCAATACTGGGCATTGTCGCCGTTGATGGTGAGCGCTTTATTCAGAAAATGTACCGCTTCCAGCCATTTTTGTTGTTTGCTTAGTGAAGAGCCAATCCCAAACCAGGCTTCATCGTACATCTGGTCCAGCTTAGCGGACTTTTGGTAGTATTTGATGGCCTTGTCATACTGGGTGAGTTTTTCGTATGCCCCCGCGAGGTAACAGTAAGTTTCGGGGCTAGCGCCTTCTATTTTGTGGGTTTGCAGATAAGCGTCTACTGCCTTTTGGTATTGTTTTAAGTTCATTAGCGCGTTCCCCAAATTGAAGTACGCAGAAGAAAACTGATCGTCAATAGCTACTGCATACTCATAAGCTTTCACTGCTTTTTCGTATGATCCCAGCTTATTGAAAACGATGCCCATATTGTACCATGCATGCTGGGAAAAGGGGTCTTGATCAATAAAACGTTCATAATAGCCCAGGCTATCTTCGAGTTCACCCGTCATATCCAGGCAAAATGCCAGTTCATACATGGCATCTTCATGGTGAATATTTTGCTCAATCGCCTGCTTGTAACACTCTATTGCCCGGCCATATTCTGCTGCATTCTGATAAGCAAGGCCCATATTGTAATAGATCTCATCTTTTTCGGCACTAAAGCTGAGCAAATGCTCAAATTCGTGGATAGCATCCTGGTGCCTGCCCGAATAAGTGAGTATGTTCCCTTTGAGCATCAGAATTTCAGTATCGTTAGGCTGAAGGTTAGCCGCTTTATCTAAGGCCTCAAGGGCATCTTCAAATTCTTCCAGGTTACTTAGAATCTGTGCTTTGTTCATAAGTATTTCGGAAGAATACGGATACTGTTCGCTACCCAAATGACAAACCTCCAGCGCCCTCGTGTTGTCATCCAGCTGTAGATAGTGCTCAATGAGGTCAATATAAACGTTCAAGTCAAAAAAATGTGTCGCGTTATTCTGCTTTTGCTCTTCAAACCACGCTGCCAGTTTATCACCGTCCTCTCTACTTTTATAGTTTTCTCCCATACATCTTGACATTCATGTGTTTATAATTTTTTTTCAATGGATACCGTGCCACGGCGGCATGAAACCGTCTAATCCAACTATTATTCTGTATGTCAAGTAATTTGTTACGGCGGTTTCATGTTGATATCGAAAAAACAATCATCTGCAGGATGTTCATGCAGATGATCTGCTTTAAATATAGGTAATACTTAAACCATAGCCAACTGCACTTTAGTTCTTTGAACCCTCTTCTTTCATGTATAAGTATTGGATTGCAACTTTTGGCAGCACCAATGCACAGTGTCTTTAAAATCTGTGAATTCTATATGGATTGCCTGTTTAATTTTAGTATTATCATACGTGTGTTGATTCTTGGCGACTTGTTCCAGTTCATCTGTCACTATTGGGGTACTGCCTGTGAACATAGCCCTCATCTTATCCAGGACAATCGCTAGTTTGATCATCATGCCTTTTACTTTGATATAAGGCGGCCGTTTACCGAACTCATGCGCGATGGTTTCAAAGAGCGATTGATAGCTTATACTCCCTGCACTTACAATAAATCGTTCTCCCCTTATTTTAGAATCCAGCAGTCGGACTACTATTTCAGCTACGTCACGCACATCCACAAAATTTACGGTGCCTCCGGTGTAAAAGCGGTTTTCTTCCCAAATGTACTTAAACACCTGGGTGCTACTTTTTTCCCAATCGCCCGGCCCTAATACCAAAGAGGGGTTAACAATCACCGTATTCAAGCCTTCTGCCCAAGCCCGCCACACTTCCATTTCTGATTGATGCTTACTTCGGGCATAGGCAGTCGTTTTTTCTCCATCTGACCACTGCGTTTCTTCCGTACTCAGATTTGAGATTTTATCTTTACCAATTGAAGCTACCGAGCTAACATGCAAAAAACAATCTATGTTATGCTGTATTGAAGCGTTGACAAGATTGGCAGTGCTCTCTACATTTACTTGCCGCATCAGTTCTTCGTTTTTGCTATCGTAAGAAACCACCGCGGCACAGTGAATGACCTGCTCTATCCCTTGCAGGTACTCGTCAATTTCGATTAGGTTCAATAGATCGCCATTGACCCAGTTGATCTGGTCTTGTATATCCCGGACAAGTTTGAGGTCAGAATGCTCCCTTTTTAATGCTTTTACTACATATCCCTTCGCTATCAGTTTTCTGCATACATAACTACCGATCAATCCATTTGCGCCCGTGATTAATACCATTTAAAATATTTCCTTTCGTTATGAGTCCAACAAATATACAGTTTCATGGATTAATTGCTTGGTAGTTTATGAGCTTCAGCGTGAATATGATTTTTATAAATAGCTTCAGCATACCATTTTTCTACTTATTTTAGAGACTTAAGTTTTTCCAATTTTATCATTATATGGCTGATAAGGACACAAAATCAGTTAAGCCGCTTGACCCTTTAGAGAAAAGCGAAAAAATAAAGCTTAACAAAAAGAGTTTTCAACATTTACTAGGTATTTACAAGTTTATTGTACCCTATAAGTGGCAGTTTGTAGTGGGCATCGTTAGTCTGATCCTCTCCAGTCTCACTTTACTCGCTTTTCCTTTCGCATCCGGGGAACTGATAGATGTGGCTTCCGGCAATACCTCGTGGATAGGAAAAAGTATTGATACCATTGCTTTATTACTTATCGGTATTTTCCTCATACAAAGTATTTTTTCGTTTATCAGGGTTTATTTCTTTGCCCAGGTTAACGAAAAATCAATGGCGGATGTTCGTTTGGAATTGTACAGTAAGCTTATGTCATTGCCCATGACTTTTTATGACCAGCGGCGCACTGGAGAGATTATCAGTAGGATCACCTCAGATGTATCTTTGTTACAAAGCACATTTTCTACAACCTTGGCTGAGTTTTTAAGGCAATTGGCTACTCTATTAATAGGTGTTATTGTAATCACCTTTATGGCGCCTAAGCTCACTGCTTTCATGCTAGCTACCTTCCCTATACTTGTCATATTATCTGTGTTGTTTGGAAAAAAAATTCGCAAATTATCCAAGACGACCCAGGATCAGCTTGCCGATACTAATATCATTGTAGAAGAAACCCTTCAAGCCATTCAGGCAGTAAAATCATTTACCAGCGAGCTTTTTGAGATCAAAAAATATAATAGTTCACTCACATCGGTTGTAAACACTGCTCTTAAAGCCGCTGTTTATCGGGGTTTGTTCATCTCATTTGTCATTTTTGTTTTGTTTGGAGGTATTGTAGCAGTGATATGGTATGGCGCCTCTCTTGTAGAGGAAAGCACGCTGACTATCGGAGAACTCATATCCTTCATACTATATACTACCCTTATCGGTGGCTCAATCGCTGGTTTGGGAGATTTATATGGACAACTACAAAAAGCAGTTGGTGCCTCTGAGCGAGTGTTGGACATTTTAAACCAACAAGAGGAACTAGACCCTACGCAATATTATAAAGGGAAAGAAAGGTTGAGCATGCAGGGCAGCATTGCGTTTAATCAAGTCGGTTTCTCGTATCCTACCCGCAACGATATTCAAGTGCTCAGAGATATAAATTTTCAGATTAATAGCGGTGAAAAAATAGCTTTAGTAGGCCATAGTGGTGCTGGCAAATCCACCATTACTCAGTTATTACTTCGTTATTATGATGTTGACGATGGGCAAATTTTGGTAGATGACAAAAATATCAAAAGTTATGATTTGCTGGAATATCGTAAACACATAGGTATTGTACCTCAAGAGGTTATCCTTTTTGGTGGTACAATCAGAGAAAATATTATGTATGGCAAACCGAGCGCTTCCATTGAGGAAATCTATCGTGCAGCAGAGAAAGCCAATGCCACTGAATTCATTGAATCTTTTCCTGAGCAGTATGAAACTAAGGTGGGTGAGCGGGGAGTGAAATTATCCGGAGGGCAAAGACAAAGAATTGCCATCGCCAGAGCTATACTGAAGAATCCTGAAATACTTATTTTAGACGAAGCAACCAGTTCACTGGATGCAGAATCTGAGCATTTAGTTCAACAAGCGCTGGATCGATTGATGGAAAACCGGACTACAATCATCATCGCTCATCGTTTGGCGACTATTAAAAAAGTTGATAGAATTTATGTGTTAAAAGGAGGAAAGATTGTTGAGCAAGGCACACATGATCAACTTTACACGCTCCAAGGCAACTACAGTAATCTGGTTAGACTTCAACTTGAAGAGAATTAAGCATTCCATAATACACCAATCTATCTGCTAATTTCGTGTGTTTTTTCAATGTGTACTCTCCAATTGTCAAAGCGGAATGATATTTATCATTCTGTGTTTAAGATAGTTCACCTGTTTAAGATAGTTCGCTTGTTTAGGTTAGTTCGCTTGTTTAGATAGGATCGTGTTAGGTTTAAATTAGAAAAGCC
>JBBSOG010000269.1:0-8287 GCA_038259985.1 Cytophagales bacterium
CGACTTAGAGAGATTCAAAAGTCGGTAAAACCCCTTAAATCGTATGATTTAAGGGGTTTTTTGTTTTTCTACCCTCCAATTCATACATACAATTTCAATAAAAATGTGCCTATTTCGTGGTCTATTTTTTCTTTTTACCTTTTAGGCACAGAAACGAGCGTAATGCATTGAAATACAATTGATTACACTCATACAAATTAATCTGTTTTAGTTCTGTTTAAACTCTATTTGTGCCTAAATCAAATTTAGGCACACTAAACGTATCTAAAACCCTTTAAAACAAAGTAGTATGCGAAGTAACAAAACCTTTGGGATCTCTTTTTTTGTCAAAAAGTACCAAAAAGACAAGAACAACCAAGTGCCTATCTATGTACGCATCTCAGTGGATGCTAAACGTCTGGATATGTCTATGCAACGAAAAATCGTCTTTGAAAGATGGGATGATACACGAGGAATGGCCCGTGGTACTAGGGAAGAGATTAAACAACTCAACCATTATTTGGATCAAGTAAAAAGTCAACTTTTAACTTGTAAGGAAGGATTAGAGAAAGAAAGAAAATTAATTACAGCGGAAGCAATTAAAAACCGTTACTTGGGACAAGACGAAAGAGGTAAAACACTTAAAGATTTGGTAGAATATCATAACGAGGAGATGAAAAGCGAATTGGCTTGGGGTACCCAGAAAAATTACCTCACTACCCAGCGTTACCTTTACGAATTCCTACGCAAGAAGAAGAAAACTTCTGACATTTATCTGGAAGAATTGAATTATAAGTTTGTCAAAGACCTTGAGAAATACATTAAAAATCGCATTCCGGATGGACATCAAAAACCTTGCACTCAAAATGGAGCAATGAAACATATAGAACGTTTACGTAAGATGGTCAACCTGGCAGTCAAAGAAGAATGGCTTATGAAAGACCCGTTTGTTAAGTTCAAACTCAAGTTTGAAAAGAAAGACAGGGGATATCTAACCCAGGATGAACTAAGGAGAATTGAAGAAAAAGATTTTAGGATAGAGCGCCTCAATCAAACCCGGGATATTTTTGTCTTTAGTTGCTACACAGGGTTATCCTACGCTGAAGTATATGACCTCAAGCCTGATCATATTGTAATGCGACTTGATGGTGAGCTAGGGATACGGGGACAGCGCAAAAAGTCAAAAGAATGGTATAGTGTTCCCCTGCTTCCACAAGCCTTAGCTATTATTGAACGGTACAAGGACAACATCATAGCTCAAGCTAACAATAAAGTATTACCGGTTTATACTAATCAAAAGACAAACTCATATCTCAAAGAGATTGCACACTTATGTGAGATAAATAAAAACCTGACCTACCATTTGGCCCGGCATACATTTGCTACGACTGTAACATTGGCAAATGGGGTACCCATTACGTCTGTAAGCGAAATGTTAGGTCATACAAGCTTACGTACTACTCAAATTTATGCCAAAGTAGTTGAACAAAAACTTAGTGATGATATGAAAGTACTCAAAACAAAGCTGATTGAAAACAAATATGGCGAAAACAAGAGAATGACCAGCTAATGGTCATTCTCTTAAACTTGTATAGGGTAAGAGAGATTCACAATAAATACATTCATTGAGCTTGAGCCCTCAACTTATCAAATAAACGCTCCAATAACCTACGTTCTTCAGTGATGATATCTGCCTGGCCTTGCAAATGCTGCTGGGCAGAAATTGTTTTACACTATTGAGTTCTTAGCCTTTCAGGAGTGATGATGATTACACGGTAATATTCATGCTGTGGTAGTTCCAAACGATTTTCCACCTTACCAAAACTTAAATCAAGAAAGGGACACGTTACAGAAAGCATTCCAAGCTTATCACCACATGTGAAGACTCCGGGAATTATCAAAAGATAAAACCCACAAAGCTTAAGCATACCTATTTGGATATTGCTGCACTATGGTTTTTACTTCATTCCTGACCTGCTGAAAGTTTTCATTGATCAGTGAAAAGCCTGCACTACTTTCAAGTTTGGTGAAATCTCTCACTTTGTATGCTTGTTTTGTTCTTGTTTCCCTGGTCTGTGCCCGAAAATAAGGAATTGTAGATTCTACCGTCTGTCCCACAAACTCACCCTGCCTCAACTGCATCACCTCCTGGGGCTTGATGATGTAGCGCTCCTGCTGACTGATGCTGGTATTGTAGGAAAGGTTGCGGCTTCCTCTACTTCCCCTACTACTGCCTTTGGAATGATTGGTAATCAAACGGTCTTCCTTGCCTATCATCTCCGATACTGCTTTAGCGGTTTGTACTGAGCTGACCTTGCCGTAAAATTGATTGGACAGGTTAGCAATGATCACTTCGGATTTTTCACGTCCATACATATCCTGCATTTGGGCATAGTCCTGGGCCATATAGACGCTGGCAATCTTGTTACTCCTGGCAGTGGCGGGTATCATCTCAAACTTTGGGATGTAGAGTGTAGGGGCTTCATCTAACAGCACAAAGCTTTTATGCTTGCCTTGCCGGTTCATCTGCTTGAGTGCTACCGTAATGATGAGTGAAATGACCGGACTAAAAGTATCTACCAAACTAGGATCAGAACCTAAACATAGAAGCTTCGGATGAACCGGGTCATTGATGTCCATGTCAAAATCATTGCCGGTCAAAGCCCATACGATTTCAGGACTGTTGATTTTGCTGACCATAATTTGCAAAGAAGCAATGACCCCAGCAATCTGTTTTTCTGCTTTGTTAGTAATAGCAGTCGCAATGCTACGCACCATATCGGCGCTCTCTAGGTTGGTTTCCAGCATACTGATCACCTGGGAATAGTCCTCATACAGCACAGTGTTAATGACATGGGGTAAGGTACAGAAGTTAGGATGCTCGCAGCGATAAAACCAAATTAGCGATGCCAGCCAGGCAATGGCAGAGTTTGAAAAGAAATCCCGGTGCTTAATGGTATTGGTATCCAAGTTGTTGACGACTGCCCTTGCATACTCTACGGCATGGGCTACCGTGGGAATATTTTCAGGGGACAATGGATTGCAACGATGGGACAAGCTGGGCTGCTGAAAATTGACGAGGTAGTATTTGATCTTATTACCCTTGTTATCTTTGCCAAGTGAATGTAAGGCGGTGTTAACCTCATTGGCCAGGGTTGGGAATTTAAAGTCATACACTATCCCGCAGTAATTCTTCTCAATGAATTGCTGAATGAAAGCATTGCCAATACTGACTGACTTGCCCGAGCCAGAGGAACCGACAACCAAAGTGCCCCGGAAAGGATTAGGAATGTTGATATACCCCTTTTTCGTAGAGATACATATGCTGTCTTTAGTATCCATCTTTTTCTTTTCAGATTGTTCCTGCTTGCTGCCAGATAACTTACTCGTCATTACTATCAACGTAGGCACAGTCAGCAGCATCCCCATCAACGAAGATGGGTACAACCAGTAAATTACTGAGGGCGGGTAAGTTGAAACTGTAAAGAATAAATAGCCAGATAAACCATTCAGAAAAATGACTACAAGCATACTACCCCATTTTGGTTTAGCAGCAGGTAACTGCTTGTCCTGTGCAGCAGATTTTACTACGATCCAAGTCAAACCAGCATAGGTAAGCAAAGCGCCTATTCTCAATAGTCTGCCTATTTTAAATACAAAACCTGCCCCTTTTTGCAAAAGATGATGCGC
The DNA here is from genome assembly GCA_038259985.1 of Cytophagales bacterium. Lineage (GTDB taxonomy): Bacteria > Bacteroidota > Bacteroidia > Cytophagales > Cyclobacteriaceae > Catalinimonas. Next base: position 3,670 of record JBBSOG010000269.1, read on the forward strand.
ATTGGCTAGGCTCTCTGCATCTACCAATACCAGCAGATAATATTCCAGTATCAGTGACAGAAGTAAGACTGCAAACAGCGTGAATAAGATCTCCAGGGTAGAAGAATGCTGCATTATCTTTCTATCTCTTGGTCTTGAGAAGGCTGGCGTTTTTTCTTGGGTTTGCCCAACCCGTCTTCTTCAAACTCCTGTCCTAACTGCTGAATAGTTTTAGACCAATTCATCAGGCTATGCTCAGAATGGTTGAGATGACTGATCTTTTCATCTTTACCGGTTTGTAGCACCTGATAAGGATTGTTCACAGTTTTGCCTTGCTGATAATGGTCGGTTAGCCGGTGCAGGTTAAAGAAGAAACCTTTGCCATACTCCTGCTCTTTTCCGATGGAAAGGGCTTTGTCCACATCCATCTTTTGACTACCGCTGAAGTATTGATTAAGATGTTCAACCCGGTAGCGGATGCGTTCTTGGTGACGAAGTCTGGTTTCTTTGGGCATTCCGGCGGTAAGCTTTTCGGATGTGGTAGACTTTTCATAGCCAAACATTTGCTGAAAGGTCTTGCCGTTTTCTACCTGCCAGTCCTTAAAAGTAAAATAACTTTTTCGGCCTTTAGGGTTTAAGCGACACTCTCCAATCTTACCTTTAGCACTTACCAAAATATGCACATGCATATGTTGCCCGGACTTAACTTGCCCCTTTAGCGATCCTTCCTTTTCTTTTCTCTCTTCATGGATAGTAGCGAACCAGACCAAATCAGATGATTTGAATTGTTTCCCATCAGCTACCTTAAAATTCTTCGCATAATTTTCCATCACTGCCCGTGTGTAAACTTTGAGTTTTTCTGGACCATTGCCCAGGTGCTTAAGCTCGTCTTCTGAAGGGGAAAGCACCAGGGAATAAAACTTTTCCTGGGCCTTACGCAAGCCTTGGGTATTACCATCAATTGCCTCTTTAACTTCCGCTGCTTTGAAGTCTGCTTTTTCTTCATTAAAGAAATCAGCTTCCTTGTCTTGCTCCCTGGCTTCGTGACTCAGATAGCTTACAGTCTTACTACTGGAACCTTTGTTACTGAAGACAAAACGGCCGTGCCGGGAAGGGTTGATGATCTTGCTGTGCATGGTTTTTAGGGTTTGGAATTGTCTTGTTTACCTACCACTTGTTTCAACCTTTCTGACAGGTACTGCTGATCCTGCTGTTGGAGCTTCCGGAAAGTGGCTTCATCCTCGGTGATGAGCGTTAGCAAATGATTAACCGACAATTCACTTAAAATCCGGGCTTTCACCGTTTCTAAATACAGGTCGCGCAGCTGGTGTTTTTCCTGATGTGAGAGGTAAGAAAAGATTCGGTCTACTGCCAGCTGGACACTTTGCTTGGTGGTCTCCGGCTGGTAGGTTTGGGGGTCTAGGTGACGCTCCAAAAAGAAGCTGGCACAGGCTTCCAGATAAGCTTTGTGAGAGCGTTTTAACCGCTTACTTTCCTTATCAATTTGCTGGTGGATATTACTGGAAACATTGATCTTTTTATGGCTATTCATGGGTGATATTTTTAAAGGTACTTTGATGGGTACTTAGAAATGCTTTGAGTGTCAGTGGTTTAGGTTGAAAAGGTACTACACATACAAATGACCCTCCTATAAGTGATTGAAAATCAGCATTATAATGTGGTACTTGCACTTACCCATCTTGCTATGAAAACTACTCCCTCCTATCTGGGGCTTTGGCCGGAAAACTGATTAAATTGAACATTTCCCGCAGCCGGGAACGCACCCTTTCGCCGTATAGTTTTTCCAGTTCTTGGGCATTCAGGTTAGTGGTCATATGGGTGAGCATACCGTAGCGGATAAACTGATCATAGCGGTCTAAAATGATCTCTGCCATTACGTTGCAATTATTGCCAAAATGCTTGGCACTTTGCTCCACGCCCAAGTCATCAAAACAGTAGGTGAGCGGTTGGTCGTACTGGACCATCGGACCATAGCCCAAGTGCTTCTTTCGGAAAGACTGTGCCCCGTAACGTTCCAAGACTGCATGCCCTTCCCGGATAAACTTTCGGGCAATATCCCGGGTGGCTACCATCTGAAAACGCTGAGGGGCGAACCACTGCATCATGCTGGTTTTGCCACAGCCTACGGGGCCGAGCAGAAATAAGCCCTTCTGCAGATTCACACCCCGTTTCTGACACAAATCCTCATCTCCAGCAAAATAAGCCAGCACAGCTTCTAAAACCGGCTGATTCGTGGCATCTATGACAAAGTTGGATATCCTGCTTCTTGCGAAACTTACAAACTGCTCCCAAAGCCTTTCAAAATCAAATTGATTAGACAGATCAGAGGGGGATGCTGTAGTCTTTGTTTCTGGTGGTATGGAGTCGGTCATGAGAAGTGGGTTTTGAAGTAGTGTAGTTTTGTGCATTCAAAAGCCAGTTGTTGGCCGCTGCCTGCCAGTCCTGCATTGGGTTGCGGCCTACTTTCCAGCCATTGGCCTCGTAGTAGTTGACAAAACGCAAAGCTTGTCCCCGTGCAGTGAGGCTATCCTGGCAAAGTTCTTCCTGATCTTTCATGTACCCCTCCACATCGCTCACTGAGGGTTTGATAAATTTTCGAACAGGCTCTTCTTTTCGTGGAGGGGGGGATGGCGCAACCTGGGGGGAGGTTTTTTCAGCGATTTCTTTTTCCACTGTAGGGTTACCCGGTTTGGAAATATTTGAATGCCCCCCAGTTCCCTTTCCTCTACTTTCATCAACCGATAAATTCGTAAGAGGGTCACTATGTATTCGATAATTATAATCGATAATATTTTCTATAAGGAGTGATGCCCCTTTTGGCTGGGTAAATTCGGAAGAGGGGGGCGATAAATCCGTAAGACCTCTAACGTTTTGACCCTGAACCTCTTCCGATTTATCGTAAACCCCAAGCGGTAAATTCTGCAAGAAAATCTGCCTTTGGTTACCCTGTTTTTCATTGATATGTACCTGGACTAATCCCCTTTCCCTAAGCTGTTTTAACCATAAGGAAATGGTCTCCTTCTTGACTGAATACAGGTCAGCAAAGTAATGGTTATTTGCCCAGCAGTACCCCTGCTGGTCGCAGAGCGCTTTGATTTCTCCGTAGAGTAATTTGGCGTTGGCAGGTAGTCTTTTGTCAAAACGTACTGCTGCCGGGATGTTGATCTGGTAAGTGGGGTATTTCATAGTTCAATCCGGTTTACCAGGTTTTCTTCTATCACCTGCATGATTCCATCATAAGGGTAATAAATCACCCCGCCAACTTTGCTGTAGGGCAATGTGCCGTTGATACGCAGGTTTTGCAAGGTGCCCGGCGAGATGGCCAGCATCTTTCTGACTTCTGAAGAACGTAGCCATTTTTTTGGCTCGTTAGAAGATTGATTAATGACCGTTTTAAGCTCGTCTAAAAGCTCCTGCTTGAAGAGCAGCAGGTCATCAGTAGTGACAATTTGTGCAGGCATAATTTTTATTATTTGTGAATAAATTTGATGCCTGCAAGTAGGAAAAAAAAGAGAAGCCACAACAGGGGTACAGCGAGTACCCGCCCTACTCTACTTATTGATTATCAGTAGTTTATACCCTCATAAATTTTAGAATATTTTCTTTTTGAATGGAGCAGAATGCTGAAAAACCTCAGTCTTTGTTTGAGAATGCCTCTTTACAATTATGAAGTAGAGGGTAAATTATTGTGATGCTACTTAAGCTTATCTTTTCTGATGTAGTTGAGCATCTCCTGAAGTTTTTCCCGCACCACTTCTTGGGTACCGGCATCCGCTTCATACTGACGGTTGTACAGACTACCTTCAGCTAAATCTTTCTTATTCGTAGTTGAAAGCACCTGGTTAAAAAGGCGGAAAACGCTTGCTTTATTTCCTTCTGGAAGAAGCTGTACTTCAAAAAATAAACGGATAAGATAAGCCCACTGCTTAACGGAGAGTTTGGTAGGGATTTTTGGCAAGTCCTCCGGATGATTTTCCAAATCCCCACCGGATATTGGAAATAGTGAGGTAGATTTCTGGGATGTCAATTCCTGCTGATAACGGAGGATATCTTCTTCTATGTATTCACTAATCTGCCCTTCCAAATTAGCATTTCCAGGTTTGAAAGCTTGACGGGTTTTGGGGGCAAATTGTTTACTCAGTTTACGGAAATGGTAAAGCACTTCTAATTTATCCGGGATAAGCACTTTCGTTTCTACCTTTTGGTCAAGGCATCGCATCAGGTAGGCAAGAAAAGCTGGACTATTGTAATTTATCTGGTACAAAGCACTGGCCAAGTGAAAATCATCTACCTTCTCTTCTTGGATTAAAAACTCTAATTCCTCTATCAACTTTTTTGAGTAGCGCAATTCCAAGTAGGTAAATGGCTTTGCCTGGATACTTTCAAATTTTAGAAAGCCTTCATTGAGCACAGAAAATAATTCTTCTGAGATAGCGGATTGTAAAAACTTTTCCCTGATGACCGCATATTTTTCCAGGAGTGGAACTGAAGCAATGTGGGAACTTTGATAGGGAACGTAGGCATGTACATCCAGGTATTGCTTAAAGTTCTGGGCAATGAAGAGCATGAGATCTTCTATGCTCAAAAAGATATGCCTGAACACATCTGTGATGAGGTA
>JBBSOG010000270.1:0-8268 GCA_038259985.1 Cytophagales bacterium
AGTCAGATGGAAAACAAGTCTATTTTGAAGATTTTGAGGGCTAGTAATCTTCCTCTATTCATTCTTCAGTCTTAAACTAAAAGATGCTGGTTATCAGTCTTCTCAGGGACAGAACATGCATACGTACTATTTGCTACGGTAGTGAATCCATCGCTCAAAACAGGCTGTAGAGGGGGTATGGCTGGAAAAAAACAATTGAAAAAATGACCGTTGCCCTACATACACCTTACATCACGATAGCAAAAAGTGAGTGTTTATTACACGGAGCACCCATTTTATACTTAATATAGGTACAATGGGTGCTTTCAAGGTCACTTTTCAAGCTTGAAATTGACCTTAGACCTACCCATCTTACCCTTTTTGTACTTGAAAAATGACCTTACACATACCCTCCACACACATTTTGTACTTGATCTAAGAACGTAGGACTACCCTACGATAACTTTCCAAAGCCGCAAAGCCATTGTCGGCTTAGCCTAAGCTAAAATTTACTAGCCAAGCAGAAAGGTATTGCTAGGCTTAAAGGTTTGACCAATGCGGATATGGGCTATTCATGCCTCCCCATATCCGCTATCTTTCCAGTATAAGATACACTACTGGCGCGCTCATAAGTGTTGACAAACGTTTGTCAACGAACAGGGAAAGATCACAGTAGTTTCATGTAAAATCAAACTGGAAATAAATGAAAAGATGCTATCTTGGTAGGTATATAAGGAATAGCCGTAATTGCTTATCAAATTGGGGCTAGAAAGAGGTTGGGCAAAATTTAAAGAGCGATGCGAAAACTATTAACTATTTTGATTTTAATGATATATGTAACTGTAGCTTTTGGACAGTTGACATTTTTACCAAATGACATTTCAAGAGTTAAGAAATTATTGCCAAAAAAAATAAAAACTATTCGACAATATAAAGGAGAATTGTTGATGAATGTTAGAGAATACGACTCATTGAAAAATTTGACATTTAGCCATTATAAGCAGTATGTAGGTAAAAACTGGAATGGTGAATATCTGACAATGATTACTGGAAATATTTATAATGACTCTGGCATAATTGAAAAATCATATCATTTACATTCAAACGCAGGGTTATCAATTTGGTATTATGAATATGATAATAAAGGAAACAACTTAAATCTATCTATTAGAAATAATGATTATGAACATAATGATAGCCTTGTTAATACAAATCCTTATGGTTATATTTCTGAAATAACCAATATCAAAGAACTTATAAACCAGTCAAAAATTAAAGATATAGAAAAAGTAGCTAAAAAGTATTTACACTGGGAACGGACATATGATTCTATTGGAAATATGCTGACAGAATTATCATTTAAGGAAAATGGAGATACTTCGAGTTATCAACGTTATAAATATGATGATAAAAACAATAAAATTTACTTCTATAATGAATGGTCAAAAGAAAACCATTGGGAATATTATTACGAATATGAAAAGAAATATTCATTTGTTGAAGAAGATTTAGATACTGAATCAAAACCAACCAATTTATTGCAAAGTGTTAGAGTTAACTTTGATTGGAGAGAAAAAAGAAAAAGAATATCTGATATTACCCTCTACAACTATGACGACAGAGATAGACTTACTGAAAAGACTAAGTATGATAAAGGAGAATTTCAGGATAAATATGTCTATGAATACAATGAATCGGGTCAAGTAACTAAACGGACATGTTATGTTTATAATCTTAAAAAGATTGCGAGTATAGAAACATACTCTTATAATAAAGAAGGAAATGTAATTAAGGAAACTGACGAAGACTTTAGATCTAGAGAGAAAGAAGAGAATGAATATCGCTATGAATACGATTATTACAAATAAAAACTTTGCCCAATAAATGCTATAGGGCATTGGTGTTTCAGTGGTTTTAAAAGGTTTTCCGCTTCACCCCCTGCTCTGTGTCTTCACACACTAAACAGTAGCCTAGAGATAAAAACTTGGCCCATCATGCCCTCCTGGCCTCAGTATTCTACTGAAGCTTATAGATACATGCAAGTTTAAAACTTGCGATGATCATGAGGCATACCTTAAAAATACTTAAGCCAGCCAGGGCTTAGCAGACTAATTTTTATAAACAAAAGGGAGCGATTCTTATTTAGTAGCGTAGCTGTACATTACTAACCTACAAACTTTTTAATCTCATGCTGGAAGACCTGTGGTACAAAAATGCAATCATCTATAGCCTGGACCTGGAGACTTTTATGGACTTCGACAACGATGGTACAGGAGACTTTGAAGGGCTAACCCGAAGATTGGATTACCTGCATGCGATGGGGATAGATACAGTCTGGCTGGCACCCTTTCAGCCCACGCCCAACCAGGATAATGGCTATGATATCCGGGATTATTACGGCGTTGACCCACGGCATGGTTCCAGTGGTAACTTCGTGGAGTTTATGCATCAGGCAGAGAAGCGGGGTATCAAAGTAATTATAGACCTGGTAGTCAACCACACCTCCGATCAGCATCCCTGGTTTCAGAACGCGCAAAGTAGTAAAGATGCCAAGTACCGGGACTGGTATGTATGGTCGGAAAAGAAGCCCTCTGATGCTAACAAAGGCATGATATTTCCCGGAGAACAGGAAGCTACCTGGACCTATGACAAAACAGCCCAGGCTTACTACTTCCATCGCTTTTACAAATTTCAACCCGACCTCAATATTGATAACCCTGAAGTAAGGGAAGAGATTTGCCGTATTATAGGCTATTGGCTGGAGCTGGGCGTGTCCGGCTTCAGAGTGGATGCCCTTCCCTTTATTTTAGAAACGCAGGTTCCGGGAAAGACCAAGCGTAAAATACGATTTGAGTATCTAAAAGAGATAAGAAGGTTTCTACAATGGCAAAAGGGGAATGCTATTCTTTTAGGCGAAGCCAATGTAAAGCCGAATGAAACCCAGCAATACTTTGGCGAGGAAGGGGATGGCATTCACATGATGTTTAACTTTTATGTGAACCAGCATATATTTTATGCGCTGGCTTCCGGCGATGCAGAACCGCTGGCTGAAGCGCTAGAGGCTACCCGAAATACCCATCAGATGACCCATTGGGCACAATTCCTTCGTAACCACGATGAACTTGACCTGGGACGGCTCACCGAAGAACAGCGACAAAAAGTATTTGCCCGTTTTGCCCCGGAGAAGAATATGCAATTGTATGACCGCGGCATTCGCCGGCGCCTTGCCCCCATGCTGGGCAACCGGCAACAGTCGGAACTGGCTTATAGCCTGATGTTTTCCCTGCCCGGCACACCGGTGATCCGCTATGGGGATGAAATAGGCTTGGGTGATGATTTGAGCCTGGAGGAAAGAAACGCTGTCCGTACGCCTATGCAGTGGTCCCATGCCCCGCAGGCTGGTTTTTCAAAGGCAGATAAACTGATTTATCCTGTCATTGAGGAAGGCCCTTATGCTTACCAGCAGGTAAATGTAGAAACCCAGCGCCGCAAACCTGATTCCATGCTCAACTGGATGACTGCCCTGATACGCTTACGTCATGAATGTACAGAAATCGGACGGGGCGAGTGGAAAATACTCAAGACGAAGCATCCGCAAGTTTTAGGCATGAGCTACCACTGGCAGGGAAGTTCTTTGTTTATATTCCACAATTTTGATGAGAAAGCGTACGAAATCAGCCTGAAACTTAAGGAGGAAAATGAGCAGAAACTGATTGACCTGATGGATGAAGATCAGAGTATTGCCAATGAAAAAGGTGCTCACCTGATTACCTTGAAAGCTTATGGATACCGTTGGTTTCGTGCCGATGACACGGAACATCTGTACAAACGATGAGAACCTAGGTTTTGGTTATATTATCATTGACATTTCCCTCCTCTATGACCTTGACCATAGTTTATGGGCAAAAAGATACCTCAAAAGTTCTCCACAAAAGAATAATATTCCTCCAGCTAACATTCCCGGTTTATTTTAGTTAGAGGTCATTATATATTCAATCCAAGCATGAAATTATTTACCTGTAAGAAATGTGGCCAGCTCTTGTTTTTTGAGAACACCCATTGCGAAAACTGCGGCAGTCTGTTAGGCTTTTTAGCGGAAGACATGGAGCTACACACCCTTAAACCTGCTGGTAAACGAACGTTCACATTGACTGATAGTGGCACTGAACACTACAGATATTGCGAAAACCAGCAATATGAAGTTTGCAACTGGGTAGTACCTGAAAAGCAGGAAGACCCACTTTGTCTGGCATGTTCATTTAATCGCACCATTCCCAATTTAGAGGTATCCTCCCATTTGGTACTATGGAGGAAGCTGGAATTTGCCAAGCATCGGTTGATCTATACCTTACTACAATTAGATTTACCACTTATCAACAAATCTCAGAAAGGGGAAACCGGCTTAGCTTTCAATTTTCTGGCAGAACAAGCATTATCTCACGGTCAAATACAAACTGTACTTACCGGGCATGCTAGTGGATTGATTACCCTGAACATTGCCGAAGCCGACGATGCCGAACGGGCAAAAAGGAGAACAGCTATGGGCGAGCCTTATCGTACATTGCTCGGTCATTTCCGCCATGAAGTAGGCCATTATTATTGGGACAGGTTGATCGCTGATAGTAAATTTCTGAAAGAATACCGCCAGCTTTTTGGGGATGAACAACAGGATTACGGCCAAGCCCTTCAGTTGCACTATCAAAATGGCGCACCGGAAGATTGGTCGGAACATTTTATCAGCGCCTATGCCAGTGCCCATTCCTGGGAAGACTGGGCAGAGACCTGGGCACATTACCTGCACATGGTGGATACGCTGGAAACCGCTCACGCATTCAGTCTTCGTGTTGACCCCAAAGCAGCAGTAAATGACGATAGTTTAAAGGCCGATATCAAACGTGACCCATTTGACATCAAAAACTTTGATACCATCATCAAGCAATGGCTGCCGCTGACTTTTGCCATGAACAGCATCAACCGCAGCATGGGTCAAGCTGATTTATATCCCTTTGTTATTGCCCCACCGGTTATCGACAAATTAAGCTTTGTACATCGGTTGTGCCATGCTTAGCGTTAGCTTTTCATCAATCATTCCTTAGTATCGTAGTGGGATTAGTCAGCGCCGCTTTGATGGTCTGGCTACTGATCGTGATCAGGGTGATGATCATCGCTAACAATCCCGCGATCAGGTAAGTCAGTACATTCATTTCCGCATGGTAGGCGAAGGTATTTAGCCACTCCCGCATAAAGTACCAGGCAATCGGCCAGGCCACCAAATTGGCAATGAGGATCAATATTAAAATCTCTTTGCTCAACAAACGCAAAATACTACCCATCGGGGCGCCCAGCACTTTTCTGATGCTCACCTCTTTGCTCCGTTGATGGGTATTAAAGGTCGCTAAGCCAAATAATCCCATAGAAGCGATAAAAATCGCCAGCCCGGCAAAGATCATAAACAACTCATTCTGGCTCTGCTCGCTTTCGTATAATTGGTCATAACGCTCGCTCAGAAAATTATAAAAGAATGGCTGGTTGGGCAGGAATTGTTTCCAAACCGTTTCCATGTGCGCCAGGGCTTGCTGCATTTCATTGGCCGAGACCAACACCGATATGTTGTTGTAATCATGCTGCCCATGAAACACCACGGGAACGATAGGCTCATGCAAAGATTCAAAATGAAAATCTTTGACCACACCTATGACGGTTCCTTTTACCGGGCCGTTTTTAAGCGTTTGTCCTATGGCTTCATCATTGCTCCAACCCACCATACGTGCCGCCGACTCATTGATGATAAACGACAATGAATCATCTGATTGGATATCTTTAGAGAGATTCCTTCCGCTGACCAGTGGTATCTGGTAAGTTTCAAAAAAAGTAGGGTCAATGCGCAAATCTTTCATTATTACATCAGTCACCGCCAGGCTATCCCCCTGCTGTATTGAAGTGCCCTGGTAATCCAGCAACCTATCCGTAGGTACGTAACTGGACCTCCCCGCATTCTTGATAGCCGGGTCCTGGGTAAGTTCATAGTAAAAAGTTTCCCAACGATCTGCCAGCGCATCATCATAATGTAATCTCACTACCTGGTCTTTTTCATACCCCAGTTCCTGGTTATTCAGAAATCTTAACTGCTGATAGGTGATCAATGTGGCAATGATCATGATAATGGATATGGAAAATTGTACAACCACCAAAGCTTTACGGATGCCATTGATGCCCTTGACGGAACCACTTTTGCCTTTTAAGATCAGCGCTGGTTTGAAACCGGAAATTACCAAGGCCGGGTAGAGTCCTGCTAGGATGCCTACCAGCACTACGCCACCCAATACCAGCAGGATAGTCAGCGGCCTGGCATAATCCTGTAATGCGATGGATTTGCCTGTAAAATCATTAAGCCAGGGTAGTGCTAGAGTAATCATCACGATAGAAAGCACAAAAGAGAATAAAGCAGTTAACACTGATTCGCTCAGGTGCTGGGTGATCAGTTGTTTTTTAAATGCGCCCACTACTTTCCTAAGACCCACTTCTTTGCCCCGGGTAGTGGCCCGGGCAGTAGACAGATTGACAAAATTGAAGCAGGCAATCAAGATGAGAAAGAGAGCAATGGCCCCCATAATATACACTTGATTGATATTTCCGTTGGCTTCAATTTCGGAATCCAAGTGCGAATGCAAATGAATGGAAGTCAGAGGCTGCAAGAAAAGGTTGGTCCACATACTGGGTTGTACCGGATTACCAGACTCTCCCATGTGCTTATCCAGGAAAGTTGGAAACTGCGCTGTTGTAGCCTCCGGGTCAAACTCATCGTTGACTAAAATGTAGGTGCTGAAGTTATTATTGCCCCAATTGGTTTCTAAGCTATTCCTGCCATAGATATTAGGGTCATTCAATGTGCTAAATGCAGCCAGCATATCCGGATGCCAGTGCGACTGTGCGGGGAAAGCCTCATACACCCCGGTGATCTCCATCAGCTCATCCCCTGCTTTCACGCGTCTTCCTATCACATCGGTGGTACCAAAGTATTGCTGGGCGGCAGCGTCAGACATCATCAAGGTATTGGGTTTTTCCAGCGGAGTTTTGGTATCCCCGGCCAAGATATTGATGGAGAATATGTTGAATACCGAGGGTTCAGCATAGTATGATTTTTCTATATAAACAACCTCTTGGGGAGTACCATCCTCTTGCAGGATATTCAGGGTACGGTAAAAGCCCCGGGTACGGGCTACCTCCTCAATATCAGAAAAATCATTCTTAAGCAGTGGGCCAAAAGGCGGGGCTACCAATCCCAGGTGCAAGGTTTCACTTCCATCCGGAGAGAGGAAATTACGGGTGACCCGATAAATATCATCAGCCCGGTCATTGTAGCGGTCATAGCTCAGCTCATCCTGAATAAAAATAGCGATCAACATGCTTCCGCTCAGCGCAAGGGCAAGCCCCAACACATTGATGGAGCTAATCATCTTATTTCTGGTGAATAGTCTTATCGCGATTTTCAGGTAGTTATAGAGCATGGGTAGACAGTTAGGTGAATGTACGAAAACACTAAGCCAAACATTGCGCCAAGCCCTATCAGCCCGCCTGATGCACTTTTCCTAACTTTTACTGTACGCTTTAGGACAATGCCTGTCCGATTACGGACTTATATCACTCCAGATACATTCCTCTTTTGTAAAGAGGACTTGCGAGAACAGCGACTGTGACGCACCTTCATCATACCAGTCAAGCTCAGACCTGAACAGCCCTCGTTTTCTTAATAGTCATCGTTTCAGAACGCGGCATGCAATGCGCGGCATGCAATGCGCGGCATGCATATCTTTGTTGATCACTATCCAATAAGTGAACTTATGCTGCGTTTAATATGTAAACTGGGTACGTATAACTCATTAGCATGCCTAAGCATTATTTACTAAACCTCTTAAACATTTTCTCTTGGCGCCAGTTTGTTTTAAGTCGTTAGGCATTGGATTATCCGGCAGTAGTAAGTAAGTTTGACCCGATTACTACTTTAACAATAGCCACTTTACACTTCTTTTTCCCCTTTTCCATGAAATTTATTAACAAAGACCAATCAATTTTTTTTACTACCCTGAGGGGAAGAGTGAACCAGTATTTTACTGATAATAACATCTCAAGGTATGGCAATAGCGAAATGGTGATCAAGTCCGTTACCCTGATTGGCCTCTACTTAGCTGCTTATATTTGCGTATTGGTTCTTCCCTGGTCTGCTATATTTCTGCTTCCCCTGGCCATCATCATGGGTATTGCCAAAGCCGGTATCGGTATGACGGTCAT
>JBBSOG010000271.1:0-8259 GCA_038259985.1 Cytophagales bacterium
CTAAGATCACATAAGAGGCATACTCAAGAAACCAGTTCTCGTACATCCCATCAATTCGTTCGCTATCGGGCAGTTGTTCTATTTCTTCTTCACTCATATAACATCTTATTATTGCTCCTCAATTCACTTCACTTTAAATTGCAAAACCTTCAACATATAGGCGGTAATCATCAGGGCTATGCCCAGGCTGATATAGGCCAGTACCTGAATGCTGATCACCTTCTTTTGGGCATGCTGGTACAAATCCTCCCCTACTTTTAACTGTATAGCTTCCAGTTCATGGGTGATATTTAATAATTTTTCAAAAGGGGGAATACTTTCTTGTTGATAAATCCCTCCTGCCTTTTCAAACTGGTTTTGCTTGATATTTTCAATAATTTTGTTTTCAATATTTCTATAGTTCTTGATCACTTTGTTGAAGGTCGCCAACTGTTTGCTTTCGTCAGTGGTGAGATGGGTTTTGGCGTATTTGGCTTCAATCTGATCTATTTGTTGATTATTAATTTTGATCTCATTAATTATTTTACCAGCATTTTTGCGTTCATCATTTGCCAGATAAATAAGCTCTTCCAGATTGATTCGGTTTCTATAAAACTGTTCCTGAATTTTGGACAGGTCATTAGATGGGACAAGCCGGTCTTCCAATATGGATTTGAAATCATGAGAAAAGGACGACAGGTTGCTGGAAGTAACCAGCGTCAGAATGTTGATCAAAACCAATACGACTAGAAAAGAAAAAATAATTCTTTCTTTGTTGGAAAACTTGCTCAGAACGCGCATATGATAAGTTTTTTGCTCAAACAGTTTCCTCCACCAGGTCTTTTTCTATCCTCAGGCGATCAATGATGAAGGTCTGTCGGTCGGGAGTGTTTTTTCCCATGTAAAAAGTCAAAAGCTTTTTGATGCTTACTTTGTCATCCACAATAATCGGCTGAAGTTTGATATCTTCTCCAATGAAAGCACCAAATTCATCGGGTGATATTTCCCCCAAGCCCTTGAAACGGGTAATTTCAGGCTTATTGCCTAGCTTTTCCACTGCCCTGCGTTTTTCTTCTTCGGAGTAGCAATAAATCGTTTCCTTTTTATTTCTAACCCTAAACAAGGGCGTATCCAGTATATAAATATGGCCGTTGCGCACCAGGTCAGGAAAAAACTGTAAAAAGAAAGTAAGCATCAGGAGGCGTATGTGCATACCATCCACATCGGCATCAGTGGCGATGATGATTTTGCGGTAACGCAGTCCGTCCAATCCGTCTTCAATATTTAAAGCATGCTGTAGCAAATTAAACTCTTCATTTTCATAAACCACTTTTTTGGTAAGCGAAAAACAGTTTAACGGCTTTCCCCTTAGGCTGAATACCGCCTGGGTCTGCACATCCCTGGATTTGGTGATGGAACCGCTGGCAGAATCCCCCTCGGTAATAAAAACCATAGTATCATCTACCCTATCATCTTTTTTGTCATCAAAATGGACACGGCAGTCACGCAGCTTTTTATTGTGGAGGTTAGCTTTTTTGGCCCTATCATTCGCTAATTTCTTAATACCGGCAATCTCTTTCCGCTCTCTTTCCGATTGTTGTATACGCTTCATAAGTGCATTAGCCACATGCTGATGCTCATGAAGATAATTATCAAGTTGCTTTTTGATAAAATCATTGATAAATGTGCGCATCGTCGGGCCATCCGGGCCTACATTCTGCGAGCCTAGCTTGGTCTTGGTTTGTGACTCAAAAACCGGCTCTTGGACACGTACAGAAATCGCGGAAACGATTGATCCGCGAATATCAGCGGCATCAAAATTTTTGTTGTAAAATTCCCGTATGGTTTTAACTACTGCCTCCCGGAATGCGGCCAGGTGCGTACCTCCCTGCGTAGTATACTGCCCATTGACAAAAGAATAATATTCCTCCCCATACTGGTTGGTATGCGACATCGCCAGTTCAATATCTTCCCCTCTCAGGTGGATAATGGGATAGCGGAGGTTATCTTCGGAGGTTTTGTTGGAAAGTAGGTCCAGCAGGCCATTTTCAGAATGAAATTTCTTGCTATTAAAATTGATAGTAAGACCAGCATTGAGGTACACATAATTCCAAATTTGGTTCTCCAGAAACTGTGGGCGAAAGTGAAAATGTTTGAACACTTCGTTGTCAGGCTCAAAAGAGATATGTGTGCCGTTCCTATCGCTGCTCTTGCTGATTTTAGCATCTTTTACTAGGACACCCTGCTCAAATTCAGCCAGTTTGGTTTGGCCATCACGGAAAGCCTGTACTTTGAAGTGGTCGGAGAGTGCGTTCACTGCTTTGGTTCCTACACCATTGAGACCTACCGATTTTTGAAAAGCTTTGGAATCGTATTTGCCACCGGTATTTATTTTGGATACACAGTCAACCACCTTGCCCAGCGGTATCCCCCTCCCGTAATCCCTGACCTCTACTTGTTTCTCAGTCACTTTGATGTCTATGGTTTTACCAAAGCCCATGACATGCTCATCAATGCTATTATCAACGACTTCCTTGACCAACACATATATGCCGTCGTCAAAGGATGAACCGTCACCCAATTTCCCAATATACATACCGGGCCTCAACCTGATATGCTCACGCCAGTCCAGTGACCGTATGCTTTCTTCGGTATAATTACTTTGATTGTTGTTCGCCATAAAGTTTGATCGGAAAAAACTTATAATCCGTAAATTTTGCCTTGAATGCCCTAAATTGAGGATTTCTTATGCTTAATGCAAGTATATCCAGTGGGTGAACAGTTAAGGTTTTAACTTAGTTCGTGCGCCATATTCGCTTGAATGTCAGGCAAATTGCGCAGGGAAAGTAGAAAGAAACAGGGTCAAAAAAAATTTAAATTTCTATGCTGAGGCTGTCATAAGCCAATCTTATATGAGGAGGAAGTAAACGGTTTACTTCCCGATGTGTACCGAGTCCGTGGCTAATATGGGTAAGAAATGCCTGACTTGGCTGGATTTCTTCTACTAATTCCAGCGCTTCTTCCAGGGTAAAATGAGAAATATGCGACTTGCGTTGCAAGGCATTCAGCACCAGCACTTCGGTGCCTTTCATTTTCTCTTTCTCCTTATCGGCAATGGTTTTGGCATCAGTGATATAGGTAAAGTTTTTTATGCGGTAGCCAAACACCGGTAACTTATAATGCATGACTTCAATCGGATTGAAGGTCACGCCTTCAGTTTCAAATGGATGATTTTCTATTTCATGCACTACCACCCTGGGTACTCCCGGATACTTGTCGGCAGCAAAAACGTAGGGAAATTCTCGCTTCAGCTGCTGGATCACTGCTTGGGTAGCATAGACAGGCATATCTTTTTGCTGAGAAAAGTTAAACCCCCTCACGTCATCCATACCGGCAATATGATCTTTGTGCTGATGAGTGAAAATAAGCGCGTCCAGTCTTGTAATCTGGTTGAAAAGCACCTGCTGCCGGAAGTCCGGCCCGGAATCTACGATAAAGTTTTTGCCGTCTACTTCAATGTGTATGGAAGACCTCAGGCGCTTATCACGATAGTCCAGTGAACTACACACTTCACATTGACAATTGATGACGGGAACACCCTGAGATGTGCCTGTTCCTAAAAAAGTGACTTTCAAATCGCAGATGGAGTTTCAAGTATATCTAACAAAAACTTCTTGTTTTTATCACTTAGCATTTCAATATCCATGTCTACCAATTTGATGATATCCATCAGACAATTGATCTTGCCTTCCAGGGGATAGTACTTATTGATGATAGCGACTTTAGTATCGTTTAGAATACAATAGCCTGACTTAAAATTGCCCTTTTCATACCTAAGCACATAATCAGATTCGCTAAATAAATCTTCAAGCTTGTTTAAAAAATGTTTGGAGTATTTAACTTCACTACCAGCCATTAGCTCGTAAATTTCTTCACTACTTCTACCAGGTGATCAAAATTAATAGGTTTTTGGATGTATTCGTTGATGCCCACATGCTTAAACTCCTCATCCGAATAGTTTTTTGCATTGCCAGTAATGGCGATGATGGGTATGCTGGCTTTTTGTTGGTCCTCTAAAGCCCTGATTTGACGGGTACATTCCATGCCATCCATTTTAGGCATCCCAATATCCATCAGGATAATATCATAATCGTGGGCATCAATAGCTTTAAGTACTTCCTCTCCGTTTTTGACAGAATCAATTTCATAATTCTGAAACTGAAGGACTTTCTTAGTCAAATTTTGAATCACTGAGCTGTCCTCAGCCACTAGCACTTTTTTGAAATTAGCCATTAGTATACAAATTTAAGAAGCTTTTAAATTCTTGTTGAAATTCCAGAAAATACACTTGAAGGTTTTTCATGTTTTCCTGCAAATGAGCCGTTTCCCCTTGCTTTAACCGGCCTTCCGTTTCCGTAAGTAATCTGGCCAAACGGTCTATGCCAAGGGTACTCGCATTACCTTTCAAGGTGTGCAATTTACTTAAAATATCATCATAATCTTCTTTTTTTAGTGATTCTATACATGAATTAATCAGTTGTTCTGCCTCCTTCTCAAAATCGCTCAGGGTGTCTACGATAATTTCTTTGCCTCCGTATTTTTCCAAATCTTTTAAAATATCATAATTCACAATTTTCTGCTCAGCAAATGTTGAATCTGATACAGCTGTTTCCTGCGCTCCGTTACCTTGTGCATACAGCGTTTCCACCAGTTTTTTGACCAATAGTTTAGGGCGGATTGGTTTGGAAATATAGTCATCTAAGCCTTCACGAATAAATTTTTCCTTGTCACCCTGCATAGAATAGGCCGTCATGGCAATGATGGGTGGTAGATTAGCTAAGCCCAGCGAGCGTATTTCTTTGGTGGCGGCAATGCCATCCATTTCAGGCATTTGTATGTCCATAAAGATGACATCAAAAGATGCTTGTTTCACCAGCGCTATGGCCTGCTTCCCACTTTCCGCCAAAGTCACCTGACAATGTGCTTTCTCTAATATCTTACCGGATACTTTTCTATTGACCAGGTTATCATCTACCAATAAAATACGAGCTTGTCTTTCTTCCAAAAAATGCAGGAAATCATCGTTATTTTGAGGTTTTTCCTCTGGAATTCCGGCTACTTCCGCGATGATTGTAAACCAGAACCTACTTCCTTTTCCTGTTTCAGATTCAACGCCTATATCGCCTCCCATGAGGTTTGTCAACTGCTTTGAAATTGACAACCCGAGGCCGGTTCCTTTATATTTTTTGCTTACAGAACTATCTATCTGGTTGAAATTCTGAAATAATTCTTCCTGAGCCTGTTCAGAAATACCAATCCCAGTATCTTCAACCGCTATCTTTAGTATAAATTTTTTTGAGTTAGCCGGTCCAGCTATATCAGAAGTTTTTGAAACATGAATATTTACTTTACCATTTTCGTCAGTAAACTTGATAGCGTTGGAGGTAAGATTAGAAACCACTTGCAGCACCCTGGTTTCGTCAATTCTTACATATTCGGGTAAGGTTTTCTCCAAGGTATAGCTAAATCCAATATCATTAAGCCTTGCCTGCTGGTGAAAAAGCGCATGTACTTTTCCTAAAACTGAATCCAGGGATACGATACTTTTGTTGAGCTTCATCTTGCCCGCCTCAATTTTGGATAAGTCCAGGATGTCGTTCAGGATGTTAAGCAAGGTCTCAGATGATTTTTTGACGGTTTGCACGAAATCGTCCTGCTCCTCGTCCAGAGGTGTATCGGCCAGCAAGTCTATCATACTGATGATGCCATTCATGGGCGTCCTGATTTCATGACTCATATTGGCAAGAAAACCTTCCTTTACTTTAAGGGAACGTTCCGCCAGTTCTTTGGCGCGCTGTAGGTCTTGGCTGGCTTTTTTGAGCTGGGTAATGTCCCGTGCTACGCCTTCTATTTCTACCGGCTTCCGGGATGAGTTATAAATCAGGCGGACGTTACAGATACATTGCAAAAGCTCCCCATCTGATTTGATTACAGAAGCCTCAAAATTTCTTACTTTTTTATGTTTAATTAATTGTCGGATAAGGTTTTTGGTACGGCTATCATAAAGATAATAGTTGGTAACATCCCTTCCGACCACCTCATAGGTCTCATAGTCTGTCAGTTCTTTGACCGAAGGGCTGATCAGAATAATGGTGCCATCAAGGCGGCAGCGAAAGTAGATATCCTGAAAGGACTCAAAAATCGTCCTAAATTTTTCCTCACTGTTAATGACGGAAAGTTCAAATTCTTTTTTGATAGACACATCATGGGCTATGCCTGACACTTCCCTGATGGTACCATCCTCACGATAGATTGGATTAATAAAGATTTGAAACCATTTTTGATCGTAGTCATGGGTATCCAAGTGCCATTCAAGTTCTGAAGGTAAACCTTCCAAAGCCATTTCATAACGGTTTCTCCAGATACTGAGGTAGTGCTGCGTTGCCTCTTCCGATTCTTTATTGAGTAGGTCACCAATCACGGGTTTGGACCCGTAGATCAGTTGTGTAAACTTTTCAAAATTTTTGTTGAAAGTAGTCAGGCACAAGGAACGGTCTATGGACCAGATCATGTGTGAACTGCTCTGAAAGATGGCATTGAGCCTGCTGGTCTGTTCATGCAGTTTTTCTTCATTCAGCTTTCTTTCTACCGCTAGCGCCACTTGCCCGGATACAAAGTCCAGCAAATCAAGGTCTCGGGTAGTCAGCCCTTCCGCAGAAGTATACTGTTGTATAGAAATTAAACCAATTGTTCTGTTTTTGATTTTCAGCGGAACACCCAACCATATTTTGGGCACTACCGCAAGCGGCCTGATGGTGCCAACTGAAATCAGTTTTTTTAATTCTCCTTCGTACAAAAATGAGGGGGCGTCATTGTGTAATACGAATTTGACCAGTTCAACCTGGTGTTGTAGATTTTCCTCAACATCAATATTTTGCTTTTTCCCACTAATATAGTAGGGAAACCCAATTTTTTGATCATTTCCCAGCAGGGCAATGTAAAAGTTATCCGCCTGGATTACCCTTTTTAGTTCCCGGTGAATATTAAAATACAGGGTATCCAGGTCAGGGCTATGGATGGTAAGGTTAGCGATGCTATTATAAAGGTTTTGGGCACGCTCCGCTCTAACCTGCTGGCTGATGTCATAAAAAATCCCCCGGTACTCTACCTGATGGTTGTTTCTTTTGACCGTAATACTGCCCGACACGTAGACGTTTTTACCAGCCTTGCTGACAAAAATCGTGTTGAATTTCCCCCCTGAATCATCCGTATTGAGTTTATCCAGATGATCCAACGTATTTTGCTGGTAGTGGGGATGAATCAATTCCTTAAATTTCAGGGCAACAATTTCCTGTTCAGAATAACCCATTTTGTCCCTCCATGCTTTGTTCACAAATTGGATCTCACCTAATGCGTTGAAAATCAAAATGAGGTCAAAAGCGGTGTTGAAAAGCTCAGCAAGCTGCTTATTTTTTTCCTGCAACTTCCGTTTGACTTCTTTTTGTTCTGAGATGTTTTCGGCAAGAATGGTAAGCCCGGAAAATACACCATGCAATTCGTGGTAGATGATGCTGGTAAGGTTGAGCTTGACCAGTTTGCCGCTTTTGGTTTGAATATTTCTTTTGAGGTTGACGTGTATATCGTTGTGGGCAGCCATATCCAAAAACTGCTGCATGTTGAGCTTCTTTTCCCGTAGCGGGACAAATTCATCAAACAGGTTATTTCCTGTTAGTTCAGCTCCACCCTCTTCCAGGGTTTCCTGCATGGCGACATTAGCATAGACAATTTTTCCTTCCGGGTCTACACTTACTGCAAGGAGATTGGCATCGTGAAGGGAGGCTTGCAATTGCTCAAAAGAAACAATTGATTTTTGCAAAACTGACATTTCCAGGGTATCCAACAGCATTAATCCTACCGTCATCTGATGTGCAGGAGGTTGGACAGGCACGCTAAGTGGAAATAACTTGGCCTGAACCGAAGCACGAAGACTGCCTTCATTAAATTCAAGTAGCTCAGAAACACTAGACAAACCTTGTCCAGCTAAATTTTCAAGTGACTTTTGAATATTTTCGCGTGAAACTTTGGTCAAATGCTGGTCTAAGGAAAAGTTAGCTTGATCAGTAATATTTAAATAGTTGTTAAATACATGATTTGGCTTTTCATCAACAATCACCCAACTTTCACCATCATATTTAACCGT
Source organism: Cytophagales bacterium (assembly GCA_038259985.1). GTDB lineage: Bacteria > Bacteroidota > Bacteroidia > Cytophagales > Cyclobacteriaceae > Catalinimonas. The sequence continues at coordinate 8,180 of JBBSOG010000271.1, forward strand.
CAGCAAGAGCAAAGGAAAGTGTCCGTAACTCAGCAAAAAATCAGATGCGTTATTAAAATTTTGTTCATTTTGATCAGCAC
>JBBSOG010000272.1:0-8246 GCA_038259985.1 Cytophagales bacterium
AAATCTGTACTCTGCACCAAGCCGCTGGCGATGAACGGACGGGAAGCCCTGGAAATATTGGAAGCCGTAGAAAAAGCAGGCGTATTTCATGGCTACCTGGAAGACTTGGTCTACACTTCCAAAACACTGGATGCGCTAGAAGCGATCAAACGAGGAGCACTGGGACAAATCCTCTGGACGCGCTCCCGCGAAGCACATCCCGGCCCGCATTCCGACTGGTTTTAGGACCATGAAAAATCCGGTGGCGGGGCCATCATTGACATGGGCTGCCATTGCATTGAGATCGGACGTAACTTTGTCGGCAAAGATATCAAACCGATAGAAGTGATGTGCTGGGCGGATACCCTGGTGAAGCCCATCCAGGCAGAAGATCATGCGGTAGGTTTGGTACGCTACGAGACCGGCGCGGTCACACAGTTTGAGGTGAGTTGGGCCTTTCGGGGCGGGATGGATATCCGGGATGAGGTATCGGGTACGGAAGGCACCATTCGCCTGGACCATTTTCTGAATACCGGATACGATATGTTCACTGCGGTAGGCATGCAGGGCTACGTGGCCGAAAAAGCAGAGCAGGAAACCGGCTGGCTCTCACCGGTCGGCGACGAAATCCACGCCTTGGGCTACGACAATATGTTTACCGATATGCTTGATGCCCTGGATAAGCAGCAAAGCCCGATGGAGACTTTTTATGATGCTTATATCGTCAACGCCATCATGGACGCCTGCTATGTTTCAGCAAAATCTAAAAAATGGGAGCCGGTACATCTACCGCTTTGGAGAGGAAATACGGAAAAAATTAAGCCCCTGGGTGCCAAGGAATACGATGCAGAACACTGGCTGATCAAAGAGGAACACCTACCTGACGGCCGCAAGAAAGTGATCCTGAAAGTGAAAGACAGCGGTGAAATTATTGAGAAATCAACTTAAAACATTTGATTCAGTCGCCATGCTCTAGCATGGTGACCAATATCTTCCAGGGCCTCTGGCCCGCATAATTAAAACACAATACCAATTTTGGAAAAGCAAAGAAAACAAATACCAAAAATTTACCTTTTTTCCGATGGAGGTGCTGACCCCAACCCAGGCCCCGGGGGATTCGGCGTAATCCTGAGATATAATGCGCACGAGAAAGAATTCTTCCAGGGATACCAATTGACTACCAATAATAGAATGGAACTGATGGGAATCATCTATGGATTAGGGCAAATAAAAGTAGAAGCATGGGTTGAGGTTTTCTCAGACTCAAAATACATTGTAGATGCCATCAACAAGGGATGGGCTGTCAAGTGGAAAAAAAATAATTGGTACAGAAACAAGAAAGAAAAAGCAGTAAATACTGATCTCTGGGAAAAGCTATTAGATTTGATAAACACCCATGAAGTCTCTTTTAATTGGATAAAGGGACACAATGGGCACCGGGAAAATGAGCGATGTGATGCATTAGCAACGATTGCCCTAAACGGCGACATACTCATTGAAGATACAGCATACCTAAAGCAAAAAGATAATCCTCAAGATGGAAGGATAAAGCAAGAAGGTGATGCTTGCAGAAAGTGCAGTACGCCAGTGGTGAAGCGGGAAAACAGAAACAGAAAAGTGAAAACGCATCAAACTTATTATTACGAGTATTCCCTTTTGTGTCCAAGTTGCAAAACAACTTATACGGTTGAAGACGCCAAGCGAGAGATAGAAAGAGATTCAAATACGCTTTTTGATTAACAGAAACTTACTTTAAATTTTATGAAATCATATCCATCATTTACCGACCAGCACCTGCTTGATTTTGAGCGGGATGGCTACGTCATTATCCGTAATTTCTTTTTGCCTGAAGAAGTAGAACTCATTTACCAGACTTCCATACAAGACCAGGTCATCAAAGAAAAATCCATTGATTTCAATGATAGCAAGGGGTTGAGAACTAAGTTAGCTTTGTGGTACACGCCCCAGGATGATGTCTATGGCATCTACAGTCGATCGGCACGTATGGTCAATGCTGCCGAAAAGATTTTGGGAGGAACAGTGGGCCACTACCATTCAAAACTCATGCAGAAAGAACCCAAAAAAGGCGGCGCTTGGGAGTGGCATCAGGATTATGGCTACTGGTATGCCAATGGTTTTTTGTATCCTGATATGATGAGTATCATGCTGGCATTGACCAAGGCCAATCGTGAGAATGGCTGCCTGCAAGTGCTAAAGGGCTCGCACAAAATGGAACGTGTAGAACACAATATGACCGGCGAGCAGGTAGGCGCTAACATGGAGAAAGTCAATGAGGCGACCAAGCGGCATGAATTGGTGTATGTAGAACTAAACCCTGGTGACGCGCTTTTTTTCCATTGCAATCTGCTGCACCGCTCTGATAGTAATGACAGCGACCATTCCCGCTGGTCGTTGATTTCGGTGTACAACAAAGTCAGTAACAAACCTTATAAAGATGAACCTGCTTCCTGCTACACACCCATCAAGAAATTAGATGATGATGTGTTGATGGAATCCGGAGGCAGAGGAATTACGGAGACCGCAGACTTTCTTTCCAGCGACAAAGACAAAAAGTTTAAGGAAGAAATTGAGTGAAGATTAAGGTTGGAAACCGAAAACAGAAGTCTGGAGACCGGAAAATTTGTCTCCTGTTTTAAGTCTCCGGTCTGCTGTTAAATTTTCTGTGCTAACCCCATCATTTATATTTGACGTGCTACTACCTAAAAATTTCAAAAAATGAAAAAACCTAATACACAACGCAGACAATTTATTAAGAAGCTAAGCGCTTCGGCCGCTGGCCTGGCAGCCATCCCGGCTATTGGTGCGAAAGCAAATGCCCCAGCCTTTCACATCTTGAAAAAAAGAAATAAAATAGCTGCCAACGACCGCATCAACATCGCGACCATTGGCGTGGGCGGTATGGGATTTGGGGATACGCACGCTGCGCTTAAATGCGGAGAAGGAGCCGAACTTATTGCCACCTGCGACTGCTACGACGACCGACTTGTTCATTCCAAAGAAGTTTTTGGGCAGGGAATAAAAACCACTCGTTTTTACCAAGAAATTCTGGATAACAAAGAGGTGGACGCGGTTATCATTGCCACGCCGGATCACTGGCACAAAACCATCGCCATAGAAGCCATGCGTAAGGGCAAAGCCGTCTACTGCGAAAAACCCATGGTACAACACGTTCCTGAGGGGCATGAAATCATTAAAGCCTACAACGAGAGCAAAGTACCTTTCCAGGTAGGTAGCCAGTTTGTGAGTTCGCTCACTTACGAAAAAGCCAAAGAACTTTACCAGGCCGGAGAGATCGGGGAATTTAATTTTGCCGAAGCTTATTTTGACCGTTTTAGCGCCACCGGTGCCTGGCAATATTCTAGTCCGCCTAACCTCCAGCGGGAAGCTATTGCCTGGGAGCAGTTTTTAGGCGATGCACCTGACCGGTCTTTTGATGCCAAGCGATTTTTCCGTTGGAGAAACTATCAGGATTACGGCACCGGCATTCCGGGAGATTTGTTTGTCCATCTTTTTTCTATGTTGCATTTTATCACCGGTTCGCACGGGCCGGAGCGGGTGATGGCTACCGGTGGCCTACGTTACTGGGATGATGAACGCGACGTGGCCGACGTGATGCTGGGCATGTTTGACTACGCGAAAACAGAGCATCATCCGGCTTTTAACTTTTCGCTGAGGGTTAACTTTGTAGACGGCTCCGGCGGACGCAGCGGTATCCGTATGGTAGGGTCGGAAGGGGAAATGGCGCTGGATTGGGATGCGGTAACGGTAAGACGCAAGAAATTACCCAAAGCCCCAGGCATGAGTATCGGTTCTTTTTCTGAAAAAACGCAGGCTGAATTTAAGGAATGGTACCAAAAAGAATACGCCAACGCCCGTCCGCAGATGGAAGAGCCTAAAGAAATGAGTTATTCCGTACCGGAAGAATATGGCTACGATGGCATGCGCCAGGATCATTTTGCCAATCTTTTTCAGGCCATGCGCAAAGGAGAAAAAAAGACAGTAGAAGACCCGATTTTTGGCTTGCGAGCTGCCGGCCCGGCTTTGGCTGCCAACATCAGTCACTACGAAAAGAAGATGGTCCACTGGGACCCAGAGAATATGAAAGTTTTAGTATCTTAATATCCAAGGGAATTGTATGAGTTGAACTTTGTTTTCTTTTATGTAATCAAAACAACAATATTTAGCTTTTTTCTATAAGGACTCATCGTAGGTTTGTACAACTAATTAAAGAAATACATTCCTATGAAAAGAATCTAAAAATCTCCCTTATTGCTCTTTTGTTTGCTGTTTCATTTGCTGCCTGTGAAGAAGATGATTTGGGCCGTAGTGGCATTCCCAAAACCGGGAAAATAGACAATCAAGGGGGAAAAGATCAAACTATGACCGAGGGTGGAGTTATTGTGCCTTCCAACCTCCCCAATAAAGCTCCCGCTACTAAAGAAAGCATATAAAATTATCGTATAGCCATCAATGGATGTTGTAGAAATATGGCATCCTTTTTTATGTCAAATTCAAATTTGAACAATAACTAAAGCCGGGTCAGTGCCCGGCTTTGTATTTAATTCAGCGAAAACATTGTCTAAAAGTCTACTACACCTCTCCCAGCACGTACATCGCTTCCATCGTAGGGTTTTCACTACCGCCTTCCGGTTCTAAGGTGATGGCAAAGGCCGAGGCATTTTGTATCTGTTGCATATCCAGCAGTTGATTTTCTATATCAAAAATACCTGCATTTTGAGGCTTTCCATCTACGATAGCCCAAAGCTGGTACTGCTTCCCACTTTCCGGGGCAGGTAGACCTGCCGGGTTCAAGTACACTTCTTCTGACTCAGCGTTCCAGTATATTACCGCATAATATGAAGACGAAGTATCAATTGCATTAAGTTTAACCTGCGTAAAACTTGGATTGGCAAATATCTCCTGCTGACCCTGCAACTGCTCATAGTCACTGCGCAGTGCCTGGTATTCCTGCGTGATATTCTGGTTTTCTGTCAGATAATCTTCTAGTTCCGACTCCGTACTATGCCATTGCTGGCGATAATAAATGGCCAGCACAGTAGCGCCTACCAATAACAGGGAAGCGGCTGCCGACCAATACTTCCAAAGCTTGACCGTTTGAGTCCTTTCGGGAGCAATAGTATATTCCTTAGTAGATGCCTCTTCAGATTTAGAAGTGGCCGATTCGTCAGGCAAAGTAATTTCTTCTGTCCTTTGTCCTAACTGCTGAAAAATCCGATCTTTGATATCTTGTCCGGGAGAGATAGCTGTTTTCATCGCTAGGCCTTCCAGTGTCATCTCAGTTTCATTGATCTCTTTTTGTACATCCGGGTAGCGTTGCGCCATATCTTCTACTTCGCGCACTTCTACCTCGCTCAAATCGCCTAGTATATAGGCTTCAATAATCCCCGATTCCATCCATTCTTTCATGTTCATGGCACAATAATTTTTCTAAGCCTGACCATAGCCGCCCTCAAGCGGGTTTTCACCGTACCTAAAGGAATGTTATACTCTTTAGCCAGTTCTGATTGGGTATAACCACGAAAATACAGCTGTTCTACCACGAAACGTTGTTCTTCGTTAAGACCCTTCAGGGCGCTTTCCAGGCCTATAGGATCGATAACGGTTTCCGTATGTAATTTGCTGTCAAGGATACTTACGTCATCGGAGATGCTGTCGGATTTACTGTGCTGCTTCATTCCTTTGGAACGAAGTTTATCAAGTGCCAGATTACGGGCGATTCTTAACATCCAGGTAAACAATCTACCTTTGTCGGAATCAAATTGATCTATCTTCTCCCAGTAGCGCATAAAAGCATCTTGCAATACTTCTTCCGCTACGTCGGTTTGTATGACAATCCGCTGAATTACACCATATATGGCCCCACCGTAGTGGTCATACAGGTAAGACAATGCGGCCTTGTCTTTGTTCCTGAGTTGTTCTACAAGTTGTTCTTGCTTCACTGATTCAAATTATAATATTATCTATATTATTAATTTAACTTATTCACCATTGCTAATTTAGCAGAATTATTGAAAAAAAACTCTTTTTGCAAAATTACCGGGCTTTTAACAAGAATACTTTAGTCAAAAACATCAAATACGATTTTATCCCCTTGTTGTATCTTGTGCCGGTTGCTGAAGCCTCCATTAACTTCCACGACATACAATGCCTCATTAATAGATGGAATAGATTTTTCTGAATAAGGCATCACCGATTTGTAGATCATAAAGATGACAGAATCCTGGTCTACATACATGATGTCCAGGGGGATTTTAGTATTCTTCATCCAGAAGTTTTGTGCGCGGGCCTGTTCAAAAATAAAAAGCATACCGGTAGTTTCCTCCATACGGCTGCGGTACATCAAGCCCTGGCTCCTTTGTTCATTGTCATCGGCTACTTCTATAGCGATATGCGCTAATGTATCCGTACTGTTCTTTTCAAGAAAAGCAAGCTCGCCTTCTTTGACAAACTTGGGCTCCTCCACAGTATCTTCAGGAATATACGTTTCTGAAATCGGCTTGTCCCTGAGCCAGTATACCAGCGCAATAATCACTGCTACGATGAAGAGAATGACCAGCATTTTGCGGGCAGAAGAGTATCTTGTCACATTCTCTTCATTCGGTGGATTAGGGCCTTGATGGGGCTTATTCATAGCGTATTTTTAGCACCAATATTTTCTATTACTAATGGGGTGCAATCTTAAAAAATTTCAATCTTTATTAAAAGCATAAAGTCCTGAGAAGATAAAAACTTAATCGTTCCCTGTTCCAACTTTGGGCCTTGTTCGTGTGTCATCCTAAAAAAAGAATGGACAATGAACAGAAATCTGAAAATATTGAGCTTCTGCTGCTTTAGCCTGCTGTTTGCCTGTGAAGAAGACAGCCCGGAGCCTGAAGACAGTAAAGCTACTCACAACTTTGATTTCAAGGAAAGTACGCAAGACTGGTCAGTGGGATTTGCTGATTATCCGATCGGAGAGGATGTTTTTTACGAACTGGATTCAGCTTGGACTACGCTGCCTTTTCCGCTTAACACGAATAAAAGATCATTAATGGTTGAGGGAAATAACCATAGCGATGATTTATTTATGTTTATCAAGCGAAAGGTCAGTGGGTTGGATACATTGACTACTTATCATATCAGTTTTATGATGGAATTTGCCTCTCATTATCCCGAATCTTCTTTTGGTATTGGCGGAAGCCCGGGAAGTTCGGTTTACCTCAAAGCAGGCGCTACCTTAGTAGAACCACTGGCGGTAAAACAGAATGGTGCCTGGCAAATGAACATTGATAAAGGGCAACAGTCGCAGGGCGGCAAAGATATGCTGGTGCTTGGCCATATTGGTACACCCAGGCAAGATGATCAGTATGCGCTGCTCAGCCGGGCGAACACGAAAGAAACACTTTTTGAGATAACTACTGACAAAAAGGGTGAATTGTGGTTAATCATAGGTACGGATTCCGCTTTTGAAGGTAAGACCACTTTGTACTTCAACAGAATTAAGGCAACTTTTACCGAGGCAAGTGAGTAAGGATGTTATACTGAACAAGTTTAAAAACCGTTAAGAAAATAAAGATATGACAAAATATAAATATGTGTTAGTGGCTGGCCTGTGCCTGTTGGGTACCGGAATCAGTGTTGCCCAGAGCAATAAAGAGGAATTTGTGAAAAAAATAGAAGTGTACGGACACGCTGAACGGGAAGTAACGCCTGATGAGATTTACTTCTCTATCACAATCAAAGAATATCTGGATGATAGTAAAAAGAAAGTGTCTATAGACAATCTGGAAAGGGATCTCTATACTGCTGTGCGCAAAATAGGCGTAAAAGACGAAGATTTTCAGATAGAAAATGTATTCGGTTATAATTATGATGGGTATCCCCGTGACAAGAAGAAAGAGCGGGAGGATTTTCTGACCCAGAAACAGTACCGTGTCAAATTTGAAACCCTGGACAAGATCAACCGCTTATTTGAATATCTGGACCCTAAAGGAATTCAGAACGCCAATATTTCGGAGTACTCTCACTCAAAAATTGAGCAATATCGTCGTGACTTGAAAATTGAAGCTTTGCGCGATGCACAGGAAAAAGCGGATTATCTGCTGGATGGCATCAAAGAGGACATCGGGGAAGTATTGGAAATACAGGAAATCAACAATGGATACCAGCCGCCCATGATGTACAAAGCCCGTAACATGGCCATGATGGAATCTGCTGATGCTGGTGGTATGGCACCGCCCAATATA
>JBBSOG010000273.1:0-8244 GCA_038259985.1 Cytophagales bacterium
CCCCACCAGGGTGGAATGCTCTGCAAAGTCCGCAGCCAGTTGGATACGCCAAAAATATCTACCCCCACCTTAAATACTTCCGGCTCAAAGGCCAGGGCTGCCAGCGTCATGTAGCCCCCGTAGCTACCACCCATGATGCCGATTTTGGTAGAGTCAACATAATCCAACGTAGCCAGGTATTTTTTGCCTTCTACACAATCCTGTAGGTCATCTTGTCCGTGACGCTGGTCATCGGCGGCAAAGAAGGTTTTGCCATAGCCGGAAGAACCCCGGTTATTGACCGCAAAGATCGCATAACCATGATTGACCAGATATTGGATCAAAGCATTATAACCCAGCCCGGATTGTCCGCCGGGGCCACCATGAATCCAGAGCATGGCGGGGGATTTTTCACCGGCTGCCAGTACTTTGGGTTTGTAAAGAATCGCCGGGATTTCCATACCGTCAAAAGAAGCGTAACGCACGACTTCCCCGGCGACTAGATCGCTTTCGTCAATCTCTGGGTTCATCGTATCGGTGAGTTGGGTGTATTCCCCACTTTCAAAGTTATAAACGTATAAATTATTGGGTGAAGAAGAACTGTTGACATAGAAAGCCATTAGTTTCTCACTATCAGAGATGTTGACTGAAGAAATTTCCCCGCCGGGCATTTCAGGCAGGCTGATTTGTTCGCCGCTGGCTTCATCATAGATTTTGATCTCGGTCTGCGCATCATTGTTGATACCTACCACCCGGTACTTGCCGTTTTCGGAAAGGTAAGCGTACATAATGTCCCAGGGCGCTTCTTCTACTTTGGTAGTTTCTCCGCTGGCGATGTCATAGCTGCTCAGGTAAGTGAATTCGCTGTCATTATCCGAAAGAAAAAATAGCTTACTGCCATCCTTGCTAAAATATTGCGGGCTGTAGGCCACTTCATCATCTGCTTTATTGAGCAGGGTACTTTCGCCAGTCTCTAGATTTTGTAGGTACATATTGACTTTTTGTCGGGTAATGCTTTCAGTGAGTGCCATCAACTTTTTATCATCAGACATAGGACCGGGAAAAAAACGGCCATCGTTTTCAAACAGCATCCTGGGTTGATAAGTAGCCACGGAGCTTTCTGTTTGATCAATCTGATCAATGTTGATTTCGTACACATCAAAAGCCTGGGGATTTCGGCTGTTAGAAGCATAGATCAGGCTTTGTTTGTCGGTTGCCCAGCCCATAAACTGGGCTTTGGCAGTTGAGTCGGGCGTAAGGTCGGTAGTTTCGCCGTTCAGGTTTTTGACAAACAAATGATCTATCTCATTGCCCCCCTTGTCACTGGAATAGAGGATGCGCTCATCTTCAGGAAAGTAGGAGTAAGCGAAAACAGACTCACTCTCAGAGTCGGTAAGCTGGGTAGCTTCCCCACCACTGACGGGCAACTCATAAGCATTGTAGATACCGGTTTTCTTACTGGAATACATAATCTTACTTTCGTCAGGGGAGAAAGCACTGCCACCGATTTGTTCCGTATTCATGAACTGTTCAATGGTATAGGCCTTCACGGGGTTTTCTTCCTCCTGCATATCGGCTGGCCGGTCGCAGGCAAAGAGAAAGCAGGGAAGCAATGCATAAAAAAGCTTGATGGATTTCATAGGCTTGGTTTTTGGTTAAAGTGAGGATAGGCTTATGTCAAATATAAACATTTGCTGTTTAGGATGCTTCACTCAATTTGGGGTAAAAACTTAGGTGCTTTACGGTGCTTGGTGGCCTGTTCGTAAGCGTAAGCAATACTGATCAAACTGGGTTCTGTCCAGGCTTTGCCAAAAATAGAAATACCAATGGGCAAGCCATGTACAAAACCGGCCGGTACCGTGATATTCGGATAGCCCGCTTGGGCAGCGGGGGAGGAACTGCCGCCCAGAAAATGATCGCCGGTCACCAAATCAGTAGGCCAGGCTGGCCCGCCCGTCGGTGCTACGATGGCATCTAACTGATGTTCCTCCATTCTCTGGTCTATCCCTGCTTTACCATTCACCCTTTTGACTTTGGCGAGCGCTTCCTGGTATTCAGGCGTATCAAGATCGCCTTTTTCCTGGGCCATTTCCAGGATTTCCTGCTTGAAGTAAGGCATGGCTTGTTCTTCGTGTGCTTGGTTAAAAGCAATCACCTCTTCTAATGACTTTATCGGGGCATTGGGATGTTCTTGTAAATATTTATTCAAGTCAGCTTTAAATTCATAGAGCAATACCTGAAAACCAGCGTTGCCCAGGGATTCGTCAGCAGCTACTTTTTCTACATCCATTAACACAGCCCCCTGCTGTCGCATGACTTCAAAAGAAGCTTCCATCAGGGCATCCACGGCTTCGTGAAAACCCATTGCCCCGCGCCAGATGCCGATGCGTTTGCCTTGTAGTCCGTCAGTTTTCAGATAAGGCGTATAGTCGTCAAGTGCTTGTCGGCCATCAGTTTGAGTAGCTTCGTCTTTTTCATCCACCCCCGTCATCGTACCCAGCATAATAACAGCATCACTGACCGTACGTGCCATGGGCCCGGCCGTGTCTTGGGTATGGGCAATAGGAACAATGCCTGTCCTGCTCAGCAAGCCCAGCGTAGGTTTGATGCCTACAATGCCGTTGGTGGAAGATGGACACACAATGGAACCGTTCGTTTCCGTGCCAATAGCCAATGTACATAAATTTGCCGACACAGCTACCCCGGAGCCAGAACTGCTTCCGCAAGGATTGCGGGTGATTACATAAGGGTTTTTTGTTTGGCCGCCCCGGCTACTCCATCCGCTGGATGAGCGGTTAGAGCGGAAGTTGGCCCATTCGCTGAGGTTGGTTTTTCCTAAAATAATCGCCCCGGAATCTCTCAATTGTTTGACAATAGCTGCATCTGCTTGAGCGATATGGCCTTCCATCGCCAAAGCCCCGGCGGTAGTTTGCATACGGTCACCGGTATCAATATTATCTTTGAGCATGATCGGAATACCGTGCAGCGGGCCTCTTAGTTGGCCGTTTTTCCTTTCTTCATCCAGTTGCCGGGCAATCTCAGTCGCGTCAGGGTTAAGCTCTATCACGGCATTGATGGCAGGGCCTTTCTCATCTATCGCTTTTATTCTGTCCAGGTACATTTGTGTGATGGCCTCCGCAGTATAAGTGCCCTCTTCCATCCCTTTCTGTAGTTCGGCTACGCCCATTTCTTCTAGCGCAAATGCCGGTTGTTCTGCGCTATTCTGATCGTCAGTTGGTTCAGCGGTTGGAGATGGGGACTGGCAGCTATTTAGGGAAAGTACCGGAAGTATAGCACTTGACAGAGCAGTGTTTTGAAGAAATTTTCTGCGGTTCATATGGGTGTTAGATTGATAATATACGGCTAAAGCTAGTAAAACCAGTATTATGAACCAATGAGAAGGGAAATGAAATAATCTTATGATATCACAACACGGGAATCCCTTACTTATTATTTCAAACCTATTGGAAGGAAATACTCCCCTATAATATTATAGAAATATTTGAGCCTAAGCGGATACAAAAATTGTGTTTCACTCAAAAATTACTTAAGATTATCAATGCCTTTGCACTTATTTTAAAAATTGATATGGTTGAAGCAGATTCGTTCAATAATGATCAGCAATGCTGGAAAGAATTTCTGCATGGAAACCATACTACTTTTTCCTTGCTTTTCAAAAAATACTATAACGCATTATATCAGTTTGCGATTAGGTATTGTGGAGAAGATACGATGGCCCACGAATGTGTACAGCAGCTCTTTGTCCAGCTATGGACGGGGCGAAAAAATATAAGTGAGGTGCGTTATGTTAAAGCATATCTTTTCAAAGCTTTGCGAACGTCCCTGCAAAAAGAGAAAATATATCACCAGCGTTTCTTAGCGTTGGAAACAACTGTTGCGCCTATCACCTTTTCCCAAGAAGAGATCATGATGGAAAACGAATCACATGATATACGCCAGAGAAAAATCGCTGAATCATTAAACAAATTGCCTAAGCGTCAACGTGAAGTGATCTATCTTAAATATTACGAATGCTTAAGCTACCAGCAGATTGCTGAGGTCATGAATATGAACTATCAATCAGTGGTCAATTCCGTGTTTAGAGCCATGCAGCGATTGAAGGAAGAGGAGGAGCTTAGGCACTTGGTGTTGATAAATACTTTTCTGCCCTTGTTGGTCGCGTTAAAGATTTATTTTGCCTAATCTTTCAAACATGAAGATTTACATGCTATCTAAGAAACTAGCCTCTTTATTGAATAAGTGAATAGGTACACGTTCATTTATTAAAATTTTCTTATTATCAGCTTGACTTTTTTGCTAATAGGTAGAATTGCAAAACTATCATTTTGAAAAATTTACTAAAAATTGTGAGTATAAAAAGCATCCATGCTGCTCTACTCCCATATCGCTACACCCTATTTTTTATTGAATTGAAAGAGCATCACACCCTTTATGAACTTGTGGAGGATCTTTCTTTCCAACGCTATGCCTTGCATCCGGATTCTCAGGAAGCTTTGCGGTGGAAGCAATGGCTAGCAGATCACCCTGAGCAAAAAGAGCTTATTACGCAGGCAAAGCAAATGGTGAAAGGTATCCGGTTCAAACCAACCAACCTACCTCCCGAATCCATTGAACTGGCATGGACAAAAGTGGAAGCGCAAATAAAAAAGCAAAGTAGTGACTATTTCCCTCCTTATTTAAATTTCTATTACGTGGTAGCGGCTAGTCTATCACTTTTGGTACTTGCCGCGGCCTCATGGTGGTCATTCAGTGCTTCTTATCAAATGGATATTCAGACAGCTTACGGCAAAACCAAGTTGGTGCAGCTTTCTGATGGCTCAACAGTTACGCTGAATGCCAATTCCAGGCTTCGTTATGATGCCAGGGACATGGAAAGCCCGGCAAGGCACGTGGAGCTTAGTGGCGAAGCTTTTTTTCAGGTAGTACCTAGGAAAGAGCAGGAGAGGCAACATACTTTCAGCGTACTCACTGAAGAAGGTGGTAACATAGAGGTGTTGGGTACCAGCTTCAATGTACAGAGCCGCAGGAATAAAATCCAAGTGGTACTGGAAAGTGGGAAAGTAAAATTCAGCGTTGAAGAGATAGCGACCAGCATGCAGCCCGGGGAGATGGTAGAATACTCAGGCATCTACAAAAAAGTGTATAAAAAAAGTGTTCAGGCCGAGATGTATAGTGCCTGGAAAGAAGAAAAGCTCTTTTTTGACGACACGTCTATGACCGCCTTGGCACTTATCCTGGAAGATAATTACGGGCTCAAGGTAGTTTTCAATGATGAGTCGCTGAAAAGTAAAAAGATCACCGGCGTAATATCTGCCAAAAACCTTGATACACTTCTGAAGGCTTTGGAGCGCTTACTAAGCATTTCCATTGACCAAAAGCAACAAACTATTTACCTAAATCCATATACAACCTAATCACCTTTACCATGAGAACAACCTTCTACAAAAATCTATTGCTGCATGGCCTGATTTTATTGCTGGTAGGCAATTCCGGCCTACTGCTAGCGCAAGCCCAGGCACTTGCCGCAAACAATGCACCTTCCGTAAATTGGCAGGAAGACCAATCCGGCAGACAATTGGTGCAAGTCATTGAACAACTACAAAAACAGTATAACGCGTCTTTTTTATATGAAAAGAAGTACCTGAGAAAGGAGAAGACCGATGTGACGCTCAACTTTGATGAAGCCCTGGAGCACAATCTTCAAAAGATATTTGACCAATCAAACCTTTCTTTTGAGAAGATTGATGAGCATACCTATGTGATTTTAAGCCAGGAGGAAAGGGAGAAAAGAGTGAACAAAGTAAACAAGCGCCCGGTACAAAGCGGCTTATCCTCAGATCGCCAACAAGTTTCCCCTGACCTGATTGCTTCTTTGTCTTCTATGGCGGCAAGCTTAGATGTGATGGACAAAGCCGATGAGCAGAGTATTAGTGGTAGGGTAACCGATAGTGAATCTAATAATCCTTTGCCAGGGGTCAACGTGCTGGTTAAAAAGACCACTATTGGAACAGTAACAGATATTGATGGCAACTATACCTTAACAGCTTCGGATGATGCCGCTACGCTGGTTTTTTCGCAGGTAGGTTATGCCACCCAGGAAGTAGCCATCAATGGCCGGTCTACAGTCAATGTGAGCCTAGTAGTAGATGTACAGGAACTAGGTGAAGTTGTGGTTACCGCACTGGGCATCAAGAAAGAAACGAAAAAACTGGGATACGCTACTGCCAAAGTTGAACCTGAGCAGTTGACAGTAAACCGTACTACCAACTTTATGAATTCCCTGCAAGGCAAAGTAGCCGGGGTAAATATTTCTTCTTTGGGTAGCGGCGCTGCTGGTACCAGCAAAATCCGTATCCGTGGACAGTCTTCTTTCGGTGGACAGAATACCCCTTTGTTTGTAGTCAATGGTGTGCCAATCAATAACAGTACTTTTGGCGTAGACTCAGGAAATGGCAATCGCGCCGGGGCAAGTTCCGATGGGGGAGATGGGTTAACCAGTATCAATCCTGATGATATAGAGTCAATGACCGTCTTGAAAGGCGCTGCCGCTGCTGCGCTCTACGGCTCTCGCGCCAAAGATGGAGTAATCATGATCACCACCAAAACCCGGGGAACTTCCAAAGGCTTAGGCGTAGAATATAATACTAACTTTACTACAGACACCCCCCTAGATTATACCGATTACCAATACGAATATGGACAGGGGGAAAATGGCGTACGTCCTACCAGTCCAAGTCCTACTTCCGGGGTGTGGAGTTTTGGGGAGAAATTTCAGCCGGGTATGACTCAAATCCTCTTTGATGGTGTAGAAGTGCCTTACGAACCGGTCAGGGATAGGATTAGTAAGTTTTACCGTACCGGAAGTAGTTGGACCAATACCGTATCATTGTCTTCAGGTGGGGAAAACGGAGGGTTTAACCTATCATTGTCCAACCTGGACAATAAAAGCATAGTGCCTAATTCTACTTTCAACCGAAAGACGATCAACTTAGGCTTTACACAGGATTTGTCGCCTAAGTTTAATGTGTCGGGCAGTGTGAATTATTCCATTGAAGAAAATACCAATCCGCCCATTATTGTGGGGCAGGATATAAGTACCCCGGTGGTGATTTACACTATGTCCAACTCTATGCCCCTGGATGTGCTGGATGCCAATAAGTACACCGAGAACGGAGATGAGTTTATCTGGTCAAGGTTCAGGAATCGCACTAATCCATACTTTACTTTGGCAGAACACTTTGAGAACATCAAGCGTAACCGCATTTTTGGTAATGTAAACCTTCGCTATAACCTGACTGACTGGTTGTATGTGCAAGGCCGTATCGGGCAAGACTATTACTCCCGTGACCAGGATTATAACCTACCTACCGGTTTGGCCTTTCTGCCCGCTGCACCGGATGGTTTTGTAAATGGTACTTATGTGCAGGAAAGTCGTAGGTTTAGCGAAGTGAATGCTGACTTTCTGGTGGGGGCCAACCGCGAGTTCGGTGATTTTGGCATTGACGTAACCTTAGGAGGAAATCGGATGGACCGACGTACAGACCGCAATAGTGCTAGGGTTGATAATTTTACTGTGCGGGATTTGTACACGGTTAGAAATGGTGTGATTAAAGACCCATTCTATGATTTAGCAGAATGGCGTGTTAATTCTTTATATGGGGCTGCGGAGTTCTCTTATAAAGGCTTTTTATACGTAAATGCCACTGCCCGTAACGACTGGTTTTCTACGCTCTCGCCTGCTAACAGAAGTATACTTTATCCTTCAGTTACCGGTAGCTTTGTGTTTTCCCAGGCATTTGCCAACTTACCTAACTGGATTTCTTTCGGAAAAATCAGGGCTGGCTATGCTGAGGTAGGTAGTGACCTTGATGTTAACCCTTATTCAAATAATCTTTTTTATGGGGTAAATAGCAACCTCTTTCCATTGCCTTCCGGTCAGTTACAGCCCGTAGGGTCAATCAATAACTCTACGGTGCCCAACGACAACTTGCGGCCAATGAGTGTGAAAGAAACAGAAGTTGGCTTTGATGTCAGGTTTTTTGATAACCGGGTAAATATTGACATGGCTTACTATAATAAACTAACTTCAGATCAGATTTTGTCCGCCCAGATTACCGATGCTTCGGGGTACACCAACAGCTTGATCAATGTGGGGGAAAGCAGAAACGACGGAATAGAACTCTTACTGAATGTAGTGCCCATCAGGACTGATAACTTTAATTGGGACTTAACATTCAATTATTC
>JBBSOG010000274.1:0-8242 GCA_038259985.1 Cytophagales bacterium
CATCCTCAATCACCTCAAACAACTCAATAAACTTTCTCCTGAAAAAAGGATTGACGAAAGAATTAAAAAGTTTACGGCCATGGGCGTAGTCAAGTAGTTGCCTGAAATACATTAAGAGTAGAATGAAAATCGGATTAGCCATATCAGGGGGCGGGGCAAGGGGCATTGCGCATCTGGGCATGGTCAAAGCCTTACAAGAATTCAAGGTACCCATTGACATCATATCCGGGACCAGTTCAGGAGCCATTGCGGGGGCATTGTTGGGTAGTAATTACGCTCCCGATCAGATACTGGAGATCATCTCGGAACTGAGGTTTTTCAAATTCCTCAAACCTGCCATTAGCAAGACCGGGCTACTGCGCATGGATTCTACCGAATCTCTTTTTCGCAAATACTTTCAAACGGATGATTTCAGCGCCATAAACATACCGCTGATCATATGTGCTACCGACTTATGTGAAGGCAGGAGCGTCTATTTTAGCGAAGGGCCTTTGATCAGGCCATTGATGGCTTCCTCCTGCATTCCTGTTGTTTTTGACCCTATCAATATTGATGGAAAATTATTTGTAGACGGTGGCATACTCAACAATTTTCCTACTCAGCCTTTGCTGGGCAGAAACATCAAAATTATCGGCCTACATTCTAATCCGGTAGACCAATCATTTAAGGTCAGCAATGTGAAAACCATGTTTGAAAGAACTTTCCTACTGGCCATTAATGCAAACAGTTATCACCATATCAATCACTGCGACCTTTATCTAGAACCACCCGGTTTGAAAAAGATTAAAGTCTCCGATCTCAAAAAAGCCAAAGAAATTTTTGACATAGGTTACCAGTACGCCCTAAGCCGGGAGGCTGACATCAAAAAACTCCTGGATAGCTGATCAGAAGAGAGAAGTTTACTTGCCTCCTATTAGTACTTTTTCACATGGGTATCGTCAAGCTTGAAAGTACTTATCACCTTATCGTAATTGCTGTAGTCAACTTTTATCCGTGCATTAGGATTTATAAAGTCTGCCGGTAAAATAACTACTCTAAACAACTGAGCCTGTGTCCATTCTGCCCCAAGCGTGGTGAAGTCATAGAATCCATCCAGAAAAATATTGACATCTAAAAAAGTATGATCGTAATTGTATTGAAAGGAACCGTTTTCCAGAAATACAGTCTGAGGTATCAAGCGCCAGATAGGAAGCGCTTCGCCATTAGAGTCTTCGCCTACATCCCAAAGGATATATACCAGCACCACATCTGATTCAAAAACTTCAATTTCATCGGGTGGGAAATCAAAGCCGAAAGCAAAATCATTATCGGCAGTAAAATCACCTTCCAACTCAAAGACACTGCCTAAAATATTAACACCATTATCACCATTCTGCCCAGGAGCACCTTGAGGACCGATAGGTCCTTCGCAGGCTGAGAAACAATAAGTTAGAGGTAAAAGCAGGAATAGGAATAGTTTTTTCATGATCAGGCGTAATTAATGGAGTTAGCCTTGAATATAAACGAAATGATTTGAATCCCACCAAATGAATGGATATTTCTGGCCAGCGGATATTATCATCGCTTGTTGAAGAGGATTTTTAGTAATCACCATAAAAACCTTTGTCAGTTTAGAACACATCGTCCTGGCGGGGCCACCCTGGCGGGGCCACCCTGGCGGGGCCACCCTGGCGGGGTCGCTTGCAGCGCAGACCCCGCTAGGACTATATTGTATGAGATGTGTCCAAGCAGTAGCTATCGAAGATGACCCTGAGTGGGGCGCTCCACGTAGGGTTCCTCATCAGGAAACCCGGTTGTGACAGTAAATCTTCACTTTTCAAAAGGGATTTTTAGTAATCACCATAAAAATCATATCTTTCGGCATGTGGAGAATTATTGCCATTATCATATTCAAAGTGTCGGGTTGGAAAGCCCGTTCGTACGTCCCCAATGACGTAAAAAAGGCAGTGATGGTCGCTGCCCCTCATACGAGCAACTGGGATTTTATCTATGCCCGGGCCGCGCTCTATATCCTAAGAGTACCGATCAAGTTCACCATCAAAAAGGAATGGATAAAATTTCCATTAAGCCTCATCTTAAACCCCTTAGGTGCTATTCCGATAGACCGCCAACCCAAAGGCATGAGCAAGGTGAGTACCGTGGACAAAATGGTGGAGTTATTTGAGCAGCGCGACCATCTCATCATTTTGGTGACCCCGGAAGGCACCCGTAATTATGCGCAAAAATGGAAGTCTGGCTTTTATTTCACTGCCCAAAAGGCAAACGTGCCTATTGTGCTCGGCTACTTAGATTATAAGGCAAAAGAAGCGGGCATAGGCGCAGTATTTTATCCTACCGGGGACAGGGAGAAGGATATAGAAGAAATCAAAGCTTTCTATCGCACCAAAACAGCAAAGTTTCCTGAGAACGGTGTGCGCTGATCATTAACCCTTCTCCGAAATGCACTAATACATGCGGGTATCAATCAAAAAAGGGAGGGCATCCAACATTTTTACTTCTTTGATAAAAGGATGTTGCGGATTGATGAGTATGTTGTGTTCTTGGGGAACAACCGCTGAAGGTACTTTAAGTAAAAGCGTTTCGTGACTACTGAGCCATTGCTCTCCTATCCTCACGCAAGGGCTATCAAAGCTATACTTTACCCAGTCAACAAGTAACTGATCAGCAAAGACTGATTGAGCACTATGATCAGGAACTTCCAGGGTCACCATCAGCAAATCCCGGACTGGAAGCGGATTATTTACCCGGTATTCCAAGACAGCCAACGAACGGTGGAGCGCAGTGTAGATTACCGGTAAGCCAGCAGAATTCCATTTTCCTCCAAATAATGAAGCCCCTTTTCCATCCAGATTCAGCGCAAATTCACGCCGTACAAGCCGATATACCTGCATTACGAATAGATGCCGTATTCAATGCGGCCCAATATCGTGAATACCCATTGAGTGCCTACCGGAGTGTCAAGTAAAGAAAGAGGTGATACATGGTTCAAGGCATCTATTGGCGTAATTAACCACTGATTTGCTAATATACTGCTGCCCAATACTTCTATTGTGCGCTGATATATACGCATCATTTCTACGGCTTGTCCAGAGGCAGCAGGAGGTAGGACATCCTCATCACCCATACGCTGTATTGTACGTGGGGAAAGGTGCAATAGACTGGCTATGTCTCTTTGAGAAAGGGACATCTGATTTTGCATTTGTAATAGCATTTGCTTGTTTATCCCATTACGGGCCAGCTTGACCCAATCAATGGGTGTATCAGAAATATCTAACCAAGGTAATGCTTGCATAAGATAACTTTTGTCATTTTTTTAAACGAATATTGTCGCATGAATGTTATGCGATTGGTTTCGTATTTCATTTAGAAGCCGATAATATCCTATAAAAAAACTGGAGTAAATGCATAAGTGATCAAAAAGTAACTTCCTTAGCTGCTTTACATTGAATGATCTGCTTATATCGTTACAAAGCTTGCCCCAATAAGTCAACTGTTGACCTTCAACAGATAATAATTCTTTTTCCCTTTCTGAATGATCAGGTATTTATCCTGTAGCAGTTGAAAATGTAAAGCCTCGTTTTCATCGGCAATTTTCTGTTTGTTGATACTGACACCGCCCTGCTTGATCATACGGCGGGCTTCCCCTTTGGAAGCAAAGATCAAATCCTGTGCGGTATCTGCCAGCAAAGCGAGTACGTTTTCCGAAGCGTCATAGTCGGAGCGACTGATTTCTTTTTGAGGGACGCCCTCAAATACTTCCAGCAATGTTTTTTCATCTATTTCCTGCAAATCGTCTATAGTGGATTTGCCGAAAAGAATGTTGGAGGCTTTTTCCGCTTTGAGGTATTCTTCCTCGGAATGCACCCGAATGGTCAGGTCTCTTCCTAATGCTTTTTTCGCTTCATTGGGGTTAGGATTACTTTCCAGGGCTTTAACGGTTTCCTCATCAAATAAGGTGAATACTCTAAGCAAACGCGGGATGTCTGCATCAGAAACATTGAGCCAAAACTGGTAAAATTTATAGGGAGAGGTAAATTCTGGATCAAGCCACACGTTGCCCTGTTCGGATTTGCCAAATTTAGTCCCGTCAGCTTTGGTCACCAGGGGTGTGGTAAGGGCAAAGGCTTCAGCCCCTTCTTTGCGACGGATAAATTCAGTACCGGTGGTGATGTTGCCCCACTGGTCGGAGCCGCCCATCTGCAATTTCACCCCTTTGGCCTTGTACAAATGGTAAAAGTCATAACCCTGTAGTAATTGGTAAGAGAATTCGGTGAAGGAAAGCCCGGTTTCCAACCTTTTCTTGACCGAGTCTTTGGCAATCATATAATTGATGGTCAGGTGCTTCCCGGCATCACGCAAAAACTCCAGAAAGCTTATGCCCGAAAACCAATCATAATTATTGACGATTTCAGCGGCATTATCACCACTTCCAAAATCCAGGAATTTTTCTAGTTGTGCCTTGATGGCGGTTTGGTTTTCCCTCAAAGTGCCTTCATCCAGCAGGTTTCTTTCTGCCGACTTGCCGGAAGGGTCACCGATCATGCCGGTAGCACCGCCTACCAGCGCGATGGGCTTGTGCCCAGCCAATTGTAAGTGTTTCAAAAGCATGATGGTGGCCAGGTTACCAATGTGCAAGGACTTGGCAGTAGGATCAAACCCAATATAGGCGGTAGTGACTTCTTTGCTTAGTTGTTCTTCCGTGCCGGGCACCATATCGTGGATCATGCCCCTCCAGCGGAGTTCATCTACAAATTGATTAAGTGGCTTACTTGCTGTCATGGTATCGCTCATCTATGCTTTACTTGTTTTTTATAAGCGGCAAAGATAAAAACTTCGACTTGCTTATGTAAAGAATTAATCAGTTGTTTTACTCATGGAAGCTATACTTTTAACACAAGCCCTTGTCTTTTGAGGTAAAAGGTTTTGGCGTATGTATATTATCATTAATTTCGTGTAGAACATCACTAATAGGCAATATTTTGTAATTTTCTTATATCTTGTCGGCTATGGGAAAATATCCCAGTGATTTCTCCCGGAAAGAAATAAACCATTAAGTAAAGAAACTTAGTATTCTCCCCTAAACGCTATATGAAGGTCGTAAAATTTATACTCTCATTTATCCTTACGATTGCGATTACCGTTGCCTTGTCCCTCAAAATAAAAAGTGTGCCCCCGCTAGGTAAATTCCTTGATCCTTTTCATGGCTTCTGGCAAAACGCTGAGCCACTTGTTCCTGAAGCAAGTACCGCACTGACGTTAGCGATGCTGGAAGCCCCGGTAGATGTAGTGTATGACTCCTTACTCATCCCGCACATATTCGCTGAAAATGAAACCGATCTCTTTCGCGCGCAGGGATATATTATGGCGCAGCATCGCCTGTGGCAGATGGAGTTTGTCACCCATGTTGCTGCCGGAAGGGTATCGGAGATCGTAGGGGTGCAGGCGCTGGAATTTGACCGCTTGCAACGCAGGAAAGGGCTTACTTATGGTGCGGAGAATTCACTCAAAGAGCTGATGCGTACCACCTTAGGACAAACGCAGCTTAAGGCTTATACCCAGGGAGTGAATGCTTATATCCAGCAGCTTTCTTATGATCACTTACCAGTAGAATATAAGCTCCTGGAATATCATCCGGAGCCGTGGACGCCCCTCAAAACGGCCCTCTTGTTGAAATACATGGCCGATGATCTCTCCGGAGCCGATAATGACCTGGAAAATACCAATGCCTTAAAATTACTGGGCAAGGAAAGGTTTGATTTTCTGTTTCCCTCCCGGGCAGCCGACGCTGATCCTATCATTCCTGCCACCAAGAAGTGGGAATTTAAGGCAGCGCCGCTTGACACCCCACAGGTAGCGATCGCGGACACCAGCGAGTTTATCATGCGTGTAGTAGATAAGCCCGATCCTGACAACGGAAGTAACAACTGGGCGGTGGATGGAAGCAAGACCCGCACGGGAAAACCTATCCTGGCTAATGACCCGCACCTGGGATTGAACTTACCTTCTATCTGGTACGCCATGCAACTCAACGCACCCGGTATCAATGTCATGGGAGTCACTTTGCCGGGTTCCCCTAATGTGATTATCGGTTTCAATGATTCTATCGCCTGGGGCGTGACCAATGCCCGAAGGGACGTCAAAGATTGGTATAAAATTCATTTTACCGACGCTTCCCAAAGTGAATACTACTATGATAACAATAAGCTCAAAGCACAAAAAAGGATAGAAGCGATCAAAGTGAGAGATGGAAAGACGGTATATGACACGGTGACCTACACCCACTTCGGCCCAGTGGTATATGATCAAAGTTTTCCTGCCGATACAGTAAACAACCATAAGCGAGGCTTTGCGATGAAATGGACCGCCTTGGATGCTTCCGAAGAGTTATTGACTTTCTACCACCTCAACCGGGCAGATAACTACGATGAATATGTGCAGGCCCTAAAATATTACCAAAGCCCTGCGCAAAATTTTGTGTTTGCGTCGGCTTCCGGTGATATTGCGATGTGGGTGCAGGGTAAATTTCCTGCCAAGTGGAAAGATCAGGGCAAGTTCTTGATGGATGGCAGTAATGCTGCTTTGGAATGGAAGTATACCATACCCAATGCCCAAAATGCCCATGTGCTAAATCCGCCCCGGAGGTTTGTGAGTTCGGCCAATCAAATTCCTGTCGGTAAAGATTATCCTTATTACGTGTATGACAATACTTACGAGCATTATCGCAACCGGCGGATCAACCAGCGGCTCAGTAGTATGAAAAATATTACGTCCAAGGATATGATGGACCTGCAAAACGATACCTATAACCTGATGGCCTCGGAGGCACTGCCACTCATGCTGGACACTTTAGACTTAGTTACCCTTAGCCCTGATGAAAAAGAAATATATGACCTGTTACAAAAATGGAATTTCTATAATAATGTAAATTACAAGGCCCCTTCTGCTTTTGATATGTGGTGGGAGAACCTGTATAATTTGATATGGGATGAGTTTGACGGCACCGGGGCCATTACCGATAAACCTGATAAGGAAACTACGATTGACATCTTGAAAAACCATCCCGATGATGCATTCATGGACTTGAAAAGTACTTCGGTGGTAGAAACCATGCCGGAAATTGTCAGGGAATCTTTCTCAAAAACAGTGAATGACCTGGCGGCCTGGGAAACAGAACACGAAGAGGAATACTTCTGGGGTGATTACAAAGGCACACAACTCCGGCACTTGCTCCGCATAGCCCCTTTCTCTATCCGGGAAGTGATGGTAGGTGGGGGCAGAAGTATCGTAGCGGCCAATAGCCAAAATCATGGGCAATCCTGGAAGATGGTGGTAGCCTTGGGAGACCAGCCCAAAGCCTGGGCCGTATATCCCGGTGGGCAGTCGGGGAACCCAGGTAGCCCCTACTACGATAATATGGTGCCTGTCTGGAGTAGCGGAAATTATTTTCCTTTACTCTTCATGAAAGACAAAGACCAGAATGTGTCGGGCATCATGTTCCGGCAGACCTTTTATCCAACATCCGATACCGAAGAATAAAATGAGATTTGTATTCAAGATTATTCTTATTGCCTGTTTGAGCTATCTGCTGGAAATGTACCTGCCCTGGTGGTCAGTAGTGCTGGCGGCTTTTTTGGTCAGCCTATGAGTGCCCATCCGGGGGTTTATTGATTTTTTGAGTGGTTTTTTAGCGGTGGGCCTGCTATGGCTGGTCTATGCCTGGATGATAGATGCCGATACTTCCAGTATTCTTTCGGCAAGGATCGCCCAGCTTTTTAATTTGCCCAATGCTTCATTTGTCATTGCCGTCACCGGTTTGGTAGGCGGGATTGCCGGGGGCTTTGCTGCCCTGAGTGGTAGCCAGTTCCGGCGCATCTTCATGAAAGACGAAGCCAAAAAAGGCTACTATTCTTAAGTTTGAAGATTTGTTTTCCTCGAAATTCATTTGGAATGCCTTCATAGTCCTCATTTGCAATGAGGACTGGGGAGCTTAGCGTCTGTGACGCGGCATGCGATGCCCGGCATGCAACCGTTTAGATGTGGACTTTTAATCATAAAATTTAATTACTGGCGATGCAATCGCCGGTCTCTATAATCCTCGCATTGCATGCCGCGTTCGGAACCTTAGATTAGGGGTCATGTAGTATTCCAAGATCAGGGTGCATGCAAACAAATAGTTTTATCTTGCTTAAAAGGTAAGTAAGAAGTAAGTAAACCATGCGTTTCAATAGGACCAATCCCTATC
>JBBSOG010000275.1:0-8238 GCA_038259985.1 Cytophagales bacterium
GGTAAGTCACATCCAATAAATAATAAAGCCTCCCGACTGGCTGTGCCTGTGTGAGTATTCTCCCTCCTACTACGTCTGCTCCTTGGTCAATTGCCTTTAAAGTATGGTATATCCAGGTGGGACTAACTATTGTATCACCATCGGTAGAGGCAATGACTCCCCGTGGCCGGTTTAGACTCATCAAACGGCTGTAAGCTTCATTCATCAGCATGTGACGCGCAAAACCGACATGAGCATTTTCAGGCGCTAAATTTCGGATAACAATATGTATCCTACAGGCGGGATGTTCTTTTGCAAAAGCAATTGCTTTAGCTGCGGTGGCATCAGTGCAATTGTTAGCCAGTACAATAATTTCATAGCTATTTTTGTCAATTGGATAACCACTCGAATCTACTTGCTGATTGAGCGCTGCCAAAGTAGGTTGAATATGCTGCTCTTCATTCTTTGCAGGAATGATGACGACAATTTTCAAATCAGGAAATGGGACGGGCAGACCGAGTCCGGAAGAGTTGAGTTCCAAAAATCCAGTGTTTAAAAAATGTAAGAAAAGCTGTGTGCGTATTGCAAAAAGTCAAAAAAATATTGCTGCCCTGGAGCGAAAATCTGCCAGGGCAGCAGAAATAAAAATTATGCTACTGACCTTCCTACAAGGCTTTCACGGGTAACTGAATAACCTTGTCCTACCATAATTCTATAGTTATGGGTAGTTTTCTTGATGGCATATTGCTCCAGTTCCATCTGCAAGCGTGCGATCAGGTAGCAAACGGTAGACTCTGCTCCTTGATTCTGATTGACATGGTCTTTTTCTAATCCGTCAAAACAACCGCCGGTGATGGGGTTATAAATAATTTGGCTGAGATGATTATTGCCCAGGTACCAACTGAATGCCGCTTGTAATTTCTCCTGATAAGAATGTTTGTGAGAAACCTGATAAAATAAAGACAAGGCCATCACAGTATAACATACATCAATGGGTTGCTCTCCCCCGTCCAGGGAAGTGGCCCCTTTCATCATCCAGCCATTGTTGGAGATTACTTTGATCTGATCATCTTTGACGTACAGGTGGCGCAACAGAAAATCAAAAGACGCATAGGCTACCTGCTGGTATTCTTCCTTTCTCGTCACTAAGTAGGCATACATCATGCCCTCAGAAAGCACACTATTGGCATAGGTGAGATAATCTTCAAACCAAGTCCACTCCGGAGTAGCTACCCCGTTGAATTTATCTAATAATCCTAATGCCAGATGATCAATAGTTTCCAGCACAATTTTGTCAGGTTCAACTTCATAATACGCATACAAACCTTTGATGGCAAAAGCCCGCGCACGGGGGGAATCTACCTCGCGGGCTACCAATAGTGACCTTACCAAAGCCAGCTTCGCTTTGGTAACCAGATCACTGGGTAGTATCTTATGATGTTGTACTACAGAACCCAAACTCCAAACTGCACGCATGGCGGCGTCGTCTAAGTTGACTTCATCATTTTGCGTGGTGAAATTACCGTCTTTATCTACATAATTAAGAAAACTGCCATCTGCTTGCTGGCAGCTTACCACAAAATCAAGGTAAGTTTCCAGAAGACTGAGGCTCTCGGATTCACGCAAATTGTGATAGTGCATACAAGCAGCAATGAGCGCGCGCGCATTGTCATCCAGCGTATAGCCAGAAGTAAGGTCTGGAACGCCAAAGTTAGCAAACTGAATCATCCCCATCGGGGTAGTTAGCTTACGGACATGCTCCAAATTCACCTCAGGAAGGTCATAGCTCAATACCTCAGAGGAGTCATTTGTTTCTTTGAATAAGTGGGTGTATTTCACGGCTACATTCTGCCAGATAGCGTCCCGGGTATGATAATAGGCATTTTGGCTCATGTGGTGCTGGAGATGATCATTCGACAAGATCCTAATCGCAGCCTCGGCAATTTCGTCGGATTGATCAAATTTCTCTAACAAAACTCCCATATGCGCTTTAAGCATTTCCTGGGCATGGGGCATGGGTGTAGAAATGATCGGGCAACCACAGCTCATCGCATAAGTGAAAGTCCCACTGACCGCCTGATTGGGGTCTTTAGAAACGAACAGATAAGTATCTGTCAAGCTCAAATATTCTAATAGTTCATCCAATGCCAGGTACTTATTGACAAAGCGTACATGCTTCTCCAATCCCAGACGCTCTACTTGTGCTAGTAGTTTTTCCCGGTACTGCTCTCCTTCGTGTTGTACGACTACCGGATGGGTTTTGCCCAGTATTAAATACATCGCATCTGGTATGGATTCTTTGATTTTAGCAAGCGCTTCAATGGCGTTCTCAATTCCTTTGTTGGCACTCAACAAGCCAAAGGTAGACAACACTTTTTTGCCCGAAAGCCCATATTTTTCTTTAAGTTGTACCGCATCCTGCCAGAGGGTCAAATGGGTACCGTGCGGTATTACCGACACTTGTGCCTCTTCAATATCATATTCGTCGCACAAAATCTTAGCGGATTGATGAGTCATCACCACTAGTTTATGCGCAGTACTTGCCATATTACGCACCAACTTTTTACGTTCTGCGGATGGATCAGGCAGTACTGTATGCATGGTGATTACTACTGGTTTTGTGATTGAATAAAGGAACGCCAGCACATGATCACCCATTTCACCCCCGAACAAGCCAAACTCATGCTGCAAGCAAATTACGCTTATGCTAGGATCATTGTTGAGTTGCTCGGCCAGATCGGCACAGCTTTTCAGGTTGCGGGTGTTTAAGGTAGCGATCACTTCATCAGGATATACTCGCTGACAACCGAAATCCTCTTCCAAAGCGCAAATTTTAAAATTATAAAAGCTTCCAAACTGATTCGTCAAAGCCTTTAGCATATCCTGCGTAAAGGTGGCAATACCGCACTCTCTCGGAGGATAAGAGGTCAAAAATAAGACCGTAGGGTTAATATCTAAATTCATAAAAAATAGGTTAGCGTAGTCAAAAAAATTGTTAAAAAATTAAATTACTTTTCACGCAGGGCATCCAGTAATTCATTCATGCTACAGGAAGCCACAGCGATATGACTATCACTAGCTCCGTAATAGATATATAAGGCATCCCCTACCTGCGCAGTTCCTGTGGGGAAAACCACATTATTCACATAACCTACCTGTTCATATTCATGGGCAGGTGACAGCAGGGGAACCTCAAGCCGCCCGATAATCCGGGTAGGGTTTTCCAAATCTACCAGGGCTGCTGCCGCATGATAAATATTACCATACTTCATCTTCTCAACTCCATGATAAATGATGAGCCAGCCATCAGGCGTTTCAATAGGTACACAGCCCGCTACGATATGATAACTTTCAAAATCAAATAGCGGGTCCATCATGATATGTTTCGGGAACTGAAGAAAGTAGTCTTTCCAAAACTCAGGGGTCAGGTCTTCCATTTTTTCGTACATGACTACCTGTATACCCGGCCAGATACGGTGCATGAAAGCAAATTTTCCGTTGATTTTACGCGGAAAAAATACTACATCCTTATCCCACACCAGTACTTGCTCTGGGATTGGTTCACGCCGATGTAACATGTCGATGTGAGAAAAATATTTTTTGTTCAGCTTATGTCCGGCATCTACCAAATGGCGCTCCATATCTAGCAAACTGATTTCAGGAGTAATAATACCTTCCCGCTTGAAATGTAAGCCATCAGTAGAGGTAGCTAGGGCACCTAAAGCATTGAATCCATCATAAGCAGTATAAGTAAGGTAATATGTGCCATCAAACTTGACAATCCTCGGATCTTCTACGCCATGCTTTTCAGAAGGATGCTGAGGAGTGTAGATAGGGTATTCAAAACGCTCAGCTACAGTGATAGGGTCACTCATGCGAGCATAACCAACAGTAGAATAATTACCCTCGCTTACCGCCCGATAATATAAATGAATCCCCCGCTCATCTTGTAAACTTCCCGGATTGAATACACCTTCATTTTCAAAATGAAGCTCGGTTTCGTCCAGTATAATTCCTTTTCGTTTTACTTCAATCAGTTGTGTATACTTCTCTGACATCCTCAAGTTTATTAAATAAAAAATGCTAATTCGTATGAAAGTAAACGCCCACATTAGCTAATGGTTTGCCCCTGGAACTAAAAATTATTTACTTCCCAAAATTTAATACATTTGACAAATAAACTAACCAAAACTCTATGATTAGTAAACTTTTGTTTACTTTGATATTCTGATTTGTAAAACCATTACAAACAACCTAAAACCTTTTTTTGAATGAATGACTTTAATATTAACCGTCGCCATTTTCTTAAAAGCGCTTCGGCTTCCTTGGCACTTTCTACCCTGGGCCCGCAGGGACTTGACATCATTTTTCAGGACAAACCGCTACGAGTTGGCTTACTTGGCACCGGCTGGTACGGGAAAAGTGACTTGTTTCGCTTGATACAGGTAGCCCCAGTAGAAGTGATGGCCCTCTGCGATGTGGATAAGAACCAGCTTTCAGAAGCAGCCAAGCTAACCAGCCAGCGTCAGAAATCAGGCAAAACCCCTAAAACCTATACTGATTATCAAAAGATGCTGGCCGAACAGGAAATGGACATTGTACTGATCGGCTCACCTGACCATTGGCATGCGCTGCAAATGATTGATGCCGTAAAGGCAGGCAACCATGTGTATGTCCAGAAGCCGATCAGCGTGGATGTGATGGAAGGCGAAGCAATGGTAGCCGCAGCACGAAAATATAATAAAGTGGTACAGGTAGGTACACAGCGCAAAAGCACCCCCCACCTCATTGATGCCAAGAAAAAAATCGTAGACGCCGGCTTGCTGGGCAAAATTTCCCATGTGGAAATGTGCTGTTACTTTCACATGCGCGCCAACGGCAATCCCCCGGTAGAACCGGTACCTGCTTTCTTTGATTATGAGATGTGGACCGGCCCGGCACCCATGCGCCCGTATGACGGGATACCCCACATCCGCTGGTGGCGTACTTTTATGGAATATGGCAACGGCATTATGGGCGATATGTGTGTGCACATGCTGGACACGGTCCGATGGATGCTGGATCTGGGATGGCCTAAGCGTATTTCTTCCCAGGGTGGTATTTTTGTAGACAAAGAAGGTAAATCCAATATCTCCGACACCCAGTCAGCAGTTTTTGAGTACGACGAACTCAACTGCGTTTGGCAGCACCGGAGCTGGGGCACACCCGCCGATCCGGAGTATCCCTGGTCCTTTAAATTGTACGGTGAAAAAGGTACGCTGGAAGGCAGTACGATGCAGGCCGACTTTATCCCTTACGGTGATGGTGAAAAAATTCACTTTGATGTGTTGTACGAAAGAGAGAAATATCCCGAAGATCTCACGGAAGAGCGGATTGAGCTTAATGCAGCACCGGCCACCCGCTTACACATGCTGGATTTCCTGGCTGCCATCGAAAGTGGAGACAAACCGATAGCGGATATTGAGGCCGGACATATTTCAACGGCAAGTTGCATACTGGCTAATGTTTCCATGGAAGCCGGGCGGCCCTTGGTATATGATCCGCAGAAGCGGGAAATTGTTGGTGACCGAGAAGCGAACGGCCTTTTACAGCGGCCTTATCGCCAGCCCTGGGTACATCCCGATCCTAAAAAAGTTTAGCACTTGACGCTATTGATAAAGTATGATAATGACTTTATCAGATAAGTAGATTTGAAGAAAACAATCTTGGTATAGAACAGCTGAATAAGTTGTTCTATTTTTTTTGTAAAAATAAGCCTGGTTTACCAAGGCTAAAAAATCATAAGCTGAATTATTTGATTTTATAAGAAAAGTATATAAATATTTGTATTATCCTTCTGCCACTGCTTTATTGCAGCTTTTTACCGATCAAATTTTTTTCATGATACTACAGAAGCTGAAGGAAAAGACTTCCCGACAACACACGGACGTAGAATCCCATCCTTTGCTCCTTCAGCTTACTTCTGGTGAGCTTTCCCTTCCTATTTACAAACACATTCTCGTTAAATTTTATGGTTTTTTTTCTCCTTTGGAAGAACGCATAAGCCAGCATTCACCGGAAAAATATTTGGAAGATTTTAACGAGCGAAGAAAGGCAATCTTACTCTTGCAGGATATTGAAATACTAAACGGGCATCAGCCTATTAAATATTGTGAAAGTTTGCCTGCCATTGATGACCTATACAGTGCTATGGGCGCCTTGTATGTAATGGAGGGTTCCACGCTAGGCGGACAAATGATCTCTCGCCATGTTGAGAAAGCCCTGGGTTTAACACCCGATCAGGGCACCGCTTTCTTTTATGGCTACGGCAAAGATACCGGTCAGCGCTGGAAAGCTTTTCAGCAGGCTTTGCTGGCCCTAAACGTATCCGCTGTGCAGCAGAAAAAACTCATTGCTGCTTCCCAAGAAACTTTTGACAAGCTTAATCACTGGCTAAGCGTATGAATTCTACTTCCAACAACAATTTTGATTCGGACTTTTGCGGCAGCATTCCGCTGAATTTTATCAACCTGATCCAGCCTCGGGGGATGCTCATTCTATTGGATAAAACTTACCAAGTAGTCCAGGTGAGCGAGAATATCAGTGATTTTTTGGGGAAAGAATTGCAGGAGATTGTTGGACAAGCCTTTGAAACTTTGATCACCGAAGGTCAATTCGCGCTTTTTCAACAAAAAATAGAGCGCAGAAAGGTACACCAAAGAATCCCACTGATGCTACATTTCAAAAGCGCACGGGAAAGTCTACGCTTCACCGGGGTTGTACATTTCTATGATGCTTACTTTATATTGGAGCTGGAACCCAACCATGAAGAATCCGCTGACATTACTTTTATCCGGGCTTACCAGGATATTAAATATATTACCGCAGCATTGCAGCAAGCGCAGGATCTGGAAAATTTCGGCTCAATAGCTGCTCATGAGATCAAGACATTCTCGGGTTTTGACCGGGTAATGATGTACCACTTTGACTCGGAGTGGAACGGTACTGTCATTGCCGAAGCGAAAACCGAAGGGCTGGAACCTTATCTCTACCTGAAATTCCCAGCCTCAGACGTGCCCAAACAGGCCAGGGCACTTTATCTTAGTACGCCGTACAGACTTATCACCGATGTGAATGCGCAGCCGGTCAGGCTATTTCCTATTATTAATCCTATTGTCAAAGGCTTTACGGATATCTCCCACTGTACCCTTAGAAGTGTTCCCCAGGTGCATATAGAATACCTGAACAACATGCGGGTACAGGCGTCCATGTCTACCGCTATTATCGTTGATGGTAAACTTTGGGGACTGATCTCCTGCCACCATTCTACCCCCAAATACATACCTTTTGAGCTTCGCTATGCTTTTGAGATGTTAGCAGAACTCATCGCTTTGCAGTTAGCTTCGCGTAAAAGGGAGGCGCGTGTTACGCAACTGAAAGGTATGCGCAGCCAAGAACTGAAATTGATGGAATTAATTTATCGCGAAAAAGAATTTCCTTATCAGACACTTCTTGAATCCGACCATTTACTCCACCTTTTTCGTGCCGGGGGCGTGGCATTGATGTGGGAAGAAAATTACAAAACCAGTGGAAACGTACCCTCTAAAAGCCAGACAAAGGAACTGATGAAGTGGCTGAGGCTTTTCAACAGAGATAAGATATTCATTTCTTCCTCTCTAATACAACACTTTAGTAGTGCCAAAGCCTATGCAGATATCGGCAGTGGCTTGTTGGCTATTCAGTTTTCGCACGCCCCTACGGGCTACCTGCTGATTTTTCGCCCCGAAATTGTACACACCGTCAACTGGGGTGGCAACCCGAATGAAACAATTCAATTTGAGCTAGATGGCAAAAAATATCACCCCCGAAATTCGTTCAAAGAATGGAAAGAACAAGTAGAAAATTCAGCGCTGCCTTGGGAAAGCGAGTTAGTAGAAATTGCCAAAGACTTGAGAACAGTTTTACTGGAAAAGATATTGATGGAGATGCAATAATCGCATTTTAGCCTTAATCCTGAGTTTTCTAACATGATGATAAATAGTAGCAAGTTTTATTTTTAGATCCGATGCATGCAAAATAAAAAAGACGCAAATACAATCAGCAAAGAAAGCGAAATCACAAAAAGCCACTTTATTGTAGGCGTAGGGGCTTCAGCGGGTGGCCTGGAAGCGATCAATGAACTTTTTGACAATATTCCGGAGGCTAATGGTTTTTCTTATGTAGTGATTCAGCACCTCTCCCCCAACTACAAAAGTCTGATGGACGAGCTGCTTGCCAAAC
>JBBSOG010000276.1:0-8229 GCA_038259985.1 Cytophagales bacterium
GGTAGAAAAACAAAAAACCCCTTAAATCATACGATTTAAGGGGTTTTACCGACTTTTGAATCTCTCTAAGTCGGGATGACTGGATTCGAACCAGCGACCCCCACGTCCCTAACGTGGTGCGCTAACCGGGCTGCGCTACATCCCGCCAAAATTGCTAACTTACACTAGCTTTTGATTTGGAGTTGCAAAGATAAAGCTTTCTCAAAATTTGCCAAACCTTTCAAATGATCTTCTGACATTAATTCTTTACTGCCTTCATAAATTAGGTAAAATTATTGTAGTCTTTTTTTACGATATTAAAGACAAATTTACCCATTGTACATGAAGGGACATCTACCACTTATATTTCTGATTGTTTTTTTATCGTCAGCCTGTCATAGTGGCAAGCAGGCACTTAAACTGATCGACAAACAAAAATATGACAAGGCCCAGAGCAAGCTAAACAAAGCTTTGACCAAAGATAGCCTCAACGCTGACCTATATTATGTATACGCACTACTTTACACCGATACAGCTTACAGCGGCTACGACATTGACTCTTCATTCTTTTATATCAAAAAATCCCTGCAATACTATGCATCGTCTGATATAAAAACGAAAACTAAGCTCCAGGCCAAGATGGGTATTGATAGCTTAGTGCTCATGCAGCAAAAGCTGCTGACCGACACCCTTGCTTACCAGCGGGCAGAGAATGAAAACACTGTTCAGTCTTATCAGTTTTTTTTGGATGAACACCCTCTTGCAAGTCAGCAGGAAGAGGCTATTCAAAACAGAAACCAGCTTGCTTTTGACGCCGCTAGTGCATTGGATACTTATGAAGATTATAAAAATTTTATGGACACTTACCCTGATGCTCTACAATATATTCAAGCCAGGGAAAGGTACAATACGCTGGCTTTCAGGGAAAATACCAGGGAGGGCAACCTGAAAAGCTATCTGGATTTTCTGCAAGCTTTTCCTGATTCCCCTTTCAGGCCACAGGCGGAAGGACAAATTCTCCAGATCACCACCGCCGCCAATGATTTTGAGGCTTATGAAAATTTTATCAAGCAGTATCCTCAGAGTACACTCCGCCGGTTCGCCGTAAATATTTTATATCATCTTTACCGGGAAAAGTATTCCAGCGAGGCTTTTTTTGAACGTTATGCCAGGCTGCCTTTTATAGACTCTTTAAGAAAAGCAGCAGAATTTGAACAAGCTATTTTAGCACCAGTCTTTGAAAATCAGCATTATGGATTGATGAATGGGAAGAGTGGATATGTCATTGGCACCACCTATGACCTGATACCGCCCAGCTATTTTTGTGAAGGCATATCCGGACAGATTGTACACTTGGCTAAAAGACAAAAAGACAAGACACTGCACCAGGTTTTGACCAAGTCCGGTACGCTGGTCCATGAATATCGCTTACCGCTTAGAAACCGGGAAATTCCGGAAAACCTTGAGCGACAAAAAATACATGAAATAGGCGCAGGTTTGCTACTCATCGAAAACGATCAAAACAAATACTGTCTCTTTCATCAGTCGGGCCAAACTATTTATCCTAGTAATGATAAATCTTATCCGCTGGATACTGCCGTGCTGGTCGGCAGTGTCTCTCCCTCAGAAGAAATTCATGAATTTGCATCCTTTCAATTTATCAAAATTAAAGAAAACGGCCTTTGGGGCATCATCAGCTTTAGTGGCCGGGTATTGCTTGAACCGCTGTATGAGGAAATTGAAGCCTACGGAAATTTTCTGGCCATTACTAAAGACGGACGAACAGCCGTCAGCACCCGCGCAAAATTGATAGGAGCGGCCAATCAGCTTCCCCTTGAGCTTTCATTTCTTTATGATGATGTAGCCCTGGTTGACCAGAAGTATATCATTGCTTACGATGATGATCGGGAAAGCGCGCTTGACCTGAATTTGAATATAGTCGTTCCACTGGGCAGGCAAAACATCATCCGGCCAATAGGTGGGCTTAGTGATGAAATTGAGCGGGATAAACAATGGTTGATCAGGGAAGATAAGTTGGAGGCTTTTGTCAGGAATGATAGTTTACTGAACCGCAACAAGTCGGTATATTATATTTATGATCAAGAAACATCTAATCAACCTAAAGAAATTTATCAAAAAGCATATTTTAATAGCCGGTGGATGGCCTTGCAGAATAAGGATGGCTTTCATTTTTATGATTTTCAAAATACCACAGAAAGCAAAGTGTATGACTCGGTGAAATTAGTGGGGGAAAACTTTGCCCTGCTGTTTGAAAGTTATCCTAATGCCAAAGATAGTGTAAAAGTCTTGTTTCAGAACGGAGGAATACTTTCGCTGGTTTCGCCGGAAAGACTAGATTTTCTCTTGCTAAAACCTAATATTATAAGCGCTGGCAACTCGCGGGAATATATACTCGTTGCCCCTAAAAATGGCCCCAAAGAAGTATGGAGCCAGGATGGAAAGAGAATTTTGCAAGGAAAATTTGATAACCTCAGCATCTACCCTTCTACTTTGTTTGTGATTGATCAGGGTGGCAAAAAGGGGATTTTGGATAGTTTAGGCAATGAACTCGTTCCTGTTCGCTACCAGGGTATCAGTAACTATCAGGATAGTATGCTGGCTATCTTTCAAAACAAGAAGTTTGGTGCCTATCACTTTCCCAGCAAGACATTGATAGAACCTCGCTACGACGCTGTTTTGCAAAGCTACGGACAGCCGGTGTATAATTTAGAGGATTCTAGCCGCACGGAGCTTTTCATCGCCCGAAACGGGAATGGATACGGACTCATCAACCAGGAAAACACACCCCTCACTGATTTTATTTTTGACGAAATCCAATACTGGAATGATACCTCCGCCCTCGTCAGACAGGATGATGAATGGTCTATCTACCGCTTTTCGCGCCAGGAAAAATTTGATAAAATCCAGCAATATATCGTATACGGAGGAATTATAACCTATAGCTTGTTAGACAAGTTTAATGATGAAAAAGTCATCAAAATCTACAAGAAAGAGGGTTATGGAATGCTTAGCAACCGGAAAGGCGAAATCCTTCCCCCCACCTACGATGACGTCAGGTTATTGGGAAGTATCCGCAATCCGGGAAGCATGTACCTCTCCGAGAAGTATGTGCCTGAAGCTGACTTGTATATGGTGATGCACCTTGACCTTGAAGGCAAGCTGATCAAACGGCAGGCACTTACTTCAGCGCAGTATGATATGGTTTTTTGTGATGAGTAAGCCTAATCGTACGTTTCTATTTTGCCCTTTTTGATCCTGGTAAGAAAAGACTGCATGTCCTTTTTGACTAGCGGTGCTAAAATATAACAACCCAAAATATTAGGCAAAGACATGGCAAAGAGCATTCCGTCGGAGAAATTGATCACGCCACTCAAGCTTACCGATGCTCCCACGACAATAAAAAAACAAAACATTACCTTATAAATCGTAATAGAAAGGTTAGTTTTTCCAAAAATATACGACCAGGCTTTTACGCCATAGTACGACCAGGAGATCATGGTAGAGAAAGCAAATAAGATCACCGCAATAGACAACATATAGGGGAACCAGTCTATGACAGAGGCAAAGGCATCGGAAGTCAGGGCGATACCATCATTGACATTTTCACCTTTGTAAGCCCCGGAAATGATGATCACCAAGGCAGTCATGGTACAAACGATCACTGTATCTACAAAAGGTTCTAGTGAAGCGACAAAACCTTCGGTCACAGGTTCACTGGTTTTTACTGCGGAGTGGGCAATGGCGGCTGAGCCTACCCCGGCTTCATTAGAGAAAGTAGCCCTTCTCATCCCGGTGATGAGTGTGCCAATCAATCCACCACCTAGTGCTTCACCATTGATTGCCCCATTGACAATGGTAGCAAACGCCTCAGGCACTTGCCCTATATTTTTGATGATGACGATAATAGCTGCCAGCACATAAAAAGCGGTCATGAAGGGAACGATGCGTTCAGTGACTTTGGCAATACTTTTTATACCCCCAATGATGACGATAGCGACCAGAAAGGCCATAATCAATCCGAAAATCCAGGTATTATGACCAAGAAATGTATCCTGCCCGCCAGTAATCACGACAAATTGCTGGGCTGCCTGGTTGACCTGGAACATATTGCCACCACCAAAAGAAGCCCCAATCGCCATTACTGAGAAAAAAGCAGCCAGAAAACCGCCCAGTCTTCCCATACCTTTACCTGCCAAACCTTTACGCAAGTAATACATAGGGCCACCGGAAACCGAACCATCGGCATGTTCGTCACGGAACTTAACGCCTAGGGCGCATTCTACAAATTTGGAAGACATACTAAAAAGCCCGAATAAGATCATCCAGAAGGTAGCTCCCGGTCCACCAGCAGCGATAGCCACGGCTACCCCGGCGATATTGCCCAAGCCTACTGTACCGGAAAGCGCAGCAGTCAGTGCCTGAAAATGGGTTACCTCTCCGGGATCGCCTTCATGGGTATATTTGCCTTTGATGATGTCAATGGCTGTCTTAAAGCCACGAATGTTGATAAAATTAAGATAAAATGTAAAAACGATGGCGCCGGTGATCAGCCAAAGAAGAATAAAGGGAACTTCTACGCCTTTGATGGTTAATATGGGATAAAAAATAACGGAAAATACTAATTCAGCGGCGGGGTCAAAAGTCTCATTAATGATTGTGTCAATGCTTTTTTCTTCAACAGCGTCCTGGGCAAAGGCCGGCAAGTTGCCCATCATCAACATCAAAGAAAGTAGTAATGTCTTTCGCATAGTCAGGTTTTATTCTTAGTGATTAATCAGCGTGGGGATAAACAAAATAAAGGTGCTCTATTTTTAGATAAAGCACCTCAAATTAGGGTAAATATAAAAGATATGCTAATTAATATTTTTTAGCAGTAAGACAAAACATAGGATCAGGGGATAGGAATTTTTTCAATTTTTTTTAAATGCTTATCCATATACGCCAAACCTTCCTGAAAAGTATGGGGCTGATAGCCTAGTTCTTTTTTAGCTTTTTCTATAACAAAACCGGTCTTGGGAGGACGCTTGGCAGGTTGCGTAAACTGGCTTGAGTCAGTCTTGCTAATCAATGACTTATCAAGCTTAAAATGATCGGCCACCAACAATGCCATTTCGTAGGGGGTATAAATTTCTTCGTCTGAGATATGGTAAATACCCCTGGCCTTCTGTCGGGCTATCAACCAACATGCCTGAGCCAGGTCTTCTGCCAGGGTAGGCGTTCTAT
The DNA here is from genome assembly GCA_038259985.1 of Cytophagales bacterium. Taxonomy (GTDB): domain Bacteria; phylum Bacteroidota; class Bacteroidia; order Cytophagales; family Cyclobacteriaceae; genus Catalinimonas. The sequence continues at coordinate 5,224 of JBBSOG010000276.1, forward strand.
ACTGATCGTCAACTACCTTGATATCTTTTCCATTTTCCAGGCTTTCCTTTACCCAAAGCACAATGTTGGTACGGCTCATCGTGGGGGCAATGCCGTAGACCAAAGCTGTCCTGACAATGGCGTAGTCTATCCCACTTTGCTGCACCAAAAGTTCTGCCTCAGTCTTTGATTTTCCGTAATAATTCACTGGGCTTGGGCTATCTTCTTCGGATAATGGCCCCACTTCTCCGGAGAACACAAAGTCGGTAGATAAATGAATAAAGAAAGCATTTTGCTTTTTTGCTGCTTCCAACAACCACTCTACTGCAACAACATTGACTTGCCAGCAAGTATTTTGGTTTTGCTCGCATTCATCTACATTGGTCATGGCAGCAGTATGTACAATCACGTCAGGCTTTTCAGTGGCAATTACGCGCTTAACCTCTTCGCGGTTGGTAATATCCAGTGAGCAGAAATGATACTCCGGCAGGTCGTAATAATTTACATTTTCCCCTCTTGAGGTGGCCACTACTTCTATATCTTTCTCATGGGAAAGCAGGGCTATCAATTTCTGTCCCAACAATCCATTCGCACCAGTAATCAGGATTTTCATAGTCTTTAGTTTATCAATCTAGTTTGCCGAAGGAAACTGATATCCGTATTCTTTGGTAATTTTTTTCTTAGCTACTTCTTCAACATCCACTGTCATATAGATGTTTTTTGCCGGTTTGTCCATTGCCCCCGTTGGTTGGGCGGCAATAGAATCAATAACATTTAATCCTTCAATAACCTCACCAAAGACGGTATACGTGTCATCTAGATGAGGTGCCCCGCCGATAGTGGTATATGCTTTTAATCGTTTTTCAGGATAAACTTTGTTTATCTCTATGTTAAATTCTTCCACCACCACCGGCTTAAGTTCTATCATCTTTTTGGTGTATGCTTTCATGTCCCCACTTTGGTACAGCCCGATAAGTTCTTCCCTTACATCATCGTAACCCTCATTCTTTAGTAAGTCCTGTATTCCCTTGCCCAACTTGTTCATATCGGTAAGAAGTTCGTCTTCGGAAGATACCATGCCATCAACAATATAAAACTGGCTTCCGCTGGATGCCCGTTCGGGATTTCTCTGATCCCCCTGCCGGGCGGCAGCGAGCGCCCCTTTTTTGTGAAAAAGTGTATCTACAAATTCGGCAGGGATGGTATAATCTATGGAATCCTCATCAGCGTTATAAGTAGGGCTGGTAGTCAAATCTCCACCTTGCACCATAAAATCCTGAATGACGCGGTGAAAAATGGTACTGTCATATTTACCACTTTCTGCAAGTTTAATGAAGTTTTTCTTATGCTGGGGCGTACTATCGTACAACACCGCCTGCATATCGCCGTAAGGGGTGTGGAAAGTAACCAGGTAATCTTTTTCAGTGCTACAGGCACTCAGACTCAAACACAATATGAAGATGTAAAAAATGCCTTGTTTAATCATCTAACAGATATAAAAATTATTCGAAAAGCTAATTTAGTAAATATTCATTTGTTTTCTGATATTTTCAAGCAGGATATCCCCGCCTTCGACTAATATACGGTGGGCAAGCTGGGTGCCCAGCATTTTTGCATCCTCGATTTTTCCCTCCATATTTTCCTTGATGATTTGTTGGCCATCCAAACTCACAATTCCACCTTCCATGTGTAGCTGATCGGACTTAAGCGTAGCCAGTGCGAAAACAGGAATGCTGCACCCCCCTCTCAAGGTCTTCAAAAAAGCGCGCTCTGCCTGAAGCCGTATGTTGGTTTCAGGATGGTTAATCAACGCCTTTAACTTTCCCTTTTTTTCAGGCTCCATGCCGGAAAGCACCTCAATTGCGATGCTCCCCTGCCCTACTGCGGGAATAAATGTTGAAGTATCAAACTGATGAATGATCATCTTATCAAATTCCATTCTATGTACGCCAGCATAAGCCAGAAGCATGGCATCGCATACTCCTGCTTCCATTTTTGCGACTCTTGTCTGCAAATTGCCCCTAATTTCCACAGTTTTGACATGAGGATAATAGTGCTTTAGCAGGGCTTTTCTGCGGGCCGAGGAAGTACCGATTATCCAATGGCTTCGCTTATCTTCAAGGTCAATTTGCTGGTGACTGACCAGTACATCGTTCACTTTTTCTCTTTCCGTAAAAGCAATCAATTCAAATTCAGGGGGCAATGTTGATTGCATGTCTTTAGCACTGTGTACCGCGATATCAATCTTACCCGAATGGAGCTGTTGCTCAATCTCCAAGGTAAAAACACCTTTCTCCCCAATTTCAGCAATAGTTACGTCCAGTTTCTTGTCCCCTTTGGTATCAATAGTTACAATTTCGGTTTCAACACCTCCTCTCCGGAGCAGGTCAGCTACGTGATAAGCCTGCCACAAAGCGAGCTTACTTCCCCTGGTACCTATTTTTAGCTTCATATCCGCTTAGGTATTTTGATTAATAAAATGTTACGCTTATTATTTTCTAAGCAGTTGTCCTATTTCCAACGAAATATCAAGGAAAACAATTTTTGGATTAGCATTTCTTTCTATATGATAATGTCCATTGTTAAGCAATTGAGAAACCTTTTCTATTTTCTCAAAATTCATTACTTTACTGAAGTTGGCAACGAATTTTAACTCCTCGCCTTGTGTTCGGATTAACTGTTTTTCACTGGCCATTATTTCGCCTTCCTGTCCTGATTCCAGGCTGTCCGCTGCTATCGCCATAAGTGTCTCCCGCATCATCGTCAGCCCATACTGCATCAAGCCCTTTTGCGCTTCTTTACCCAATTTCTGTATTTGATCCATCATCCCTACCAGTTGGGTATAGTTTCTGGTGTAACACAGGCGCATCCAGTCACGAAAGAGTTGATGGTTATCCTCTTCCACGTCATTCAGTAATTTCAGTGCCTGGTTCAGGTTGCCATCCGCCAGGGTAGCGATCTGTCTATACCGCTGAAACCTCTTATCCTGAGAGTTACTTACCCCTTCTTGTTTGGCAAGTTCATGGA
>JBBSOG010000277.1:0-8176 GCA_038259985.1 Cytophagales bacterium
CACAGGAGCCAAATTAACCATTCAACTGATTAATGAGATGCGTCGCAGGAAAGAAAAATACGGTATGGTGACTGCTTGTGTAGGTGGTGGACAAGGCGTGGCCGGAATTTTTGAGTTTTTGAATTGATTTCCCTTTTTTCAGAAGCCACGACGAAAAATTGTTGTGGCTTTTTTTGTTGGGTTCTGGGCTAAATTGTTGGCACCTTTTAAGTTTCAACAAATATTAAAAGAATTTTGTCTTAATTAAAAAAGATCGCTTCTAAAGCGTCAACTACTCAAATCTATAATAGTCTTTCTTCTACATTTACTACTTTGAGACTTGTCTTTGCATTGGCTAAAACAAACTGTCTCTCTGGGTATGAAATTTCATAAAGATGTTCCATCAATGCTTTCATTTGCACTTCGTATGTTGCGCGATGTTCCTCAGTAATAGGTTCAGAAGAGGGCATTTCTATCTTGAGTGCATTTACAGGCTGACCGTCTTTCCAAAACCTATAGCACAAATGTGGGCCAGTGGATAGGCCGGTATTACCTACATAGCCAATGATATCACCCTGTTTCACCAGCTTACCCACACGGATTCCCTCCCCATACTTTGAAAGGTGCATGTACCCAGTAGTATAAGTATTGTTATGCTTAATTTTAACAAAATTACCTGCCCCACCACTATAATTAGCTTTGATAATAGTCCCATCTCCCACCGCTCTGATCGGTGTCCCTCTGGGTGCTGCATAGTCAATACCATGATGTGCTCTTTTTACTTTCAATACAGGATGTAAGCGACTGGTAGAAAACCTGGAACTTATGCGGGAATATTTGAGCGGAGCCTTAAGGAAAGCCTTCTTTAAACTGTTTCCTTCTTCATCAAAATAATCTTCTTTTCCTCCTTGATCATACTGGAAGGCATAGAATTCTTCATCCCCTCTCTCAAACTGGGCAGCTTTGATTTGGCCAACACCAACACGCTCGCCCTTAATCTGTATTTCCTCGTAAATCATCTTAAACTTATCGCCTTTCTGTACTTTAAACAAGTCTATCTGCCAGGCATATACATCTGATAACTCATTAACCAGTTCAGTAGGCGCATCAGCATCGCTCAGGGTTTGATAGATAGAATAATCAATGACACCCGCGAAAGTTTTGGTTACAGTATCTACTGCATGCTGGCCCATAGAGACCCGGATTGAATCCGACAATTCGTAGATTACATAATCTGTACGAGAAGGTTCATATATAAAATAGCGCGCAGTGCTAAGGGAATCATTGCTGCAGAGCAGCGTGTAGTTTCGGTTGGCCCTGATTTTCCTCACGTCAAAAACCTCCCGGGAAGCTTTGGCAAGTTTATCAATCAGCCCAAGTGAGATGTTATATTGGGTTAAAATCTGAGATAAGAATTGATTGGGCTCTACCATTGCCTCCACCACTTGTAGGGTGTCTACATTAAGGCCAAATAGCATTTGTGGTTCTAAAGGTATTACTTCCTCGGCAGGCTCGTTTTGCAAAGAATCTATTGGTTGCACAACCACCTCGGAGGTCGAATATTCCGAATGTATACTAAATATTTGATATACGGCAACTACAATCACTACTGGTACTACGAGTGCGATCAGCTTGATTAGAATAGGATTACTTCTCAAAATATCTTTAATTTTTGCTGTTTTATACTATTTGACAATAAAAAGTGTTTCTTTTTGACAAATTTATATGGTAGGAACGAAAATACCGACCATTATATCGTGTTTTTAAAAATATCATTTAATTCTATTTCTTACACTATATTCTGTCTCTTTTGTTTTTATCTAAACATCCCTTAGATCCCTTTATTATGTTTTTTGTAGATTTCAATTTACTTTTTTGTACCTTAACTTACAACTTTTATTAGTGCTGAATTAGGGAGGGCAAAAAAAAGCTTTTGATCTTTATAATTATTTAGTTATGTAATGTGGTTTTATTCATGTCTACATTATCAATTTTTAATTTCCTCTTCCTCGCTTTATCAAATTCATCTTTCCCCACAATAAGAAAATTTTCTTCTATAAATGTTTACATTCACTTTTGTTTAATATACTGTTACTCAATCTTATTTGCCTAAACGAATATACGATTTTACTATTATATGATGTATTTCTATATTTGTTTAGTGTGAAAATAATCTCTAAAGAAGTATGGATAAATATTCTTATATCTCAAATGCTGACGTAGGATACATAGATGATCTCTACAAATCTTTTCAGCAAGATCCTTCATCAGTGGATGAAAGTTGGCAGAAATTTTTTGAAGGATATAATTTTTCTCAAGAGCGATTTAATGGAACCGGAAGTGGAAATGCTGAATCCGCTTTAGAAGCAGCAGTAGTTGATGGGGAAATTGACGTGAGGGAAGCTAAAATTCTAAGGTTAATCCGTAATTACCGCCGAAGAGGACATCTGGAATCTACCACCAATCCTGTGAGGAAGAGGCGCGACCGCAACGCCCAGCTTGGTATGGAACATTTTGGTCTTACAGAAGCTGACCTGGATGTAGCCTTTGAAGCGGGAAAGGAAATCGGCATTGGTAAAGCCCCCCTTCGCGAAATTATAGAAACCCTTCGTAAAATTTATGTAGGAGACATAGGTTTTGAGTACACTTACATTCGCGATAAGGAGACGATGGAATGGGTTAAACAGAAAGCGGAAACTACTATTCTAACTTATAATTCTAGTCACGAGGAGAAAGAACGTATTCTGAGTAAGCTTAATGAAGCCGTTGTTTTTGAGAACTTTTTGCACACCAAATACCTGGGACAGAAGCGCTTTTCACTTGAGGGAGGTGAAACAACTATTCCCGCACTGGATGGAATTATCAACCACGCGGCAGCACACGGGACAGAGGAAGTGATGATTGGCATGGCACACCGGGGCCGCCTCAATGTGTTGGCTAACATTATGGGCAAGACCTATGAGCAGATCTTCAATGAATTTGAAGGTACTGCCGAGCCTGAACTTGCCCACGGCGACGGTGACGTAAAGTACCACCTTGGGTACTCTAGCGAGATTACAACACCTTCCGGTAAGAAAGTAAATGTAAAATTAGCTCCTAATCCATCCCATCTGGAAGCGGTAGACCCGGTAGTAGAGGGTTTTATTCGTGCCAAAGCAGATCATCAATACAACAATGACTACGATAAGGTTCTCCCCATTCTCCTGCACGGAGATGCCGCCCTGGCTGGTCAGGGCGTTGTATACGAAGTGGCGCAGATGTCTCAGTTGGAAGGTTATCACACTGGCGGAACTATACATTTTATTATCAATAATCAGGTAGGTTTTACCACTGACTTTGATGATGCCCGCTCAAGTATTTATTCCTCGGATGTTGCCAAAGTTATTGACTCACCGGTCTTGCACGTAAATGGTGACGATCCTGAAGCAGTGCTCTATTGTGTGAAACTAGCGGTAGAATTTCGCCAAAAGTTTCACAAAGACATCTTTATTGATATGGTTTGCTATCGTCGCCACGGTCATAACGAAAGCGATGAACCTAAATTTACCCAACCTTCTCTATACAATCTTATCTCCAAGCATCCTAACCCTAGGGAAGTCTACAACAAAAAACTGATCGAGCGCGGTGATGTAGATGCTGAGCTGGCGCAGAACATGGATAAGGACTTCAGAAGTCTACTGCAAGACAGGTTGAACCTGGTAAAGCAAAATCCTTTGCCTTATGAATACCAGCCCCTCGAAATGGATTGGAAAGACATGCGTAAATCCAAACCAGAAGACTTTGACCAATCCCCTGAAACTGGAATCGACCTGGAAACAATCGATAAGGTAGCCAAAGCACTTACTACACTACCCAAAGGATTTAAGCCTATCAAGCAAATTGAGAAGCAGTTTAAGCAAAGAAAAGACATGTTCTTTAAGCAAAAACAGCTTAACTGGGCAGCGGCCGAACTTATGGCTTATGGATCTATCGTCATGGAAGGCAAAATTGTACGACTTGCCGGACAGGATACGGAGCGGGGTACATTCTCCCACCGCCATGCCGTAATCCATGATGCTGAGAGCAATGAGCCTTATACTAATTTAAATCATATAGACGACAAACAAGAGAAGTTTAGAATTTATAACTCTCTTTTGTCCGAATATGGTGCCCTGGGATTTGAATTTGGCTATGCGATGGCCAATCCAAGGGCTTTGGTAATATGGGAAGCCCAGTTTGGTGACTTCGCCAACGGGGCACAGGTGATGATAGACCAGTTTATCACTACTTCCGAGACCAAATGGCGTAGAATGAGTGGCTTAGTCATGTTACTGCCCCACGGTTATGAAGGCCAAGGTCCTGAACACTCCAATGCCCGTCCGGAAAGATATCTTCAGCTAAGCGCTGACTACAACATCATCGTGGCTAATATTACTGAACCTTCTAACTTCTTCCATGCCTTGCGCAGACAAATAGCCTGGCCTTTCCGTAAGCCGCTAATCGTCATGTCTCCCAAGTCATTGTTCCGCCATCCTAAAGTAGTTTCGCCGATTGAGGAATTTACGGAAGGTAGGTTTAGAGAAGTCATAGGTGATACTACCGCATCGCCGCAAAAATCTGTAAAGAAGGTGCTTCTTTGCTCCGGAAAGATATATTATGATCTGATTGAGAAAAGAGAAGAAGAAAAGCGTAAAGATGTTGCGATCATCAGGATTGAGCAGTTACATCCTTTTCCTGAAAAACAGGTCACCAAGGAACTAACGAAATACAAAGGGGCTAAAATATGTTGGGTACAGGAAGAACCTGAGAATATGGGTTATTGGGCTTTTATGCTCAGGACTTACCGTCAGGTGGAGATGGAGATTATCTCCCGGAGAGCAGCGGCTTCGCCTGCTACCGGCTATGGTAAACTACATGCCAAAGAGCAAGCGGAAATCTTAAACAAAGCGTTTGCGTAAGCAAGCGCGAGCTTATCATTAAAATAATATTATAATCAACATCATATGAGCTTAGAAATCAAAGTTCCTACCGTTGGCGAATCTATTACTGAGGTTACCATTGCCGAATGGACAAAAAAGGAAGGGGAATACGTTGAAATGGACGAAGTGATTGCCGAACTAGAATCTGACAAGGCTACTTTTGAGCTAAACGCAGAGCAGGCAGGCATTCTCCACATCAAAACGGAAGCAGGAGAGACGGTGGAAATCGGCACCGTCATCTGTGAGATAGACACTTCCGCCGAAAATGGGCAGGCTGCTGAGAAAGAAGATAAGCCGCAGGATACCGAGGAAAAAGTTGATAAAAAGGATGAAAGCACTTCTTCTAAAGATAAGCAAGAAGTAAAAAAAGCTGATAAAAAACCTGCCGATAACAGTAGTCCGGGTGAAGGGAAAACTATTGAAATGAAAATCCCTACTGTAGGTGAATCCATCACCGAAGTCACCATTTCCGAATGGCTCAAAAGTGATGGGGATCAGGTGGAAATGGATGAAGTGATTGCTGAGATTGAATCCGACAAAGCTACTTTTGAGCTTACTGCTGAAGCCTCCGGGATCTTGCGCATCAAAGCCGAAGCTGGTGAAACTTTAGAGATCGGTACTTTGGCCTGCGTAATTGAAACTAATGGCCAGGCCGCATCTTCTGATGATGAAGACCAAAGTTCCGATGAAGGAGACACTTCTACCACTAAGACAGATTCAGGGGCAAAAAACAACGGACGGGAAACTTATGCCACCGGCCATGCCTCACCAGCGGCTTCCAAAATACTGGCAGAAAAAGGAATGGATGCCAAGCAGGTGAAAGGCTCCGGCGTAGATGGCCGCATCACCAAAGAAGATGCCGAGAAGGCCCAGAAATCTGCTCCTGCCGCTAAGCAAGTCCCTCAGCCTGAAAGTAAAAAAGCGGAGGAAAAACCTGTTGAAGCTAAACAGCAAAGCGCGGGAGATAAAGACAGAGAACAGCGCCGTGAAAAAATGACTAGCCTACGTAAAACCATCAGCCGTCGCCTGGTGGCTGCCAAGAACGAGACAGCCATGCTCACTACTTTCAACGAAGTAGACATGAAGCCGGTGATGGATTTGCGAAAGAAGTATAAAGAAGCGTTCAAAGAAAAGTATGAAGTCAACCTGGGCTTTATGTCTTTCTTTACCAAAGCCGCTTGTATGGCCCTGAAAGAGTGGCCCGCAGTCAATGCATTTATTGATGGGGAAGAGTTGGTTTTCAATGATTACTGTGATGTCTCTATCGCGGTGTCAAGTCCAAAGGGCTTGGTAGTACCGGTGATCCGCGATGCCGAAACCATGAGTTTTGACCAGGTAGAAAAAGAAGTAGTAAGACTGGCTGTCAAGGCAAGAGAAGGAAAGCTTAGCATAGATGAAATGACGGGCGGAACCTTTACCATCACCAATGGCGGTATTTTTGGTTCTATGTTATCTACGCCTATCATTAATCAGCCACAGTCGGCTATTCTGGGCATGCACAACATCGTAGAGCGCCCGGTGGCGATCAACGGTCAGGTAGAAATTCGTCCCATCATGTATGTCGCACTCTCCTACGACCATAGAGTGGTTGATGGGCGTGAATCTGTAAGCTTCTTATATAGAATCAAAGAATTGATAGAAGACCCCTCTCGTCTATTATTGGGAATCTGATAACAGAAAAAACATGATGTCGAAGACTGCCTGTTTTTGGCAGTCTTTTTTATTGTCTGTGGTTACTATAAACTTACAGCGCTCACTATTTCCTTGTAAATCTTTGTAATCACCGTAACTTTACACCGTTTAATAAGATCAATCTTAACCAATCATTTTTATAACTAACACTCACTTATGGATTTTGATATCACGGTAATTGGCTCGGGTCCCGGAGGATATGTGGCAGCCATCCGCTGCGCTCAATTAGGGATGAAAACCGCCATCGTTGAAAAATATGAAGCACTGGGAGGTACCTGCCTGAATGTAGGCTGCATCCCCTCCAAAGCATTGTTAGATTCATCTGAGCATTTTCACAATGCAAAAGCTAACTTTAAGGAGCATGGTATCAAGTTAACTAACCTGAAGGTTGACCTGCCCCAGATGATCAAACGCAAAAGTGGCGTGGTAGAGCAAACGGTAGAAGGCGTAGCTTTTCTGATGAAGAAAAACAAAATCACCGTGCATACGGGAATGGGTTCTTTCAAAGACAAAAACACCATTGTCGTCAAAGGAAAGGATGACAAAGAAACGAATTTCACCACCAAAAATGTCATCATTGCCACCGGCTCCAAGCCTTCTACTTTGCCCTTTATCAAGATTGACAAAGAGAGGGTCATCACCAGCACCGAAGCGCTGGAACTCAAGCAAGTGCCCAAGCACCTAATTATCATCGGAGGGGGCTACATTGGCCTGGAACTGGGTTCGGTATATGCCCGCATCGGCGCCAAGGTGACTGTACTGGAATACGAGAAGCGTATTGCCCCGTTGGTTGATTCTACGTTGTCTAAAGAACTGATGAAAAGCCTCAAGAAGCTGGACTTTGACTTTAAACTCAGTCATAAAGTCACTGCGGTGGAGAACACCGGCAAAGAGGTAGTGGTAAAAGCCGAAGATAGCAAAGGAGAGGAAATAGAAGTAAAGGGCGATATCTGCCTGGTATGCGTAGGCCGTCGTGCCTACACCGAGGGGCTGGGCTTGGAAAATATAGGCATAGAAGTAAATAAGCAGGGCAAAATAGCGGTAGATGAGCATCTTAAAACCAAAGTGGATAATATTTTTGCCATTGGCGATGTGATTGATAAAGGCCCAATGCTTGCCCACAAAGCGGAGGAAGAAGGGGTATATGTTGCCGAATCTCTGGCCGGGCAAAAACCCCATCTTAATTATCTGTTGATTCCCAGTGTCATCTACACCTGGCCGGAAGCCGCCAGCGTAGGCTATACCGAAGAACAACTCAAAGCTGATAAAAAGAACTATAAATCAGGCAGCTTTCCTTTCAAAGCCCTGGGCCGTGCCCGCGCCAGTATGGACATTGAAGGGGTAGTCAAAGTATTGGCTGATGAGGCAACTGATGAAATCCTAGGGGTACACATCATTGGCCCACGGGCAGCGGATATGATTGCCGAAGCTGTGGTAGCAATGGAGTACCGGGCTTCTGCTGAAGATATTGCCCGCATGTCGCATGCCCATCCTACTTTTACGGAGGCTATCAAAGAGGCTTGTCTGGCAGCTACCGGAAACCGATC
>JBBSOG010000278.1:0-8176 GCA_038259985.1 Cytophagales bacterium
AGGATGTAAAAAGTTCATCGCCCATCATGATATCTACTTTATGTTGATCTTCATGAGGAATGACCTGTACTTTGTCTATGAAGTTAGGGTTCATCTGGCTTACTGATGGGTTAGGTTCTGACGATATGCCGAACTTGAAAAACAGTAAAGTGATAGCGAGAAACAAAAAGGCAAAATGGATTTTCATGTTAAAATATAAGTTAGTGTGCAGCGTAAATAGTGAATGATATAATTGATAAATAAATGAGCAGCAATGCTTTTACTTACTATACTGATGGATTAATAAATTTCTTGGACGCCTCTAGCAGGGTTTTACATAAGGGATACATCATTGAAAAAATGTCAGCTAGTATGAGATATATTTGTCGCTGAATATACTCACAAAATACGTAATCCGGTTAATCCTTCCTGCATAAATGGCACATTAAATCCAATTTTCTTAAAATTATCTATATTTTCTCTGATAGGATTGAAATGCTTGCTTGAGGGAGAATAAAAAGTGAAGTATTCACTTTGAACTTAAATGAAGCAAGCGAAGATATGAACCTCAAAAGTTGCTACAACATTTGGTTCCATCATAGAAATGAAATTGTTATAATTGATGAACCTGGCTATATTAATATTGGGCAAGTATACTGAAGACAAATTCCACGCAAAGCAAATTCCACGCAAAGCACGCGAAGGAAAACCGCCAAGAACGCAAAGTATTTCATCAGCGGTTACAGCAAATTTTAAACTTTAAGCGATTAAGAAACCTGCTTCTTGATATTGGCAATCTTATTATGGGAGGCGACGATGCCTTTGATGAGGGCGGAACTCAGGCCGTTGTGTTCCATTTCGTTGAGTCCGGCAATGGTACAGCCCCGTGGGGTAGTCACCCGGTCAATTTCTGCTTCGGGATGCCGGCCACTTTCAATCAAGAGGGAAGCTGCGCCCCGGCAGGTTTGCATGGCAATGGCTTGGGCCTCTTCCGCGTCAAAGCCCATTTCAATACCACCCTGGGCAGCCGCCCGGATGAAGCGCAAGGCAAAGGCAATTCCGCTGGCACCCAATACGGTGGCTGCTGCCATGAGTTCTTCTTCAATCACCAAAGTGCGTCCCATCACATCAAAAATGGCCTTTACCTGCTCTAACTGGTTTTCATTGGCCTTTCGGGTAGCCAGGCAGGTCATAGATTCCCGTATGGCAATCGCCGTGTTGGGCATCGCACGGATGATGGGGAAGTTGTCACCCACCTTTGCTTCAATTTGTTCTATCGCTACTCCGGTAATTGTTGAGATCAGCACATGCTGGGGAGCGTTCAGGACCGCTTTGACTTCGTCTAGCAGGGCATGAAGTTGTTTGGGCTGTACACACAACAGAATCAATGAAGCCTTACTGACTGCTGCCGAATTGTCGGTGATCACTTCTATCCCTTTTTGCTGAAGTTCTTCTACGTCATGCAGCTTTCGGCGGGTCACAATAATATCCCCTTTTTGATATGCTCCCGTACTTTGTAGTCCCAGAGCGATGGATTGTCCCAGATTTCCTCCTCCCAGTATAGCTATTTTTTTGCTCATCTTTTCGTTTATTATAGTCTAGAAATAGCTAGCTTTCAGTTGCAAGCCACAGGTTTCTTCCAGCCCAAACATCAGGTTCATATTGTGTACTGCCTGCCCGGAAGCGCCTTTGAGCAGGTTATCTATCATGCTGATGATCAGCAGCGTGTCATCGTGTTGTTCCAAATAAATAATCCCTTTATTGGTATTCACTACCTGTTTCAGATGGGGATTTTCTTCTGAGATATGTACAAAAGGCGCATCCGTATAAAATGTACGGTATACGTTCTGAATAGCTTCAAAGGGCTGGGCTACTTTGGTATACATGGAGGCATAGATTCCCCGGGTAAAATCACCTCTCATCGGCAAAAACATCAGTTGGCCTTGGTAGTCTGCCTGTAATCCGTGTACACTTTGCTTGATTTCCCTGAGATGCTGGTGTTCAAAAGCTTTGTAAACAGATATATTATTGTTCCGCCAACTGAAATGGGAAGTCGCTGATGGCTTTTGCCCTGCCCCGGTGGAACCGGTGATGGCGTTGATATGTACATCATCTTGGAGCAACCCAGCCTGGGCCAGAGGTAAAATTCCGAGCTGTAAACAAGTCGCAAAACAGCCGGGATTGGCAATATGATTAGCTTCCCTGATCTTACTTTTGTTAATCTCAGGGAGTCCATATACAAAATCATGATCATCAGCCTCCAACCTAAAATCCTGGCTGAGATCAATCACTTTTACTGCATCGGGCACTTGATTTTCTTGCCAAAATACCTTTGCTTCTCCGTGTCCTACACAAAGGAATAGGACATCTATGTCATAATTTAATTGATCAGTGAAGCTTAAGTGAACATCTCCCAGCAGATCAGTGTGTACTGCATGAAGAGGTTTGCCAGCGTTGCTTTTACTGTGGACAAAAGCGAGCTCTACTTCCGGGTGGAAAATCAGTAAACGAACCAATTCACCCGCAGTATAACCAGCCCCACCGACAATGCCTGCTCTAATTTTCTTCATGCTGATACCCGTGGTAGATTTTGTTTTGGTTGGATAATATCTTGGTAAAGCCTTTCACATCTTCGCCACTCCAGGCCAGGTTCATTTCTCCGTACTGGCCATATTTAGAAGCCATCAGATCGTACTCGGATTCTATGCCTATCAGTTCAAAACGATAGGGCAAAAGCTTCACTTCTACAGTGCCGGTTACGCGCTTTTGAGAGTGTTCCATGAAGGCTTCCATGTCCCGCATCACTGGGTCCAGGTACTGGCCTTCGTGCAGCATCATGCCGTACCAGTTGGCCAGTTGCTCTTTCCAGTACTGTTGCCATTTGGCCAGGGTATGTTTTTCCAGCAGATGATGCGCTTTGATAATAATTAAAGGCGCAGCGGCTTCAAAACCTACCCTGCCTTTAATGCCAATGATTGTATCTCCCACGTGAATATCACGGCCAATGGCATAAGGGGTGGCTAGTTCCTGCAATTTGAGAATGGCTTCCACCGGGTTGCCAAATTGATGTCCATCAATTCCATTTAGTTCTCCTTGCTCAAATTTGAGTTTTACTGAGACAGGCGTTTGCTCCTGTAGCTGGCTGGGATAAGCTTCTTCCGGTAGTGACTGATTGGAAGTCAGCGTTTCCTGGCCACCCACACTGGTTCCCCATAAGCCTTTATTGATAGAGTATTTTGCTTTCTCCCAATTGACCTCTATCCCTTTAGACTGCAAATAGGCTACTTCTTCCTGACGGGATAAACGCTGATCCCGTATCGGGGTAATGATGGAGATTTCCGGGGCTAAAATGCTGAATATCAGATCAAAACGTACTTGATCGTTGCCAGCACCCGTACTTCCATGAGCAATAAATTGGGCACCAATCTCTTTAGCGTGTGCTACGATGGCCATCGCCTGAAAAACCCTTTCCGCTGACACTGATAACGGGTACGTATTGTTTCTCAGCACATTGCCGTAGATCAGGTAACGGAGGCATTTCTGATAAAAGTGGGCCGTTTCATCTAACACCGTGTGGTGACTTACCTCAAGCATGGCTGCTTTTTGGGCAATTTCTTGTAACTCCTCTTTAGAAAACCCCCCGGTATTCACAATGACCGAGTGGACATCATAGCCTTGTTCTGCCAGGTATTTGACACAGTAAGACGTATCTAGCCCACCACTGAAAGCAAGGACTAATTTTTTGTTATTTACTTGATTTTCAGCTTTTTCTATAGACATTATTAAGGTATAAGTTTAACTAACGAGAACTTTTTTCTGGGTGTATTTTTTTAAAAAGGAGTGTTGCTTCAATCTAAGCCAGCGCTCATATTTTTTAATGTGCTCCCTTACATTCAAGCGGGATTTGACTGCACTCTTTTCAGAAGCTTTGGGATTAGGGTCAAGCAGCATAGCAGTACACAAACAATTGGACTGATTGTTACGGGTGAGAATGTCAAAATTGCGACAGCTCTGACAACCTTTCCAGAATTCTTCATCGGTGGTCAACTCGGAAAAAGTTACCGGACGATAACCCAGATCAGAATTGATTTTCATGACCGCTAAGCTGGTGGTAATGCCAAATAGCTTAGCGTCAGGGTATTTTTTGCGGGACAATTTGAAAGCGGCCTTCTTGATTTTGGTAGCCAGTCCGTGTTTGCGATAATCTTCGTTGACGATCAAACCTGAGTTGGCAATGTACTTATTATGTCCCCACGTTTCAATGTAGCAGAATCCTGCTACCGTGTTTTGCTCCAGGGCAATAATAGCCTTGCCTTCCATGATTTTACGCCGAATGTATTCGGGAGGGCGTTTGGATATCCCCGTGCCCCTTTTTTGGGCAGCATCTTCAATCATAACGCTGATGGTTTCAGCAAATTGAGTATGCTCTTCAGTAGCAACTTGAACGATAATATTCATTGACATTCAAAATGATAAGGATTGTTTGCGAGAGATTAAAAAAAACCGGAAGAAACGTCACCGCATAGGTGTCGCAAATTAATTAGACCCTGCTGGGCCTATAATGCGGCTTCCCGCTTGACCTGAAGGTAAAAAGTAATAGAGAAAGGAAACGGTATGTGCTTAGTACATACATTTTGTTAGAGATTGCTTAAAAGCTTTAAATTTAATAAACTAAATAGTGAATACAACGAATTAGTTCAAAATATGCGAAAGGGGCAAGAATTTTTTTTATCAAAGATGTTTAGGAATGATTTTTTTCCAGGTTAATTTTTGCGGATTGCAGTTTTGCATCCGCATTGGATCTAGCTTAACTTTGCTTTTCTCCTCTTTCTTTTTGGACTCTGCTTTAGAGATTTCTACCGAGACAATGCCGGTGGGCACCGCAATAATGCCGTACCCTAAAATCATGACTACCGAGGCCAATGTTTGACCGGCAACGGTTTGTGGGGCTATGTCTCCATAGCCTACCGTGGTTAGGGTAACAATAGCCCAATAAATACTTACCGGAATACTGGTGAAACCATTTTCCGGCCCTTCAATCAAATACATCAATGAACCTACGATAAAAACCATAGTGACTACCGTACCAATGAAAACCGTGATTTTGGCCGCACTTTGCCTTAATGCCCGGCCTAAGACTTGCGCTTCCCCCAGAAAGTGATATAACTTCAGTACCCTGAAAACCCTAAGCAACCTCAGGATACGGATCATCAATACATATTGGGAACCCACGATAATCAGGCTTAAATAAGTGGGAACGATGGATATCAGGTCAACAATTCCGTAAAAACTCAGCACATATCCCAGGCGTTTTCGGGCACAATAAATCCTGAGTATATATTCAATGGTAAACATGAATGTAAAAATCCACTCAAATGTGCGTACGAGTGGTCCATGCTGCCTGGCAATACTCCCCACGCTCTCCAACATCACCGTGAGCACACTTAATAGGATGGCAATGAGCAATGCCACATCAAAGGCTTTACCGGGAGGCGTATCCGATTCAAAGATGATGTGGTACAGGCGCTCTTTGGTGCTCAGCTCAGCGGATAGACTTGTTTTCAAGCTTTTGTTAGTTTTCTGTTAATTGAATGCTTGGATTTTCTTCCAAAAACATCCTATGCTTAGGTAGTGCTTCAGGATAGTTGTTCTGGACGTAAGTTATCAATTTTTCCCTGACACTACAGCGCAAGTCCCAGGCTTCTGAAGCATTACCGGCACTGACCAGGACCCTAACCACCATACATTTCTCCGTGCTGTCAACAACCTGCACCGCTTTTACTTTTTTGTTCCACAGGCTTTCCCCGGCAAGAATTTGGTCTAGCGCTTTTCTCATCGCTTCCAGGGGCAAGCTATAATCCAGGTACAGAATGATAGGCCCAACAAGTTCAGAAGAAGTGCGTGTCCAGTTCTGGAAAGGCTTTTCAATGAAATAGTTGATCGGTAATATCATCCGCCGCTTGTCCCACAACATGACTACCACATAGGTAAGCGTAATTTCTTCAATATTTCCCCACTCCCCTTCCACGATCACCGCGTCGTCCAGTTTGATAGGCTGGGTAATCGCGATTTGTAAACCGGCCAGTAAATTAGCCAATGATTTTTGTGCGGCAAAACCTACAATGATCCCTGCCACACCGGCGGAAGTGATGAGCGTTTTTCCTACTGTGCGTACTTCCTTGAAAGTGAGCAAAATGGCAGATATCACTAAAACAACAATTACTACCACAAGTATTCTGCGGGTGAACTGAAGCTGTGTCTGAATCTTTCTGCTTTTGAAAGTGTCATGGCGTTGAACGCTGTAGTGTTCGTATACAACATCTTCCACCACCCTGATCATCCGCAAAAGCACCCATCCGAAACTCAAGATCACCATCGTTTGGGTTACTTTGTATAAAACCAGGTCTGAGGTTTCATCAGGAAAAGTAATGAGTGGCTGGGCAAACAGAAATACCAGCAGGGGGAAGAATATCCTGGTCCTTACCGTAAGGTTTTTGAGCAGTGAGTCAATGACAATGCTTGGCTTGACCCGGTGGTACTTTTTTAGTGACCTGATAAATAAACTTCGCAAAACCAATCCAAGAAATATTGACAATGCAAATGCGATAGCCGCAAAAAGATATGGATGCAGCATTTCAAACTTTAAGACTTCATTTTTAATATTTATGTAGAATGCTTGAAGCATAAGGCATGATGATAAGATATACACAAACTTACGCTTTAATGCCTAGATAAGCATGCTTGATGATTGCGTCAACCTAAAATTTGCCGGGCAATTCCCAAAAAGACCTCTAAGCCGGTAGCCATAATCTCATCGGGAAAATCGTAATTTTCGTGATGCAAATCAGGCCTGTATTCTCCGGCACCCAGTCCAAAAAAGCAGGTTTTGCAATCCCGGGTATAGTAACCAAAATCCTCGGACCAGCGAAAAGGTTCTTCCAGTATTTGATAACCTACATCAAGGGTGTTCATTGTGTCCAGCAGCATTTGGTAGGCTTCAGGATGATTAATAGTAGCGGGGAAAACCTCAGCGTACTGAAAATCATAGGATAAATCTGCTTGCTTAGCTTTTTGAGCAACAACTTCTTCTACCCATTGCTGAAGCTGGCTCATATCTTCGTTTCTAAAGCTTCTTAAGGTGACCCCTAACTCAGCCGAACCAGGGGTAATACCAAAATTTGGCGTCCCCAGCAAAGCATACACCACGGTGAGTAGCACAAAATCTTCATACAATGGATCATCAGGATTAAAACCGTGCAAGTCCTGAATTGCCTGGCTTAAAACCAAAGCAGGGCTTTTTGCTTGTTCAGGACGTGCAGCATGGGAAGTAGTGCCCCGCAAGTGCGCACTCAGTCCCTGAGATGCCGCAGCAAATATTCCCGGTTTTATCAATACCTGCTGTAGTGGAAAGCCTGGCAGGTTGTGCAAAGCAAACAAATAATCAGGTTGATTTCCTTTCCATGCTTCGCTTTCTATCACCTGCAAACCTCCTTCGCCCGTTTCTTCCGCTGGCTGAAAAAGCAGACTAACTTTTCCTTTTACTGGCCTCTTATCTCCAAAATAATGCCCTAATCCTGCAAGTATTGACATATGCCCGTCATGACCACAGAGGTGGCCACGCTCCAGAAAACGGGAGCGATAATCAAGCACACTGCGTTCTTCTATGCGCAGCGCATCCAGTTCAGCCCGGAACATCAGGTGTGGACCCGGCTGTCCGCTTTCGTAGGTAAATATTAACCCGTGTCCACCTACATTTTTATGTACTAAATCAGCTTGGGTGGGTTCTAAAAAATTAAGGATGGTATCAGCCGTGTTCATTTCCTGGCCGGAAAGCTCGGGGTGCTGATGTAATTCATGTCTTAACGGGACGATCTTCTGCAAAATGGAAGAAGATAGGTTCTCCATAAAAAATAATTATTTACTTGTTGTTGCCGAATTCTACTTGCTGGGTTGAGTAAGCATCACGACACCATTTGATTTCGTTTTTTACAAAAAATAATTTACTGGTTATTAATCACTTAAGTCTTTAAAGTTTTAACCTCAACCTGTCAACCTATTTAACTCAAGTTGCGGAATATTCTGATAAATGAAGCATAGTCTATCAAAAGTATGTTAGGGTGAAGTTTTCAAGCTTCAACTCAACAAAACGATGACAGACTATACTATTGCAATATATTGCTTTATGGATGATTATCTA
>JBBSOG010000279.1:0-8163 GCA_038259985.1 Cytophagales bacterium
AAAAGGACATCGCCATCGGCTGGTTATCATTGATCTTAACCGCCATCGCGTCCCAGATAAACTTACGGGAAGAAGCAAAAGCAAAGTCACGCACCCGGTCAGCATTGAAAATCCAGGTCTTTTTGCCGGAAGCTTTGGTTTTTTCGTTTTCACTGGCTTCCGCTTCAGTGACAATCATCACCGGCTTAACAAACTCTTTTTCTGCCTGATCTAATCTTTTGCTTTGCTCCGTCGTCAGCACATCTTTGGCATTTTGTAGCTCACCGGTAGCAGCAATGATATGGTCTTCAGGAACAGTGATCGCTACCCTGAAATCGCCAAAAGAAAGGGTGAACTCCCCACTTCCCAGAAATTGTTTGTTTTGCCAGCCGTTTACATCGTCATACCTGACCATGCGCGGGTAAAACTGGGCAATGGTATAAAGGTAATTGTCATCAGCAGGGAAATATTCGTAGCCTGAGCGGCCACCATCCTGCATACGGTCATTGATGTTATACGACCAGCTTACATGAAAGCTAAAGTCCTCTCCCGGATTGAGGGCTTGGGGCAGGTTGACTTTCATCATCGTTTTGTTGATGATGTATGTTAGCGGTTTCTCGCCCTCGTCGGTCACCGATTTGATGTTGAAACCACCCTCAAAATCATCGTCGTACATCACATATTTTTGAAAAACACGGGCTGACAAAGAATCTTTAACGGCACTTTGCTCAGTGATAGGCGTATTGGAATCTTTTGCCCGCATATTCTGGTCAAGCTGAAGCCAGAGATAGGTCAGCGGTTCGGGGGAATTATTATGATAAGTGATTTTTTCCGTTCCGGTCACCGATTGATTATCATCATTCAGTTCCACCTGAATGTCATAATCTGCCTGCTGTTGCCAGTATTTGTAGCCGGGAGCACCGGAAGCATTGCGGTACTCATTAGGGGTAGGAAGTGTAGTGCCTAACTGCTCAAATTTACCCTGGTAACCTTCCTGTGCCCAGGCAAAACCTGTGGTAAATAGGGCAAGTAGGACTGCTGATATATATCTCATTTATGTTATTGTTTTGTGTGTAGCTTATAATTGCGCAATACGCAGAGATAAAATGATAAAAGCTTGTAATAAGTTCTTTCTCAGAAAGAATTGCCGGAATTTTGCTGGGAAATAAATACCAAAAAAAAACCAGCATCATTGCTGGCTTTAAATTCTCTACTTTGCAATCCAGACTTGCTCTTCCTGTTTGTTGCCAATCTGAAGCATGAGGCGGATGGGTTTGGGCACCAATACCAGCCGGGTAAGTTTATCAGGGTACTCATCTACATCTACCAACACGCCTCCATCGGCCGCATGGTAGGTGACAATCCCGTTTTCTTCCTTGGTGGTATATTTATTCGCCAAATAAGCGATAGGAAGTAGAATATCATTGTCTGGGCAAAGCTCATCGTGCACATCGGCTAGTATTTCTTCCAGATAATCTCCATATTTCTCTACAAAATCATCTTCCAGATCGTGTAGTTCTTCTTCTATTTGGTCATAATTTTTGTCGTTATAATTTAAATGACTTAGTGTATTCTTTTTCTCAACGATTTCCACTAAGGCTTGATCAATAGCTCCAATATCCATAACAAATGATTTAATTACTCAATAATTGCTGCCTTTTACCAAAAGCAGTTTTTGAATGCACAAAATTCAAAAGACTAATCGTGACTTGCAATTTAATGGCTTGAAATGTTTTAAAAAAAGCTGAATTCCTTTAAGAAGTTGTTAATTTTACACTAAGTTCACTTTTTCCAGACAAAGGTTAAACAAAATTAACGAAAAGTGTTAAGTGTGATAAAGTTAAGTCTCTGTAGGACTTTTTTACTTGTTAAAGACAAAAAAAATCTAAATGAATAAATAATTTTCGTTTCTTAAAAACCAATAGCACATAGGTATTCGTACTTGACTAAATGAACTTATGTAAAAGCATGGTTAAGCTGATAACAATTGCCGAATTACTTAAGTTAAGTTGGTTTTTTTTAATATTTGGATTAATAAAAGTTATTAGGCTTATTTTATTGGTTCGGCAATGACCTTAATAGCTCAGGGAATAATTTTTTCAAATAGTCTTTGTATCTCATTGCATGTCAACAAGATGAAAGGAGTGACTTGAGGGAAAATAAAATATTTAAAATTCATATTTACTATTTTTAAATGGATAAAATTAATATCCTGTTAGTAGATGACCATCAAATCATTCGTGATGGTATCAAATTGATGTTACAAAATAATCCGTTCATCAAAATTACAGAAGAAGCGTCCAGTGTATCCGAGGCACTGACGATATTGAAGCGTGATCCTGATGTTAGTTTGATTATTTCTGATATTTCTTTGCCCAGACAAGATGGACTGGAGCTTCTCAAAATAGTAAAGAAACAATACCAAGATTTAAAGTTTCTCTTTCTAAGCATGTACATTGAAGAACATTATGCACTGCAGGCTATAGAGTACGGTGCGAATGGTTATCTTCCTAAAGACGTATCTGTCAATGTGCTGGTGGATGCCATCAATGCCATTCACAAAGGAGATATTTATTATGATAAGAAAATTGCTGACCTGATCATTAAGGCATTTATTGAAAATAAGAACATACGCCAGGTCAGGGTTGGTGAGTCTGGCCGTTCCCTTACCAAGAGGGAAAAAGAGATTCTGGCGCAGGTGATTGATGGCATAAGTAACGCCAACATTGCCGATAAACTAGAGATTAGTGTGCGTACCGTAGAAAACCATCGTGCGAACATTTTACGAAAGGTAGGCGTCAAAAATACGGCTGAGCTTGTTCGCTACACCTTGGAGCATGATGCACTCAGTTAGCCTATCCCTGGATATTTTCAGGCGAGCAAATTTTTAAAATATCCATTCTTAAGCTTATTCCTTTTACCCACTTTCAAAAGAGGGCTTTCCGCTTATTTTAATCAAAATTATCCTGTAAATTTAGGCCGCTGTGCGACTTGCACCGCCTAAACTTTTTTATATTGGAGGCACATCGCTAATCATTCTAAACATGCATTATGGATACTACAATTAAGGAAAAAGCCCAGAAATGGCTGAATAGCAACATTGATGACAAAAGTAAAGACGCTATAAAAGAACTGTTGCAAAATGACAATGAGGATAAGTTGGTAGATGCTTTTTATAAAGACCTGGAATTTGGCACTGGAGGTTTACGTGGGGTAATGGGCGTAGGCTCAAACCGTATCAATAAATATACGATTGGCATGGCCACCCAAGGGCTAAGTAATTACCTGCTCAAAACTTATCCTGATAAGGAAATCAGTGTCGCCATCGCCCATGATAGCCGGAATAATAGCCGCTACTTCGCGGAAGTGACCGCTGATGTTTTTTCCGCTAATGGGATCAAAGCTTACTTTTTTGATGATCTTCGGCCTACCCCTGAACTTTCTTTCGCCATCCGTACCCTGGGCTGCCAGAGTGGCGTGGTCGTAACTGCCTCTCATAACCCTAAAGAATATAACGGCTACAAGGCGTATTGGAATGACGGAGGGCAACTTATTGCGCCTCATGATAAAAATGTGATCCGGGAAGTAGGAAAAATTGAAGGAATAGACGCAGTGAAGTTTGATAGGGATGAAAGCAAAATCCAAATTATCGGAAAAGATATTGACGATCAATACCTTGATATGCTAAAGGGACTTTCTCTGTCCCCGGAAGCCATTGAGCGGCAAAAAGATTTGAAGATTGTATTTACGCCTATTCATGGAACGGGCATCAAATTAGTGCCCCCGGCGCTGGAGAAGCTGGGCTTTACCAATGTGCATATTGTAGAAGAACAGGCGAAACCTGACGGAAATTTCCCTACGGTGGTTTATCCAAACCCTGAAGAGTCGGAGGCTCTGGATATCGCGCTCAAGCAAGCCACAGACATAGATGCCGACATTCTGATGGGCACTGACCCCGATGCTGACAGGGTAGGGATTGCCACGAAAAACCTAAAAGGTGAATTTCAGTTACTCAACGGCAACCAAACCGGCAGCATGTTGATCCATTATCTTCTAAAAATGTGGAAGGAAAAAGGTAAACTTGATGGAAATCAATTTGTGGCCAAAACCATTGTCACCACTGACCTTATCGAGAAAATAGCCGATCATTATCAGGTCAACTGCTATGATACACTGACCGGCTTCAAGTATATTGCCGCCCTCATCAAAGAAAAAGAAGGCCAGGAGGAGTTTATTGGCGGAGGGGAAGAAAGTTATGGTTACTTATTTGGAGACAAAGTGAGAGACAAAGATGCTGTCGCCTCCTGCGTGATGATCGCCGAGATGGCGGCTTATGTCAAAGACCAGGGTATGGGCCTTTTTGACTTTCTTTTGGATACCTACTTAAAATTTGGCCTTTACCGCGAACAACTGCACTCGCTCACCAAAAAAGGTAAAAGTGGTGTGGAAGAGATACAACAGATGATGCGCGAATTGAGAAGCAATCCCCCCCAATCCATCGGAGGGGAAAAAGTAGTCAAAATCATTGACTACCAGGAAGGAAAAGAAAAAGATATGCTCAGCGGGGATGTAAAGCCTATTGACTTCCCTGAATCTAATGTGTTACAGTTCTTTACCGAAGGGGGAAGCAAAATATCGGCACGGCCTTCTGGCACTGAGCCTAAGATTAAGTTTTACTTCAGTATCAGAGGCCAACTGGATGACAAAAGTGATTACGATAATCAGGTAAAACAATTGGATGAAAAAATTGAAGGGATCATCCGGGAAATGGACATATAAAGTCGCTAAATATACGATGATCGGCTATCCTTCTGTTGTTTATGGAGGATAGCTTTTTTATTTTATGAAAACCAGATAGATAACCAGTTTATGATAGTAGAACCTTTGATGATACTGGCAGCGGTGATGCTGGGTGCAGCGGGAGGATGGTTTGCTGCCCGTTTGAAGTATCAGCGCCCATTTACCAGCGCTCACGACATTGAACTTAAATACGTATCAAAAGAGCTATATATGGATGCGAAGCGTGAATTATATGATGGGCAGCAACAGATACTCCGACTCACCAAATCATTAGCGGCAAAAGAGCAACAGAGTCAATCTTTGCACGAGCAGCTTTCTACTCAAAAGGAAGAATCCTTGCAACTTCAGCAGCACTTCAGGCACGAGTTTAAAAGCCTGGCGAATGAACTTCTGGAAGAAAAAAGTCAGAAATTCACTGCGTTGAATGAAGAAAAGCTGGGCAATATCCTTAATCCCCTCAAAGAGAAAATTACCGATTTTCGTAGCAAGATGGAGCAGACCTATCATGAGGATATCCGCGAACGCGCTTCACTGAAAAAAGAAATTGAACAATTGATCCACTTGAACCAGCAAGTGAGTGAAGATGCTATTCGCCTCACCAAAGCGCTCAAAGGGGATAGTAAAGTGCAGGGGGATTGGGGCGAGATGCAACTGGAACTGATACTGGAGAAAGCCGGACTGGAAAAGAATATTCATTACACCAGCCAGAGCAGCTTTACTGATCAGATGGACCAAAGTATGCAGCGACCCGACTACATTATTAACCTGCCCGATGGCAAACACTTGATTCTGGATGCCAAAGTTTCCCTGACTGCTTACGAAAATTATTATAATTCGGAGGAAAAAATAGAAAGGGCTGGCTATCTGAGAGAGCATCTGGACAGTGTACACCGGCACATGAAAACACTGAGCGAGAAAAATTACCATCACCTCTACCAGATTAACCAACCGGATTATGTGATCATGTTTGTGCCATTGGAGCCAGCCCTCACCGCAGCGCTTCGCGAGGATGCCCGGGTATTTGAGAAGTGTCTGGACAAAAATATAGTACTGGTGTCTACATCAACTTTGCTGGCTACCCTACGCACGATATCCTATATCTGGAAGCAAGAGAACCAGAAGAAAAACGTAGTGGAAATCGCCGTAGAAAGTGGTAAATTGTATGATAAGTTTGTAGGCTTTGTAGATGATCTGAGCAAAATAGAAAATAGTTTGCAGTCTGCTCAAACTAATTATCAACAGGCTATGAATAAACTATGTTATGGTAAAGGGAATCTGGTAAGGAGAGTAGAAAAGTTGAAAGAACTAGGAGCGAACGCTAGTAAATCTATACCTGACAATCTACTAGACAGGAGTATAGAAGTAAGAAAGACGTAATGTTTTACTTTATTTATTAGTTATATTACTTTTTTAAGTAAAATATATTTAAATTAGCATTATCAATTGAGAATAATGCCTCAAACTACAAGCCGGACGAATATGACTTATAAGGAAAAAGAAATTGAGAAAAAATACTTTTCCATAGGGGAGGTAGCAGAGCAGTTGAGTATTGCCCCTTCGCAAATCAGATTTTGGGAGGGTGAATTTGAAATCATTAAGCCACAAAAGAACCGAAATGGAAAGAGGCAATTCACTAAAGAGGATATTGAAAAGCTGAAAATGGTATATCATCTGGTCAAAGAAAAAGGATATACCCTGCAAGGCGCTAAGCAGATGTTAAAAAATAACAATAAAGGGCTCAAAGACAAGATCGAAATGATAGAATCCCTGGAAGAAGTGAAGGCATTTCTAATTGAGATCAGACAAAAGTTAGATAATTAGCAAGGAATGAATGCAGTGCACAGTAGTGATTCTGACGTAGAAACCAAAGTATATCAGGTAGCCTTGAGTATGTTGCCTTTTGTAGGTGGCACACTTGCAAGACAGCTGATTAACTATTGTGGATCAGCAGAAGCTGTTTTCACCAGTCCAATAAGACATTTGACACGCATTCCGGGTATTGGGGAGAAGATTATCGGTGGCATAAAAAACGCTTCTTCTTTATTAGACAGGGCTGAAAAAGAAGTGCTCCGCTGTCAACAGGAAGAAATTAGCATTCTTGCTTATACCGATGAGGATTATCCTGAACGGCTCAGACATATTTATGATGCGCCGATCTTGCTGTATTACAAAGGACAAGCAAATTTGAACCATCAGCGAATGCTGAGTATCGTAGGTACACGGCAGTCTACTGCTTATGGCAGGGAAACAGTAGAAAAATTGCTTAATGAGCTGCTTTCCTATCAGCCAATCATTGTGAGTGGACTGGCTTATGGCATTGATATTTGCGCGCATCGTACTGCGCTCCAACTTGGTTTGTCTACGGTAGGGGTAATGGGAAGTGGTATGGATATTATTTACCCATCTATTCATCGCAAGGATGCTATAGGGATGTTGGAACAAGGCGGTATACTAACAGAAAACCCTCTGGGCACTAAACCAGATGCAAGAAAATTCCCGGCAAGAAATAGAATAATAGCCGCCTTGACAGATGCTACTGTTGTGATAGAAGCAGCGGCAAAAGGTGGTGCATTGATTACTGCTAATTTGGCCAATGATTATGACAGGGAAGTGTTTGCGGTTCCTGGCAATTGGAACCAGCCTTATTCAATTGGCTGTAACAAATTAATCAAAGCGAATAAAGCACATATTCTTACCCAAGCCAGCGATATCGTGGAAATGTTGAATTGGGATATTACCGAGAAGAGCGTAAATAAAGAAGAAGCTTATCCTGTATTACAGGTAGCCATAGATGAACAGGAGCAACAAGTAGTAGATGTCCTTATTCAGCAGACAGGGGCTATGCTGATGGATACCCTTAGCTGGCATACCCAGCTTTCCATAGGTAAACTTGCTTCAGTCTTATTGAGTCTTGAGTTTAAAGGTGTTATAAGGTCATTACCAGGTAAAAAATACCAAATGGTAAGAGGCTAGGTGTATGATAATTATTCAACATTAGAGCACATATAGCTATGGTGAAAAATTATTATCATTTGTTGGGAGTAGACTATGATGTCACATTCGCTGACCTCAAACTAGCCTATCGAAATTTGGCGAAGCAGTATCATCCTGATGTAAATGCTGATGACAGCGAGAAAGAGGAGATGTTCAAGCTCGTCAGTGAAGCCTATAGTGTGCTCTCTGACGGCAACAGGAAAGCAGCCTATGATCTTTCCCTGCTGCTTGGCCTAAATGATATCTACACAGAAAGTGCGACGCAGGAAGAACGCCGCTATCGGAGAAGACGCGCTTATCAGTCGGGAGCCTACCCTAAAAGGGAACCTATCACTTATTCAAAAGCAGTGTACGCTGCTGTAACCGCTTTGGTAGTTGTAACGGCTATGG
>JBBSOG010000280.1:0-8106 GCA_038259985.1 Cytophagales bacterium
ATAATATAGCCGTCCAACAGGCGGTAGATAAACTAAACAATAGACCTAGAAAAAGATTCGAGTTCAAATCTCCTAATGAAGTTTATGCTCTTGCAATCAACAGTGAAGGAAAAGTTGCATTTATCACTTGAATCCACGGAAAAAAAACCATGAAGACAAAGCAAAAAGTGTTTCTGGTATTCCGTATAAAAACCATAAAGGCCAATCTTCTATTGGATTGCCCCATAGATATGAAGTGGAAACGGCATTCAAGTACATTACTGGTACCACCAACTTAGGGCCTAGCCAGTAAACGAGTACAACAGAAAATGCCGTAGGCAAAAAATAATCGGATACACTTAAGTTATATTGTGCTAATAATGATATGAGTGTGCCCATAAAAAATATCAGCAAGACTAAAAGAGGTGCCCAAACAGGTAATTTTTTAGGGTTAGCACTGTTAATTAACTCAGTCATAGCAATAATATCATTGAACACTATTCAGGAATGACACATACCCCAGACATATTAAGCATATATTTTATGATTTTTCATATTAATATTTAGAAATATTGCCGCTTATATAGTTTAATTCCTGTCGCCTGAAATAAGGCTTAGTTAAAATTAAATTGTTTGTAGACATTCAAACAAGTTTAATAATTAGACAATTGACGACTCAATTGATATGAATTACCTGAAACGGCGGACACTAGAAGTAGCGGATTAAACACAAAAGAAAAAACCATTTTACACAGTCGTAAAATGGTTTTCTGTATGTTCGAGCCTTCATCCTATTAAGAACGGCTCATTCTTTTGTTAGCCTCATATCAATTCCATCCGCCTCCCAATGCCTGGTAGATATTGACCATAGCATTCATTTGCTGCTTTTTGGTTTCAATCAGTTCAAACCTTGATTCCAGTGCATCGCGTTGGGTCAATAATACTTCCATATAGTCGGCCCGGGCTGACCTGAATAGGTTATTGGAAATTGTGATGGACTGGGTAAGTGCCTGCACTTCCTGCGCCTTCAAGTTGTAACTATTTTCCAAGTTATTGATACTGGATAGCTGGTTGGCTACCTCGATATAAGCATTTAAAATAGTACGTTCGTAATCATAAACCGCCTGGATTTGCTTCGCGTTGGCATTATAATACGTGGCTTTGATCGCATTCTTATTAACTAAGGGTGCTGCTAAATCCCCGGCCAGGGAAAAAAGCAGTGACTCGGGTGTTTTTAACAAATAAGCCGGATTAAACGCCTGAAAGCCAACGCCTGCCGAGATGCCTATTGAAGGGTAAAAATTAGCCCTGGCAACCCTTACATCCAGCTTGGCTGCCTCTAGTTCCATTTCAGCCTGCATGATATCCGGGCGGTTGGCCAACAATTGCGAAGGCACCCCCGCATGAATAATTCCCGGTACCAAATCACTGAAAGTCTCCGTATTTCTTTCAATAGGTTGCGGATATCGGCCCACCAAAAAGTTAAGATGGTTCTCAGTTTCTGTGATATCCTGCTGAATATCGTACTGAAGACTCCTGGTGTTGAACACCTGTGCTTCAAACCTACGCACCGCCAGTTCGGTCACCCGGGTGGCTTGTTTTTGTAACCTTACGATTTTCAGGGCATCGGTCTGTATATCAATGTTCTGTTTGACGATATTCAGTTGATTATCTAGTGCCAACAGTTCGTAGTAGGAATTAGCAATTTCGGCCACCAGATTAGTTACCATAAAGTTTCGCCCTTCCACAGTGGAAAGGTATCTTCTGGCTGCGGCTTCTTTAGCATTGCGCAACTTATGCCAGATATCTAATTCCCAGGTAGCAAAGACACCCACCATGTAATCCTGCAAAGGGTCAGGCATTTCCCGCCCCGGTTCAATATCAGTGGTAGCCTCAGTAGCACCCGGACGCGTATACCTGCCTACCTTCTCTACGCCGGCCCCGCCCCTGATGTCTACAAAGGGCAAATATTCCCCCTTTCTGGCGCCTATCTCGTTTCTAGCTATACTAATTTCCTGTAAAGTGATATTCAGCTCCTGGTTATTGCTCAGAGCAGTATCTATCAGGGCATTCAGATAGGGATCGGAAAAGTAATCCTTCCAGCGGACCATGGCCGTATTGGTAGTATCCTGCGAGTCATTATAACTCGCAGGAACATCGGTGTTCGCTGTCTTTTCTACTAAGGCAGGTGTTTTACAAGCTGCAACCATCAACGATATGCAGGCTACACCCAAGCATTGATATATGATTCTTTTAAACATTGTGGACATATTCTTCAGTTAAAGGATTATCAACTTCATCTC
Organism: Cytophagales bacterium; assembly: GCA_038259985.1. Lineage (GTDB taxonomy): Bacteria > Bacteroidota > Bacteroidia > Cytophagales > Cyclobacteriaceae > Catalinimonas. Next base: position 2,283 of record JBBSOG010000280.1, read on the forward strand.
TAATCAGGTCACGGCCTTCTGAGAGTTTGCCGAAAACATAATACAGCCCGGGAATAATAATGACTCCTAAAATGGTTCCAATGAGCATCCCTCCTAGGGCAGAAGATCCAATTGTCCGGTTGCCAATGGCCCCCGCACCGCTGGCAATAACCAGCGGGATCAATCCTGCAACGAAAGCGAATGAAGTCATTAAGATGGGTCGGAAACGTGTCCTTGCGCCTTCAATGGCTGCTTCAGCAATGGTCGCCCCGTGCCGGTGCTTCTGAACGGCAAATTCTACGATCAACACGGCATTTTTACCCAATAGCCCTACTAGCATAATGAGTCCAATCTGGGCATAAATGTCATTGTCAAGGCCCATGAGCTTCAGCATCAAAAACGAACCAAACACCCCCACCGGAATGGAAAGAATAACCGCAAAAGGCAAAAGAAAACTTTCGTACTGTGCCGCTAGCACAAAGTAGACGAACGCCAATACAATAATGAAAATCCAAATAGCTTCATTACCGCTCGCCGCTTCATCATAAGAAAGACCTTCCCAGGCGATATCATATCCTTTTGGCAAATTCTCTTGGGCTACTTCCCGTATTGCCTGAATAGCATCTGCTGTGGTATATCCCTTGGCAGGAAGCCCGCGGATGGCCGATGAATTGTACATATTATAACGGGTTACTTCATTGGGGCCCTGCTTCTTCTCTATTTTCATAAAGGATGAGTAGGGTACCATATCCCCGTGATCATTTTTGACAAACAGTTTTAAAATATCAGAGGGAAGCCTTCTGAATTTAGGATCGGACTGAACGTACACTTTGAAAAAACGATCAAACCTGATAAATCCTTGTTCGTATGTGCTTCCTATCAAGATATTGAGGTTTTCCATCGCTTCTCCGATAGATACCCCTTTTTGCATCGCCAACTCATTGTCGATGATCAGTTCGTACTGCGGATAATTGGCGGCGAAAAAAGTAAACAAACCAGTGAGTTCCTTACGCTTGCCCAAGTCATCCATGAATTTTTTGTTGATTCCATCAAACTCCTGATAGTCAGTAGTAGTGGTTTTGTCCAGCAATCGCAAAGAAAAACCAGCGGAAGAGCCAAAACCAGGAACGGCTGGTGGTTCAAAAAACTCTACAACAGCCCCCAATCCTCGGGATTCCTCCTCTAATTCTTCCATGATTTCCCGGACACCATGTTTACGTTCTGACCAGGGCTTTAGGTTGATGAGGCAAGTCCCAGCGTTGGAGCCCCTTCCTTCGGTCATAATCTCATAACCAGCCAATGAAGAAACTGATTCTACCCCTTCAATTTCTTCACAGATTTTCTGAAGCGCCTGGGATACCTTATTGGTTCTTTCCAGGGTGGCACCAGGGGGCGTTTGGATAATGGCATAAATTGTACCTTGGTCTTCGCCCGGAATAAATCCTGAAGGTAGAATTTGATTTTCAACAAATATGCCTACACAGAATAGCAACAATATGCCGAAAGTGACTACTCTTCGGGTCACTATCCGGCTCAACAGTGCTGTATATTTCCCGGTAAGCTTTTCAAATCCACGGTTAAAACTGTCAAGAAACCTGTTCAGGAGTGTTCTTTTCTTAGGTTTTCCATGGGTATTTTTCAGCAGCATGGCACACAATACCGGGGTAAGGGTAAGCGCTACAACACCTGAAAGCACAATAGCAGAAGCCATAGTGATAGAAAATTGTCGGTAGAAAATACCCACCGGGCCCGTCATAAATGCCAAAGGAACAAATACTGCGGTCATTACCGCGGTGATAGCAATGATAGCCCCACTTATTTCATGCATTACTTCCTGGGTAGCCCTGTACGGTGACATGTTTTTCTCTTCCATCTTGGCATGCACGGCCTCCACCACTACAATCGCATTATCCACCACAATACCAATCGCCAGTACCAGCGCGAACAGTGTGATCAGGTTGATGGAAAGACCGAAAAACTGCATAATAAAGAACGCCCCAATCAGGGATACCGGAACGGCCAGCGTTGGGATCAAGGTAGAGCGCCAATCACCCAGGAACAGAAACACAACGACAGCCACCAGCACGAAGGCTTCTGCTAGTGTATGAAGTACTTTTTCAATGGAAGCATCCAGAAACTGGGATACATCATAACTGATCTTATAATCCATACCCGGAGGAAAGGTAGCCTTCATGTCTTCAAGCTTGGCCTTTACTTCGGCAATAACATCACTGGCATTGCTGCCATAGTTCTGCTTTAACACAATGGCTGCTGAAGGATGTCCATCCAGGTTAGAATAGATATCAAAGAACTCACTACCTAGCTCAACGGTAGCAATATCATTTAGATGAATGTTTTCGCCCTCTGCATTGGCCCGAATAATAATTCCTTGATACTCTTCCGGCTTGTTGAATCTTCCTTTGTAGGTGAGCACGTATTCCAGTGACTGTGCGGCAATACCGGAACTCTGGCCTAACCTGCCCGGACGCCCCACAATACTTTGCTCCTCTAGGGCCTTCATTACTTCATTGACCGAGATATTGTAAGCCCGCATACGGTCAGGGTTTAACCAAACGCGCATGGCATACGTGCGACTACCCAATATTTGGGTCCGGGCCACCCCTTTAATCCTGTTGATCTCAGGAATCATCAGCACATTGGCGTAGTTGTACAGAAATTTTTCATCCATACTTTCATCCTTCGCATAGAGGTTGACATACATCAACATACTGGGTTGGATGGGCGTAATCACAACACCTTCGCGCTGTACCAGTTCCGGCAACAATGGCATCACCTGATCCACCCTCGTTTTCACCCTGATGACTGCCTGATTAGGGTCAGTACCTGGTTCAAAAATCAGGTTGATCGTAGCTTCTCCGGCACTGGTGGCATCAGTGGCCATATACCTCATATCCTGCACACCATTGAGAGAATTTTCCAAGGTAATCATCGTGGATTTAACCAATACATCGGCACTGGCTCCGGGATAAGCAATAAAAACACTTACAGTTGTTGGTGCAATTTGGGGGAATTGAGAGATAGGCAGCTGCATAACAGCCAGCGCCCCTACGAAAATGATAACGACCGAAATTACAATAGCAAAGACCGGCCTATGTATTATTTTACTAAACATTTTTTCTATTTTTCAGGGTAATTGACTATTCGGCATACAAATCCAAATCTGACAATGCTGTATCAGGCTCTATGAATTCATAATTGATTTTTTCATTTTCCCTTACCAGGCGTAGCCCTTCAAGAAGAATCTTATCACTTTCCTCCAGGCCATCTTGCACTGCATAAATATGTGGCATTTCTGCTGCTATATTGATTTGCCTTGACCTTACCATATTGTCTTTGTCAATAACAAAAACATACCTTTTGTCCAAAACCTCAAAAGTAGCTTTTTGAGGGATTAGCAGTGCCTCAGTCAGCGGTACATTCATTTGTATATTGCCTGTTTCTCCGTGCCTTAAAAGGCCATCGGGGTTAGGGAATGTTGCCCTAAAAGCAATATTGCCGGTTTCGTTGTCAAAATCAGCTTCTATCGTTTCGACCACTCCTGAATATTTGAACATCTTATTATTAGCCATCAATAGATTTACTTTCACCTGACTATCTTTATTCACAGTCGTTTTATAATCCAGGTATTCAGCTTCCGGAACATTATAATAAACCCACATTTTACTATTATCTGAAAGGCTGCTAAGTAAATCTTCTTCGTTTACGAGGCTTCCCGGCCTTACATGAAAACGGTCAATGATACCATCAAACGGCGCCCTGATTTCTGTGAACCCCAGGTGCACGTTGGCTAAGGCTAATTCTGCTTTTGCTTTTTCATATTTGGCTTGTGCCAAAGCCAACTCATTGGGAGCTACTATATTGCTATCTGCCAGCGATTGGGTGTTTTGTAATTCAATTTCAGCTGCTTTGGTTTCAGCCCTGGCTTTTTGTGCCTCTGCCTCGTAAAGATTAGGCATGATCTTGAACAATAGCTGCCCTTCTTTAACAAATTGTCCTTCGTCTACATAAATTTTCTGTAAGTAGCCTTTTTCCTGGGCCCTTAGCTCAATATGTTGAATAGAACGGATTTGACATACATACTCTTCATTCATGGAAGTGTCCATCTTTACAGGACTGGTCACCAGGAATTCAGTTTCCTCTTCCTTTTTTACTTCTCCTTTTGAGGTACAGCTTGTATGGTACAATAAACCACATAAGCCCATAAGCATGAGAATTCTCTTCATGATAATTTTGCTTTTTAAAACGATACGATTTTTTTGATAAATTTTTTAAGAAGTGTGCACACACAATACTCTTGCGAATCCATTTAGCATAAGGCTATCGGACGCGGGATAATAAAAGGTAATAAGCGGGAGATTAAGCAATGTCAGATTGCTTAGAGAGATTTTATGATCAGATCCTGAACACCTGGAACAGCAGATACAATCCAGGCGATAAGATAAAGGAAAAATGCTTATTGTGAGATAATAAGCGGTTTTCAATAGAATAAGAGAAATATGCTGGTAAGTGAGCGTAAAGAAGCGCGGTATCGTAATGACTACTCTCTAAAAATTGTTTGGAAGTAGATTCATCCTCTTCTTCCCCATACTCAATCACTGTAGCCGTTAGCTTACAGCTGTTACTTTTTGTGCCGGAAGGGAATGAATTGATGATAAATGCCAGGTCTTTCCGGGCATTACTAAAGCTCGCATACGCTGAATTGTTGCTATCTTTTGCAGGAGTGTTGCAAGTGCTTTCCTTATGCGCATTTGCAGAAAGCTGACCGCAAACGCTCAACAGGAGAATACATAGAGATAGCAAAAACTTAGCGAACGCCTTTATCATTAGGGGAACAAAACTATATCAAGTATATTTTATAAGCAAGCTGTGAATCCTAAATATTATTACATGCTTTCAGCAAGTGTCAAAGCAAATTATCACTCAACACTAAGAGTACAAGTGACAACGTATTTGACATTTAGTAAAATTCACCTCTTATAAATAAAGTAGTTTGCCTATAAATGATTTAAAGCTGCTGCTTGAAAAACAACTCATGATCACAAAGACGAAGAGTAGGTAAGTTTTGTTTGTACTTATAAGAAATATTTATGTGAATAAGCACCTTTGCAATAGTAAATTTTGTCAATTTACTCTAAGTAAGAATATTACACTTATCAGGATATACATCATGAGATAATATGTTGTTGCTAAATTTCTAGCTTTTGTATTGAGCTTAAACAAGAACCAGGGAAATGATAAGACGGGAATTTCTAACCATGCAGTTGATAAGGCTCCGTTGGCAAATGGTATCTTTTCACAAACGTTATTTTCGTAATGTTTTGATGCAAGAGTGATTGATGACAGTGATTATACAAACTCAACTTGTTATGAATCTCAAAAAAATAGCGCTGCTCAATGAGCGGCGCTATATAAATTAAAATCGTACTGAGTTTGCCATCTAATCTGGCCAGCGATGACTATTTTTGCTCTACAGAATCCTGACTTACTAATTCCCAAGGGCGGGAATTTTTAGCTTTTGGGCCAGTAACTTTTGTCCTCGTGCCGGAGAGGTCTACTAACTGTTCACGCTCAATGGTAGCAGGCGTGTTTTTCCAGGGCTTCTGGTTTTTGGCCGCGGGACCTTTTGGAGTAGATTCAGAAGTGAACAAAACTGTCTTTTTTTGGTCATCGTGTTTCCAATGCTTATAGTTTTTTGCTTTGGGACCTTTTAGATCCTTCTTGCTCTGGGCAGTAGCGTATGTGCTTACAAAAACCCCTATAAATAATATGAATAAGAATTTTTTCATGGCGTAGTTAAGTTTTTCCTACTTGATTATACGCCAAA
>JBBSOG010000281.1:0-8097 GCA_038259985.1 Cytophagales bacterium
ATTGCTTTTGCCCTGGCGGCACCGCTGGCCTGGTACGTTATGCGGATGTGGCTGCAAAACTATGAATATAAGATCAATTTGGGCATTGGCTTATTTGCTTACGGTATTTTCATCACCTTGTTGATTACTTTGTCTACTATCGCTTACCGCTCCATACAGGCGGCACGCACCAATCCGGCACAAGCACTGAAGAACGATTAAGCTCAAAGCCAAAAGTTTTAAGCTCCTTGGTGATGCAAGACGTTAGGAGTTTAAAACTTCTTTCAAATCAATCAAGCGAGGGTAAAATGGCTTCTATTTCCGCTCTACGGGGTTCATATTGGGAAGGCAATAATAAGTGCGTACCCAATTCGTCAAGGGACTCGTCAATCCCAAAACCAGGGTTATCGGTGGCAATCTCAAACAAAACGCCGCCCGGCTCCCTGAAATAGAGCGAATAGAAATAATTACGGTCAATTTTTTGGGTGATGTCTAAGCCTTTCTCCAATACTTTTTCCCTATACTGCATTAAAACCTCTTCATTTTTCACCCGAAACGCCACGTGATGATTGGTGCCAGCACCGCCCATGCCCCGCATTCCTTCTGAAGACTCTTGCAAATCAATAACGTTAGCCTGATCAACGGCATCGGTGGCATAACGATAATGATTTCCTTCTTGCCCAAGTAATTGATACCCGAAGATGTCAGTCAAAACCATCGCGGTAGGTTGAATATTCTTCACGTTTAAAGTTATGCTATGGAAACCATGGGTAGCCACCTGAGCTTCTACATCCTCCGTTTCCCAAGGCTTGCGCGGGTCAGCCTTTTTAGGGATAACCAATGCCAGTACGAGGCCATCAGGATCTTTGAACGACAAGTATTGCTCACCAAATCTCTCAGCAGGCTGACTAAACGGCACATGATGCGCTTCAAAACGTTTTGTCCAGAAATCAAAGCTGCCTTCAGGTACAGCGTAAATTATTTGCGTAGCCATCCCATTCCCCGCCACTCCGGAACGGCTGCCTTCGTAGGGAAAAAAGGTCAGGATGGTTCCAGCACTCCCTTTTTCATCACCGTAATAGAGGTGATAGGTGCTTGGATCATCAAAATTGACTGTTTTTTTAAGTAAACGTAAGCCTAGCACTTTGGTGTAAAAGTCCAGGTTACCTTGGGCGGAATTGGCTATCGCCGTGATGTGGTGAAGCCCTAAAATTTTATCTTCCATGATATTAAAATTTAATAACGTATATACATATATTGTATATACGTTATTAACGTGAAATTTGTATTTATGTTTGTATAAGCATAACTTCCATTTAAAGATAATGCTAACAAGCAGGCGATTTCGGTCAGTTCAAAAAATTAGCTTTTTATCGCAAGAACCAGGATATTAATTACATACTTTCCTTTCACGAAAACAAAGCTACATGAAACTTCCAACGCATCAACTTACACATGCATTCCAGCAGAAAGCAGGAGTATACAAAGAGATAGCCGATTCCCTGCGCAAAGACAGGCTAACTTTTCGCACTTCAATTGTCATATTGATGGGTAGTTCGGCTTATCAGATGGAAACTGCGGCAGGAGAGCTGGCTAAGGAGCTGGGAAAGCAGCTGCATAAGGTTAAGCTTTCAGCGATTACGACCAAATATATAGGGGAAACTGAGAAGAATTTAAATGCAATTTTCAACAGTGCTGCCTCCATGGGTTGGATACTGTTCTTTGACGAAGCTGATGCATTATTTGGTAAAAGAACTCACGTTAAGGATGCCCACGACCGCTACGCGAACCTGGAAACTAATTATCTGCTCAGAAAAATTGAGCAGCACCGGGGAATTATTATCCTAACCACAAACCATGTATCTCAACTGCCCATGAAAATAAGTAGGATAAGAAAAACGATTATCAAATTTCCTCCTTTTGCCTAAACAACAGTTAGGTGAGTCCATTTCCGGTGGCAACAAGCTCGCTTTCAGGTAGGAACTTGATAAGAATTAACCGGAAGCATTTATAATACAAAAGCCTGCCCTTCATCAGGGGCAGGCTTCATTTTGTAAGGTGATGTTAAGTATCCGGAGGACTACTCCACTACATTTCCGTCAGCATCATAAGTGACGAGCGCTGAATCGGTACCGTCGGTGATGCTGATCTCGTAATGTGTAGCTTCATCTGTAGTGATTTCATATACAGAAGTGACATCCATATCCTTGTAATCAGAGGCTTCAAAAGCAGTCTTTACAGCTTCTGGAAGGCTGTCGTACTCAACTTCGGTACGATTGTCCTGGGCAAATACTACAACAGCATCTTGATTAACAGGAAAAGCATTAGCACCAACTGAAGCGAAAGAGAATGTAGCCAGTGCAGCGAAAGCAATGATGGAACGTTTCATAATTGGTTAAAAGTTAAGTGTGTAGAAAAAATATTTTATTTGTGTGCAGTTAACTCAATTAGAATAATCATGCCAATTGTAATAAACTGGTTAGCAGTGATTTATCAGCGGAAAAAGTGAAATAATGATGGTAGAAACCTGGGATTTATAAGCTAAATTTTCCTCAATTCGGGGTACTTATCTACAGCCAAACGAACAAGACTGCCTTGCTATGAAAACCATATTCTACTCGTAGCCTTTTGATGGCTGGCTACTGCATTTTCAGTGTATCAAAGGTTGAGAAAAATAACACGATCAGCGTATGGTTCAGTTAAAGAAAAAAGTGTAGCATAGGACAAGGATAGACACTATTTATCGTTTTACCCTTATCGTTCATCACGCATATATTATTGCCAGATACAGCAGATTAATCATATCTTGTGCATTCATACTAAGCTATAGGCAGCTTTTTGCCTGGATTGTCGTTAAAAATGAAAACTAAACTTGAGCCTATGTTGGGGAGCAACGGAACTATTGACCAACAAATTATCTATACCCGGGAGGAGATTGATAACCGCCTGCAGAAGGAACTCGGCACCGCACAAACTGAAATACTGATCGCGGTGGATAAATTTACCCGAGCAGAACTGTTACGCTTGCTGTCTACGAAGCTTGACGAAGGTGTTAAAGTAGAGATGGTCATTTCTGAAAAAGAAAAGGTTAATCATCAGGAAGGTGGCTTTTCGGATTTCAGGGAACTGATCCTGAAAGGGGCTTCAATTCTCACCGTTGATCCGACAGCCCATGATATGGCCCAGCAGAAATTCTGTATCCTGGACAGGAAGATAGCCTTGTACGGCGCTTACGATTGGAGCATTGCAGAACAAAGCGGGCAGCAGGAAAGTATCGTGCTTACCCACCATAAAAGCACGGTAGATAGTCTGGTAGCCCATTTCTTTGAAATCAAAAGCAAGGCTTTCCAACTCAAAGCTATACCACAAAAAAAATCCCTTCTTGATCAATTCCGTTCTTTTTTCGGCATCAAATCCCCTTCCAAACCTGAGGTTAGCCATCAGGAAATAAGCGAAAAACAGGCAATTGCCTCACAGGATAAGCGCAGCGAATACGAAAATGTGCTGGACTCTATGATCGCGGCTGAGGTTAGCAACTTTGACCGGGGGCTCCTGCGCAAGCAGGGTTATGAACGGGCCAAGGCTAATAATGGCGACGCCCAAGTGCTGAGCAAAGGATTGGATAGTGTGTATTCGGTCTTTGTCAATGAAATTAACGTGATAGATGACAAAAAAGCACGATTGCTCAGCAAGATGGAAGAGCAGCAGGCCAAGAGCACGGATAAGCTGAAAGAACAATTGGAACTACAACTCCACACCCTGGACACACAACTGGGTGCCCGGCGCGAAAATTTACAAAACAAAATCAATAGCCTGGAGTCGCAGGTGAGCATTCATGAGAAAGAGATTGAAGCGGTCAGGCATAGCAAAATACCTGCAGAAGAGGAAAAAAACCGGCAGATTGAGCAGCAGATCAAGGTAAAGGAACGGGAGTTTGTCAAACCGGCCTTCAAATGGTTTGAGTTTATTCCGGTTAGCCTGGTTAATGTTGGCTTGTTATTTTATCTCTTTTTCTTCTATTCTTCAGCCGCCTATATACTGCTATTTAGCGAACTGGATGCCAAAGAAGCTAGGCTGAGAGGTATCACTGTCAACCCGCCTGAAGTATTTAACCCCGACGCCATCAGCATGGCGATGGACAAGGGGGGCTCGGCGCTGTTCTTCATCACCCTCTTTGTCTTTGTGCCCCTGACCCTCGCTTTGCTGGGGCGCTTCGTCAAGGATATCAAATGGTGGGGTACCAGCCTGATGGTACTGGGCATATTACTGGTAGATGCATTCATCGCGTACAAGGTGGCGGAAGCCATTCACAACGTAGACTATCTCAGTGGTAATGTGGATGTATTGTGGGAGTTTCCGATGGCTTTTACTGACCTGAATTTTTACCTGGTCTTTGTGCTGGGGGCGCTGGGCTTGTTACTGTTTAAAATTACCTTTGAGAAGTTGATGCGCTTCTTTGAAGATCGTAATCCTGATATGAACTACGTCAAGAACCAGCAGCATATCCGGCATTTGCAGGAAGATATTGTGGCTAATCATGCTTTGTTATTGGCGCATGGAGAAGAGATTTCCCGTTTGGAGAAAGAGATTATCCAACACAACAGCGAGATGAATATTTGCAAAGAAGAATTGGCTTCCTTACCGGGCAAAAAGACCAGCCAGATAGAAAACAAGAAAACCGAAATGGCCGGCAAAGCCCAGTCTATTGAAAGGATTACGGATATTTACAAAACCCATATTGAGAACGATATTTTACCCATTTCCATAGACTCTATCAAAGACCGGATTAATGTGTTTCTGGAGGGCTGGAATGATTTTCTGCATGATGAATACTCCGTGCCTAAGGCAATGGAAAAATCTAAAGCAGCGGCGGAAGTAGCCACCCTGTGGCAAACTGATAAACTCAATGGCAACCGATTTGACCAAAGAATTAAAGCCTAATGATGAATAGAGTACTTATGTTCAAAAAATTAGATCTGGCATATCATAGTTGCTTATCAAGATATTTGAGATATGCCGGATATCCTATATTTATTTTAGTCCTTAGCTTTGCTCTGGCCGCCTGTTCCAGTAACAGCGAGAGCCTGAATGAGCATAAAGATGGAGAGGCTATCAATCTGATGCATTACAACATCGTTTTTGCCCCGGACTTATCCAACCGGGTCAACAGCAAGATGCACCCCCGCCCGCTGACCGATCAGAAAATCGTGCATACGGTGTTGAAAAATATTTACCCCACGATACTCAACCACCAACGTTCTGACAATCAATTGGATAAATTCTCGGTATCGCTGGTTAATAATAAACTGGTCAACGAATACGATATTAAGAAGTCCTTGCTCAGTATAGACTTCGGACAGTTTGGCAACCAGAAAAACCGGATAGACTATATCAAAGGCAGAAGTGAGAAGTCACTGGAAGCGGACATAGAGCATTTTGAGCAGGAATTTGCTCGCGTCAACGAGATCGCTGCCCAGCATACTTTTGGTGCGGATGTATGGTCTTATCTTAATGCCGGGGTAGATAATTTGGTGGTACAAGCCGAAAAAGACCCTATCATCTTCAATGGCACTACTTACCGAAACCAGTACCGCAACCTACTGATCCTGCTCACTGATGGTTATATTGAAGCGGGTATTTACGATAAAAAAGGCTGTCCCGAAGCTAATCGCTGCTATTATCTCAGCGGGGATCGGGTGAAGCAGTTTCGCCAGGCTTTTCAGCAGTCGGGAGAGAAAGATTTAAAAACGTTTTTTGAGCAGAACAATTACGGCATCGTGCCGGTAGACAATCCTTATTTGAAGGACATAGAAATTCTGGTGCTGGAAATGTACGACCGCTCGCTGTCCAAAGGGGGAAGCGCCACTGTACACCCCACTGACACCGAAATCCTCAAGCTCTTCTGGTCCGACTGGCTGGAAAAATCTAAGGTCAAAAGATACGAGCTCCGGCCCCTCATGACCACCGAGGAAGAAGTAGAGCAGGTGGTAATGAGTTTTATTGGCGTGAAGTGAGGTTGTCAACTGACATTTGCTGGTTTTTTGGAGAAACTAAATATAGCAAATTATTGAATGGGTCTTTATACCTATGTAGGATTTGCATATTGGTTTAAAAATGCCCTGTACTCATCTGCAAAGTCTGTCTGATAAAGTGCAATGTCTAATCTTCATAAATCATCTTTGTAGTCATTCCACCATCAATAACCAGGTTTTGTCCGCTAATAAAGGTGGATTCTCCTGAGCAAAGGAATACAGCCGCCCTGCCGATATCTTCAGGTGTACCGACCCGACCTACCAAGTGTTGGTTTTTGTCAATTTCACGGTGTTCAAAGGTTTGTCTTTCGGCAGATTTTTTCCAGTCGCGTACTTCTATCCAGCCGGGGCTGATGGCATTGACCCGGACGTGGGGTGCGAGACTATTGGCCAGCGCGTGTGTTAAGGCCAAAATCCCCCCTTTGCTGGCGGCGTAAGCTTCGGAATCCGGCTCGGACATCAAGGCCCGGGTAGAAGCGATATTGACGATAGCGCCTTTGCCGGATTTTTTTAGGTAAGGAATACTATATTTGGCACAAATAAACACACTACGCAGATTGATGGACAATACTTCATCAAATTCTTCTACCGTTAGTTCGTCAATTGGTTTGAAACGGGAAATCCCGGCATTATTGATCAAAAAGTCTATTCTTCCCGTTTCACTTACCACTTTCTCCACAAGTGATCTGATGGATGCTTCCTGGGCTACATCACAGTGAATAAAAGTAGCCTTCCCTCCTTTTTCTTCAATCCATTGCTGAGTTTCTTCTCCGGCTTCCGTGTCATTATCTGCAATGATAACATGTACCTCATGGTGTGAAAATGTCTGCGCGATGGCTTTGCCAATACCTTGACCCGCTCCGGTAATAAGGGCAGCTTTATTTGCAAATGTATTCATACATAACTAACCACCCAGAAAGGGAGAGGTTTTGTGAAGTATATGATTAAAACAAAAAAGCCATCCGCCTGAGCGGATGGCTTTTGATTGGAAAATAGAAGCGGGCAGCTAATTCATCTGTAAAACATGCTTCTTTTTCTTTCGGATAGTTTTTTCAATTTCGTCAAACGAGCGGATAGATTCTTCCCATCCGCGGGCATAGCTCATGTTGACGATCTGGAGATAATGGCGGACAGTAGTGAATCTCTTCATGATTAAAAGGTTAAATTGGTTGGGGTTACTTTATGCTAAAATCTTAAGCCTGCCTGAAACCCAGGCCACATTTGTACATTGGTGTCCGTATATGTTTTATCAAAAACTGTCCAGGGCGATAGATTTGTACCGATACTTCCGTCTGTATTGTTTTGCCTTTGAGAAACCATTACGTTAAATGTGGGCGCTACGAAAAGGCTAAAATGCTCTGAAAACGTACGGGTATAGGCGATCCTCAGTGTATTGAGCAAGTTGAGTTCTGTTTGCTCAAATATCCGGTCTCCGTTTTCCTGTATCTGAAAGCTCATCAGATCAATATTGATAGCGTTTTTTGGAGAAAGGGTAAACTGTGTTCCCACACCATATCCTAAGCCCCATCTGAAGTTTTCTGCCGCAAACTGCGAGCCGAAAGCGAAGATGTTATAAAACTTTTCTACCCCTATTTTGAAGCCTACGTTAGCATGTAAAGTCTCACTGCCCCATACTTCCAGTTTCCGGTAACCATTCTTTCTGACAATACTCAAAAAACCAATGGGCACGCCATCCACACTATCTGCCACGTTAAAAATACCTAATTGGGCACCCTTTACATTTCGGGCGATATTGATAAAGCCAGCGCCCTGAAAGCCATTTACATCCCCGGAAGCCACATTTAAAAAGCCCGACAGTTGTATATTTACATCATGGCTATAGTTGATGAAGCTGGAAACCTGCCCCCCTTCCATATCTCCAGAGGCAAAGTTAGCAAAACCCGCGGCCTGGAGGGCTTTGGCATCACCAGTAGCCACATTCAGGAAGCCAGCCAACTGTGCACCTTTGGTATAGCCGGTAGCCATGTTGAGAAATCCGGCCCCTTGTACCCCTTCCATCTCACCGGCAGCTGTATTAAGAAATCCAGCGAACTGCGCGCCCCTCATATTGCCACCATTGACATTC
>JBBSOG010000282.1:0-8034 GCA_038259985.1 Cytophagales bacterium
AGCTTCTACTTGTCGCACTGCAAAAGCTTGCTGTTCTTCAATGGGTATCCCTGAGGAAGCATAGTAATTTACAGTTAACAAACGAAAATTATCCGCTGCCGCCTGGAAGAGGAAGGCGGTGTCACTATCCACACTAATATGCACGTGGGCATCTATCTTTTTAACGGCTTTAAAGTCTTCTACTGTGTAAAACTCCTCTGCTGAATTTTCTTTTCCAGAGGCAGATTCTCCGGTGGAAGTACAATGCTGTAGTAGCACACAGAAGACAAGCAAACCCAAAGGGTACGCTTTGCTCAAGATTTTCATACTAAAGATGTATTTAGGTTGTGGCTGTTTTTCAAGGGTATCACATATTTATGAATAAGCTTTATCTAATCTCAACTTTTTAGCCAACGGTCAAACCAGTCAAAAGCTTCCGTCTGCATCTTAGCATCAAATTTATGGGGCCCGGGATAATAAGAACATTGATAATGATCGGCTGCATCAGCTTTTTCATAGACTTCCTTCAAAATTTTATCCGCAGCCTTCATCTCGGAGAGGGTATACAACTGATCATCTTCATCGTTAAGTACCAGCGTAGGAAGCGGGACACGCAAACCCAGGATTTCAGGAAAATCCAGCTCTTTAGGCAAGAGAGGTACATACGTCATCCAGGTATGGGTATAAGATTTATGAAGCACAAAATCCTTCCAGGTAGTCATAAAGCCAACACACACTGCACACTTGATCCGGGGGTCAGCGCCCCCTATAAATACTGTGCGCATCCCCCCTCCCGACAATCCCCCGCAACCAACCCGCTCAGCATCAACATCCTCACGGGCGCATAATATATCCAAGGCCTTCCGGTCTTCAGCTAGAAAGACAGCCGGCCAAGTCGTGCCAGCACTAAATAAGGATTTGGCCATCACATGCTCATGCTCACTTGCCCAGCGATTGTAAGCTTCAATATGATCCGGGTTTTCAGGCTCCTGATCACTCAGGCCCTGACGCATACGTTCAGGAACATCCTGCATCATCACTCGGCGACTGGCAAATGGAAAGGCATCCGGCACCAAAACTACATAGCCTTTTTTGGCGATTTCATTTGCCCAGGCCAGATTTTCATAATACTCCTGCTGATGATCATCTATCAGAGGGTGCTGCTGATCATCAGTCCGGGTAATTTTGCGTTTGCCAAAATATTTATTTCCGCCATGATCATGAAAAGCAAGGATAGCAGGCAATGGCCCTTTTGTCTCGATAGGCTTGAGTAATATAGCCTCTGTGGGCCGTCCATAAGGCAACTGCCAGCTTAGTTCTTCTATATGCAAACCGTCGTAGGAGTACTGTTTAGTGACCGTGACTTCAGGAAGCCCGCCAATGTCAGGAATTGCCAAACGTTCGTTGAAACGCTCTCTGGCAGATTTTTGCCATGTTTTTAGGTCTGTAAATTCTTTCTTTCTGAAAGAAAAGGAAGGCAATTTCTCTGCATGAAGCGATGATGCCCACGAACCGTACAAGCCAATAAGACTGACATCTCCTTCATCAACATCAGTTTGTCCGATGGAAGGCTCAGGATTTGTAGCGGAGTGTGTATGGGCTGAATTATCCTGCTGCCCAGGCGTTGAAGCAAAACTTTTCAGTATAGCCCCACCCGTTAAGCCGGCCAGACCGCTAAGCCTAAGGAATTTTCTACGATTATTTTTCATGGATAGCCTATTTAAGGTCGGTAGTGATTTAAAATTCATGAATGGATTGTTGAAAGTACTTATTCTATGTCATAAATTTTTTTTGGCTTAACCTTTCAGGGAAATTTCCCTAGTTTTCAGGTATTGTTTTACTTTTGTCCTCAGTCAGGCAACGCAAACGCAAGTATATAGCCCCCTGGCTCTTCTTTACCTCCTGTCACTGAAATGGCCACAAATTGTTTTCCATCCAGCAGGTAGGTAGCTGGTGTTGCATAACCTCCACCGGGCAAGCTATATTCCCATAGCAAATCCCCGGTCTTTTTATTGAATGCCCTGAACTTTTGATCCCGTGTAGCGGCGATAAATACCAAACCACCAGCCGTCACCATAGGGCCACCCCAGCTTTCGGTACCAGTAGGAGCTTCACCTTCCTTTTGCCATTCGGGGTAATTGCCTAATGGTATCTTCCAGGCATATTCTCCGGTATTGAGGTCAATGGCATTGAGCGTGCCCCAGGGTGGCTTGATGGCAGGGCTACCATCGGGAGCCCTAAAATATCCGTAAGCCGTCACATTCATATAATTGGTAGCGGTATCTACTTCCTGAATCTCTTTTGTTGCCATCTTGTCCTTTTGGATTTCAAACAAATAGGCGATCATTTCTTCCTCTTTTCCCTTCAGGATTTCTCCGAAAGCAGGCATTCTCCCGCTTCCTAATTTTACCTTACTGAGTACTTCTTCTTTGCTCATCCTCTCTTTAATGTGAAGCAAAGAAGGAATGACAGGTGCCTGTCCCTGACGGTCTGCTCCATGACAATTGCTGCAATAATTTTCATAAAGCGTTTTCCCCAAGTCATAAACTGTTTGATTCTCCTGGTCAATGCTTGGATTCACCGGCTGTACCCTGGCAATTTCCGGTGACTCATTGCTATTGATATATAATATTGAAGTGACGGGATCATAGGCAGCTCCTCCCCATTCCGATCCTCCCCTTGTGCCGGGCAGCATCAGCGTACCCCTGGGATCGGGAGGGGTATAGAGCCCTTCATAGCGGAAGGATTGAAACATCGCTACTAAACTATCCTGCATTTCCGGTGAAAAATCAGCCAGGCCATCCACCGTGATATGCTGCCTCGCATAGGGCTGGGGCTTCAAGGGAAAAGGCTGGGTGGGCCAGGTTTCTTCTCCGGGAATCAGGGAGTGAGGGACTTCCCGTTCTTCCACCGGAAATAGGGGCTCCCCTGTTTCGCGATCCAGCACAAAGAGAAAGCCGGTCTTGGTGGTTTGGGCTACCGCATCTATTACTTTACCCGCTCTCTCAATAGTGACCAGATTGGGTGGGGCAGGTAAATCATAATCCCATACATCGTGATGCACGATCTGATAGTACCAGATCAGTTCGCCTGTTTGGGCATTGAGGGCAACTACACAATTGCCATATAGATTTTTACCTTTCCGGTTAGCGCCATAAAAATCATAGGTCGGTGAACCCAGCGGAACGAACACCATTCCCCTTTCCACGTCAAGGCTCATACCGCCCCAGTTGTTGGCGCCTCCCGTATAGGTCCAGGCATCTTCGGGCCAGGTCTCATATCCCGCTTCTCCCGGTTGGGGAATGGTATGAAAAGTCCATTCCAGTTTGCCAGTGCGGACATTGTATGCCCGGATATGACCAGGGGCCGCACCATATACTTCCGATACTTCTGAACCAAGAATAATAAGGTCCTGGTAGATGATGCCTGGTGAAGTGGGAATCACCCAGGCTTCATCTCCGTTATGCTCCTCAAAATTCAGGTTTACTTTACCCTCCTGCCCAAAGGTTTTGATAAGGGTTCCTGTGAGGGCATTGAGGGCAAAAAGTTCGTTGCCAGCGGTAAACAAAATCCTTTTGTCCGGTTCGCCGCTGCGATCCCCATCTTCCCAGTACGTGACGCCCCGCTTGAGGCCACCACCTTTTTCTCCTTCAAAAGGGTCAAAAGTCCAGGCTTTCTCGCCGGTCAGGGCATGTATAGCATATACCCAATGCCGTGCTGAAGTGGCATACATAAGTTCTCCAACAATGATGGGGTTACATTCGTACTTGCCAAAGCGTGCCCCTTCCGGGGCATCATGAGGACTGAACGTCCAGCTTAGCTTTAGCTGGTTTACATTTTCCTGATTAATCTGATCCAGCGCAGAATAACTGCTACTGGTCGCATCCCCTTTATACACCTTCCAGTTTTGATAGGGTGACTGCTGGGGCTGGCAAGCCATGAAAAAGAGCGTCAACAGAAGAATAAATAATTGTTTTGCAGGGCTTAGTAGCTTGAAAAGATTGAGGTTTCGTAGTAACATACCAGTAGGCAATAATTCCAGTTTCAATGGTTTGAGGATGGATTTCACTTCGTTCAGAGCGTTGTTAAAAAGCTACAAAAACTACAAAATCTTGCTTATTATACCTCATAATGCGAAAAAGAATTTGATCATTTTCTTAAACAATCAGCTTAAGGGCTCAACGACATGAATGGACATTCATTTTTACTATGCACCGGTTTGTATCCTTTGTGTAGTGGGCTGCTAAACAAAAGCTTATGAATTTTTAGTTGGTAAGCATCAAACGCTATCTGTTCCTGTAGTTCCCTACAACTACCTTTATCTACTTATAAATATAAGTAGGTATCTCATCTGGGATAGCAATCAGCAATACTTTCTCAAAATATCCACTAGGCAATGGACATGGAATGGAAAACTTGTTGGAAGATATATAAGCTGGCTACTGCTTTGCGCTTCGCCAGTTTTACAGAAAACAAAACAATGAATGGTATGAATTCTATGGCATTTGTAAGGCGTTGCCTTAAAAGGCTATAGCACTCTATCTGCCGATGTATGCTGGTTTAAATAGAAAGGCGCTAATCTACTTTGACGAAAGTAAATGTATATATTCCATCCAAGGTAGCTATGTTTCCTCCAGGATTACCTATTACGGTAATGTTATCCGTGCGACCCGTTAGTATGAGTGTATCTTCGGTTAGTTCGTCTATCAAGCCATCAAAGTCACCATTTACTCCCCCTGTGACATACAAATAATCTCCGGTAAGTGTCCATGCTCCGTTAGGCAGCATACTATCCCAGAGACGAATATCTTCCGGAAGACCGAGGTTGCCGGGATCAAAAGTCATTGCTCCTTTGACGGCACCGTCCCTGAATACGCCCCCTGCTAATGCACCCGTAGGGAATTCAATTGTTGCATCAGACTCCTCACCAATGAAGCCAAAGGTACCGCTTACATTACCGGCAGTACCACCTCTGGAAGTATAGTCACCTATTCCACGGGCTTCGGTAAGTTTCCATTTACCATAGAGCAGACTTTCGTCAATTTGGGTATCATCAGTTCCATCGTCTTCTTCGGTACAGGCGAGGCTTAAGAAGAGGGTACATAGCAGGGAGCAATAAAAGGCTATTCGTGTCATAATTTTGTAGTCTTAGCAGTTAAGCTTATAACTTTTCCAAGGAAATGGAATGTTTTCCACTAGCCTAAATCCATTTACCAGAAAAAGAACTAAGCTTTTCCTTATGATCAAGCCTACAAAAGTTAGTAAAAAATTCCATAGAAAACACTACTGTTATCCCTTCTCGGATCACCTTATTACTGACTTGATTAACGCTTTCCATACGGTTTGAAAAATCGGACGATCTTATGCATAGTTTCTACCAGTTGGTCAACCTCTGCCAGTGTATTATAGACGGCAAAGGAAGCCCTAACGGTACCATCCAGGCCCAGTCTCTTCATCAGGGGCTGCGTGCAGTGGTGGCCGGTGCGTACGGCGATACCCCGTGCGTCCAGCATTTGTCCTATATCAAAAGGATGCACGCCTTCTACGATAAATGAGAGCACACCAACTTTTTTCTTTGCTGTGCCTATCAAGCGGACACAGGGTATGGCTGCCATTTTTTCTGTGGCATAGTCTAAGAGTTCGTGCTCGTGGACAGCCATGTTTTCCAGACCAACTTCAAGAATAAATTCTATAGCCTGACGAAAGGCAATCACATCAGCGATGTTGGGCGTACCTGCTTCAAATTTGTAGGGAAGTTCATTGTAAGTAGTTCGCTCAAAGCTTACTTCCCTGATCATCTCACCACCTCCCTGATATGGAGGCATTTGTTCCAATAATTCTTTTTTGCCGTATAAAATGCCCACTCCGGTAGGGCCATACATTTTATGGGCGGAGATACAGTAAAAATCACAGTCCAGTTCCTGCACGTCAATGGGTATATGCGCGGCCGCCTGTGCCCCGTCAATCAGTACTACTGCCCCGGCATTGTGCGCAAGTCTAATGATTTCTTGTACCGGATTGACAGTACCCAGCGTATTGGAAGCGTGGCTGACAGCTACCAGTTTAGTCCGGGAAGAAAGCAGTTGCCGGAATGCATCCATTTCTATTTCACCCTCATCACTGATGGGAATAACTTTGAGTATCGCTTTTCTTTGCTGACACACCCACTGCCAGGGCACGATATTGGCATGATGTTCCAGTTCGGAGATCACAATTTCATCTCCTTCCCCAATAAAATTACGTCCATAAGAAGCGGCTACCAGATTAATGGCTTCAGTCACGCCCCTCACAAAAATAATTTCTTCTACATGCCGGGCATGGATAAAAGCTTGAACCGTCTCACGGGTGTGTTCATAAGCCAGCGTAGCCTTATCTGCCAGGGCATGTACACCCCGATGGATATTGGCATTATACCCTTGATAATAATCAGTCAGGGCCCGGATGACTTGCCGGGGCTTTTGGGTAGTCGCCGCATTGTCAAAATACACCAACGGATGATTGTTCACCTGCTCATTCAGGATGGGAAATGCTTTCCTGATCATTTTTACATCAGGAGCTAATATGGTGGAAGAAATCATAATCAAAGTATTTTATATAAACTTTAGCAAATTTATTCTCAATTGAAGATTCATAGTCTGCCCTAGACAAAGCCCTACGCTAAGTTGGCTGCTATAAGCCCGGGTCCAGGCCGAAAAACAGAAAGGTCCGCCAATAAGCGTCTAGCCGATAATACTCCAGTACTTTGGGGAGTACTTTGGGTTTAGCCAGACCTATCTCAAAGTTGTTGATGTTTAAATAATTTTCCAGGTCAAGGCGAGTGGCCGACACATTGGATTCGTAACCCAAATTGATAAACGCCGACACAAATTGTGTCAGGTTGTCCATTTTAGCCCGTTCCTGAATACCAATTCCCAAGCCCATCGTATTTTGCTCTCCGGTAAAAGAAAAGGATGCGTCCTTAAATACTTCAACCGGAGCATTATAATATACTCCGCCATCTACCCATAGACCCTCCAAATAGTGGCCTGTTCCAAAACGATCAGTCTTTGTCGGCCAACTTAAGGGGATATCGGCTGCATTGATGGTTACCGGTTTGAATATGGGTGGCAAACTCGTAGCCATGCGCACCGCATCGGCAACATGAAAATCAGGTGATGCCAGTGTCGAAAAGAGGTGGCTCTCCTGCGTGGTAATGTTTGCACCAGAGATGATCAGGGGCGGTACAGTCACCGCACCTAGCCAGTCGTAAAATTCGGCTGCATGTTCTGCGAATGTGCAGTGACGCAAGGCATTGTATTCACGGTAGAAATCAAAGGGTGTTGGTGCGTTTATTCCATAATCCGCTTGAATGGCGCGTTCTATGGCGGCATGGAATAATTCTACAATTGCATATACTACCTTCATATCCTCAACGGCTGGCAGTGCCAGGCTGGGCAGATCCTGGTGAAACCGCACCCGGAACCGTGCAAAGGTGATGAGGTGGTCAATGTAGTCGCGCCAGAGACAGCCGCTGGATAGTCCTAAGTCTTGCTTGAAGATTTGGAAAACAGACGCGCCTTTGATCTTTCCAATGGCATGCGCACTAAGTAGTTTGAGAAGTTTTGGTATCAGATGAGGGTATTCTGCGTCCAGTAAGGCAAAGACACTTGCCGGTGGTGTTTTCCACTTTTTTATCCGTAACCCATATTCCCGGCTTGCCTCGGTCGCCAGTGTTCTAAAGCGCTGGATGCCTTTCTTCTCACCGTCACGCAAGATCGTATCTATCCGGTCTGCCTGCTCAGTGAGAAAAGAATTGTAGATAGTAGCGGTATTCTCAATATAGAGGCTTAATACAGTCCTGATCAAATGAAGCACGTCGACCACACCCCCCAAAGGATCAGACTCTATGATTGCTTTAGCAACAACCACCGGCATTCCAGGATTTACTACTTCCCCGACTTGGGTTGCCGCCCCTTTGCATTTCCCCTCAATCGCAGCAAACTCGCCCTGCTGGATGTTTTCCAGGCGGAATACCATGTCTAAAGCTTCCTGGCTGATCAGGGTGGCGATATCCCC
>JBBSOG010000283.1:0-8026 GCA_038259985.1 Cytophagales bacterium
AGCATTGATTATTTGTTGAAACAGTTCGATCATGCTATTCAGGGTCTCCAGTAGTCCCTTAACCAGTTTTTTGATCGTATCGATGATTCCTACCAATACATCCCCCGTTATCTGTTGTATCATCTGAGCCGGGGTAATTGAATCGTCATTATACCCTTTTTTAATGTCTTCAATAATTGCTTTAACCGAATCTTCGATTTCATGAAAAGCAGGAATGAGGGTTTTGTCCACAAAAGTTTTAAGCGGATCTGCGGGATCGTGATCCGGCCCGGTTACTTTTGTGGCACCACTATGCTGTAAATGGTGATTGCCCCAATTATTCTGAGGTGAGTCGTGTTCTTTTACTTCGTTCTGGCCACCGTGTTCTTGTTGCTGTTCGTTTGCCTTGGATTTTACAGAGTCATGGCCATATTTTTCTGGCTTGATTGATTGGGCTTGTTCTTTCAAATCGTCGAACCAGTCTACGATTTTGTCCTCCAGGGATACAATTTTGGATTGGCCGAAATCAATAGTCTGATTGACTACATAGGTTAATACTTCATGCGTTCTGAGGATATGCTTCCAGTTGAATATAAAGCCGATCCATTCGATTATTTTCTCTAAATCTATACCAAGTACTTCTTTAAATACCCAATTAATAGCCTTTAGGCCTTTCTCTGCGGTGTCAATTACGAAATTGATGATTTTGCCTGCCCATTTATAGGTGAAATGAGCAACATCTTCTACTATTTCAATGATCCACTCCCCTGCTTCCAGCAAACCTGAAGCCGCCCAGGAGAAAAAATCACCTGCTTCTACCAAGAGGAATTCTCCAACATCTTCAGCAGATCGTATACTGGCAGCACGTTGCGCTGCAGTGGTTAGAGAAGTTTCTATTGCAAAAGTAGCAGAGTTTATAACTGTTCCGAATTGCTTTACCTTTAGGGAATGCGTAATGTCAGCAAGTTGACTGATTGCAGATGCGGCCCTGGATAGTACCTCCTCACTATGATCATCAAAAATTTTACTCCCATCACTACTACAAGCAGCGCGTAATTCGTCAACTCCCTTGATTTTTTTTAATCTATCCAGCACTTGATGTGAGGGGTCGATCGGAATACCACTTTTTATAAAATCAGAGGACAAACAGAAATGGGGAGTTGAGATAGAATCTACCTCCGAGACGATGGTGAGTACACCGTGTGGATCGGGTTGTACGATGATCGGATTTTTCTGATCTACGCTGTGATTTACTCCATTTACGGTGACGTAGGTCCATTCTGAGGCGGACAGTTCAAATACGGCATCTTTTCCGACCAGGGGTTGTTCGAATTCATCCCGAATCGTAACTCGGGTAGTATACGTTTTTTGATCGATTACCTTTTCGAGAGATGGTAGAGGCAACCGCGACTTTTGCCAAAGTGTTGAACTCGAATTTTGGAAAAGGTGCCAAAGTGTATTATCAGCCCCCACCATAAATAGCTGATTCTGCAGCGCATTACCGTTACGGATTGCGGCAATCTGGCTAATATTCTGGGCTACCGGTATCTGAGCAGACCAATCTCCCTTCGTTCGATTTCCATAAATGTACCGCAACTCATTATCCTGTTGTACAGTCCAGATAGTTACATTGTCGCCTTCTTCTCGCACGATCATATGATGAATACCTTCGGCTACGCTCTTCTCCGCTATCGTACTCGGCAAACCTTCGTCTCCACCAAGCCAAGCGTAGACACCATCCCCGCTTGCGTAAAGATCGTACGAATCCTCCTCTCCAGGAACGGCAGAAATCGAAATTATTTCTACGCCCGCTGGAAGCTCATAATTGTAACTGGAAGTTTTGCCATATTTCGAGTCAGGCAACGTTGTAAATTCCAGTGTTTTTCCGGTGACCGTATCGTACAGGGCAAACACTCCCCACTCCCCATACTGAGTACCTACGCAAATATCATGCAAAACGCTCGCGTTTTCCGGGAGTTTATACTCTTTAGTAGCCCAGGCAGTTGACGTTATGTTGGTATTTACCTGATAATGCAGTCCCCGACCGGCGGATGAGAGTGCGGCTAAACACAGTGGCTCTGTGTCGGAACTATCATTCCGGCCGATATAAATTTTACTTACCGCTACTTTAATATTTATAGGACGGCTGACCCACTTACCCTGAAAGTTCTCCCAAAACGAAGCTTCCGGATCATTCGGCAGGTGGTCTGTCAGGTAAAGATCGGCATCCTCCGATTTCTCCTCCGAGCCGACGGCAATGCCGAGTTGAAGGAGTCCGTCATGCCCCTGGGCGATCTCAAAGGCCTGAACGCTACCTCCCCGACGCAGAGCTGAAGTAAGATCATATTGTTGCCACCCGGTACTGCTTTTCCTACTCCTCAGATAGGCGTATAAAATTCCGTCATTTCCATGAGCAAATAACATAGCTTCCCCGTTGATGTCTTTAGCCGCAAGCATCGAATGATGCGGATCTACCAAAGATGCGGGTATCTGATTTTCCATCAGTTCTGCACTGGTTTTGATGACTATGCTTCTATTATCGTTGGTGGTTGTTTGAAATACTGGCATCTTTTAAGCGAATTTAATTGGAAGATTAAGAGTATGTGGATAGTCTATTTACGAACTCAATGAGTGGATTTGTACGTAATGTCCATTGTAGCATCTCCCTTACTGTTAAGTTGCAGGTTTTCGAAGAAAAAGACATCGCCCGCTGGCAGAATGAATCTGTTTTGCAGGGTATTTGGAATTATCCCCCTGCTTTTCACCGCATCTTCCATTCGATCATTAATCTTTTCACCCATCTCATCAAGATGCTCTCCCGGAGTTTTAATGAAAGGGATCAAATCCTCAACTGCGAGGATAACACTTGATAGACCATCCGTGTCTCTCTCAATGCTATGCTCTCCCATGGTATTTACCTGATTGGCAATTGCAATTTGCCCGTCATTACCACATACTACCTCAAACTCGTTGGTCCAAGTGACCCTCGACTTAATGCCAATATGTCCGCTTGGCGCGGCTGTTGGATTCCATGACGCTTTCGGATTATAATTCCATATGCCATAAACAGTAACTTTGATTTTCTCGCTACCCTCATTTCTGATCATTACCGCAGCTAGACCATCTTCATGACTGGATTCTGTAATGTCGATCATACCAACCGCGTCTTCATGTATTTTACTCCATTCATATGGCCCTATTTGGTAAAAATCCTTGATGCAATTACCCGAAGCATTCATGGCTGGATGGGCCACATTCATGTAAGCAGATATAGCATCAGCTGCTTGTCCGCTTAGCCTGGTCAGCGGTGAACTTACTCTTAGGGAGTCTTCAATGATACCAGACAGCCAGTCCTTGAAAAAACGATTGCCGGCTATGACGAATTTACCGTCGTCTTCGTTACTGCTCAGGTAGCCTCCCATTCCTATACCGGCCGCCTGATCGGTTGGCAATGAATGGTTATCGGTCATGACCAGAAAGTTGAGGGCATTCAATCCATTGTCCTGTGGATGCTCGAACGTTGAAAATGTACAACTGGAGGGTTTGAACGTTGCGTTTCCATCTCCTTTCTTAGCATCTTTGGATTCGACACTATAGCCTAAAATGTAAGGGTGGTTACTACCTTCCAGGCTTTTGAAGTAGGCAGTAAGTCCACTCCCGAACTGAGCCATTTGCCCGGGGGTCAGGTTTTTGCCGTCATTTCCCTTCATGACGGTATGTGCCGTGTCATAGCTCGCAATGTTCGAATCCTGAAAATCCATATACAGATGTTGGATTTTGAACATATCGTCTGTGAATTCTTCGAGATGATCGTACACTACATTCGGGATAAATACCCCGCCCCTTTCTGCCCTGTCTTTTATGGCAGCCAGTTTGATAGCCTGCATATCCAGGTTGACCTCAAATGCGTACTGCCAATCCTTTATTTGTATCTCTTTTTCCACGGCATTCCGTCCGAAACCGTCGTAGTAGGTAAAAGTGCCAGATTTTAGATGAGTGATGAAAATAACTTTTCTGGCCTGACCTTTGACTGATAGACTTACGGTAGCCGGATCGAGTCTCGCTTTGATACTGATTCCGGTATCGGCAGCGGTTAAATCCCATTCTCTCGGCAGGTGATCGTGCCGGTGTAATTGCTGAAACTGGTAGTTGATCGTATTTTCCGAAATGGCGACTAGCATATCGAATCCGGATAGATTGCCTGGTTGCATGGTAAAATATTTTTTTGAATGGCTCTCAAAATATAATCTCACAATGGATCACTCTCTAAAACATTAGTGGAATGTTCTGAATGGTAGCATATTTGTTCTGAATGGTAAAAAATTGGTTCTTTACTCTATAAAGTAATAGCAGGAATGGTATCGTTTCTAAATAATGAGGAAGGGCAGTCACCGTAGTGACTGCCCTTTTTTGTTTACCTGATGTTCATTAGGGGCCATACCTTCTGCCGCACCCTGCGGGAATGCGGCATCGGTACCGCGTCGTCCGCTCATACTCCTTGCAGTCGTTCCGCTACCACCGCTTGTCCTGCTCGCTCCGCTGCGCCGTCGGCAGGCCACAGCCTGCCGCTTGCCTTATTATTTTCTTTTCACACCTGCAGACTATCCCACACCTCCTGTCGTCGGCCTCTACTTACCAAAACAGTCTCCTGCCCTACATAAAGCCGATCATTATCCCAATGGCTAACGGCTCTTGTATTAACGGCATAGCTGCGGTGAGTACGGATGAACTGACTGGCAGGAAGGAGCTTCAACAGATCAGAGAGAGAACTACGCTGAAGAATAACATTACCCTGACGAAGGTGTACGCGTACATAAACGTGGTCGGCCTCCAGAAAGAGAATATCTCTGGCATGGATGCGATAGTGCTGGTTGCCATCACAAAGAGCTATTTGCATAGGTTTTGGCCGCTCAGTCTGATAACGATGCAGGGCGATCTCTACCGAAGCAAAAAGACTTTCCTTCTGAATAGGCTTGGCCAGATAGCCTGCGGGGAAGGTTTTTTTAGCCGCTTCGATATTTCGATGATCGGACTGGGAGGTCAAAAAAAGAAAGGGGATGGGCCTGGCCTGCTGCTGTAAATAGTGAGCAAAGTCAATACCTGTTTTGGTGCCGTTGAGCCGAATGTCTAACAAGGCCAAATCCGGCTTTTGTGCCTGATAAAAGCTACTAGCTTCGGCATAAGAGATGGCACTCCCGGTTATCTGATAGCCTTTCCGGGTCAAAAAGCGGCTGATGTTGTCGGCAATGAGGACTTCGTCTTCGACAATAAGAATACGGTGAGTAGACATGGATTTTGTGTTTGTTGTTGAGTAAAGTTTGGGTTGACATCTCAATTGATTTTCTCCTGAAAAAAGATCTCGTAGCTCGCTCCCTTCTTGTTTTCGCTCTTGATGCGCCCCTGTAACTGACGCACCATACTCTGTAGCAGGTATGTACCCAAGCCTCCTTCTCGCTCCTGTAGAGCCCCGTCGGAAAAGCCCGGGCCATTGTCTTTATAGGATAGACAATAGCCTTGGGTAAGCTGCTGCAAGCGAATAGTAATATTGAGTTTTCGTCCTTCTACCCTGCCGTACTTCAAGCTATTGGTGAGCAGTTCGGTGAGGATAATGCCCAGGGGCATGGAGGTAGCCAGACTAAAGTAAACCTCCCCGATGTGTAGTTGAAATAGGGGTTTGTCTTCTATACGCGAGAAATTGCTAAAGTTGAAGCAGAGATTGTTGGTGTATTCGGCAAAGGCAATCTGTGCTTTATCTTCCTGTTGATATAGCAATTCATGAATAGCAGCCATACTGTAGATTCGACCCGACATGGTCTCCAGTTTTTGGTGGGCTATAGGATCGTTGATGTCCTCCTGTTGTAGCTCAAGTAAGCTGATAATGACTTGTAGATTATTCTTGACGCGATGGTGTACCTCACTCTGTAGTACTCGTTGTTGCGAGAGAGAAGCCTCCAGGTCTTTATTCTTTTGGCTGATAAGTTGTGCCTGTGCTTCGCTTTTATGCTTAGCTGTATGTAATTGCACGTAGAAATACAATAATACACCTGCTAAAAGCAGGATCAGTAATACCAGACCAATTAACGTGTACCGCTGTTTTCGCTCGCTTTCGATCTCTGCTGCCTGTTCGATGATCTGCTGTGCCTTTTGTTCATCGCGATAGCGGGCATCAATTTCTCTTACTTTTATGGCATTGCTGCTACTGTGATGATCTACAGCCAGCTGATACCCGTGCTTATGAAAAAACAAGGCCGAATCCAGTTGCCCGGATTGTTCATAAATCTCACTTCTCTGGATATAAGCAACCCCTAAGACATAGTGTCTCTCGTGGCCATTAATAATAGCATTCCTGGAGGCGAGGATAGTAGCGTCATTATAAAACAAAGCGGAATCAAGGCGTAGATTTTTTAAATGGAGTCTGGCTAGAGATCCGACCATATAACTACTTCCTGCATAATCACCAACAGCCTGGAAGATGGCAGCAGCAGCCCGGTAGTGATAAGCGGCAATACGATCATCAACATTAAAGTACAGATGCCCAAGTAAAAGATGTCCATCGGCCTCTTTTCCGGGGCGATGGTAGAGCGGAGCGGTTCTAACGGCTTCTTTAGCATAGTAAAGCGCAGAATCAGGATTAGAAGCTAATACGCGATAATAGGAAGAAAGGCGAACGGTTAAGAAGGGGTAAATCGAGTCTAGTTCATACCTAGTGATAGTCGATTGAGCCAGCCGAAGATGCGCGATGCAATCCTCAGCTTGTTCAAATTTTTCGTATTGCCGAGCCAGCGTGATGCAGGTATTGGCATACACATCCCATAAAGTTCGCTGCTGACTAACCGCTTTGAGATAAAGCAGTTCCTGAAGAGCTTCTTCATCCCGATCATCTTTTTCCAGCGCTTCGGTTCGGTGAAAGCGGATGCGTAGCCCCAGCGGGGTATCGAGTTGCTTGTTTGCCTGTAGTTGATGTATTAATTGGTCGAAGACAAGAAGGGCACTATCGTTCTGAAACGAAAGAAGATAACCTTTTGCAAGCGTAAGTTTTTGCGCCAGAACATTCTGCCCGTGAACTGCCTGGGAAAGACCTGACACAGGGTTGCCGAAAAGCAGGAAAATAAGAGAAATGAAATAAGTATCCGAAGGCTTGTTTAGCATAGCAGTATCCATTTCGGCAAATGCCGAAGCTGATTATTCAGTATGGACTTACTAGGGGATACTTACAGTTGCACAATATATAAATAATTTTCATCAGAAGTGATAAATAGTTGGCAGCAGGTAAAGTTGATAGTAAAGTGCTCGCTTCGCTCGCGTAATTGCCCTTGCGTAGGAGTGCACATGGTACCCACCCCACTTCTGGAGAAGTGGGGAACCGAAGAGGGCCAACCTTCGGTTTGCCGCTTGCCTCTGTCCTCACTCCTCAGACCTGCCTCCTCTATTCGCGTGAGGGATAGGAGGCGTTGTTTGAACCCGACCAGGGGGAGGGAGAGTGCCGGATAGCCCGACCCGTTAGGGGCACGCCCTAATTGAGGTCTGAGGAGGAAGGACTGAGAAAGACATTGGCTACCTTTGCTGCTTTGGGAAAATATAAGGTGTTACCTTTGCGCCGCCTATAATAGGTGGGAGGTATAAAAAGCAAGAAAGATGATCCAGACGGATGTACTGATAATTGGAGCGGGGCCGGTAGGTCTGTTTACTGTTTTTGAGGCGGGGCTGCTGAAACTGCGTTGCCACCTGGTGGATACACTGGGACAGGCCGGGGGGCAGCTCACCGAAATATACCCGAAGAAGCCGATCTATGATATACCGGGCTACCCGACTATACTGGCCGGTGAACTGGTGGAGCGGCTGATGGAACAGATCGCTCCGTTTAAACCCGGTTTTACGATGGGGGAACGAGCCGAAAAACTGGAGAAAGTGGGCGATAAAATGTATCGGATGACCACTAATCGCGGCACGACCATCGAGGCACCGGTGATAGCTATAGCGGGTGGACTGGGGTGTTTTGAGCCGCGCAAACCGCCTATTGAGAATCTGAGCTTGTTTGAAGATAAGG
>JBBSOG010000284.1:0-7961 GCA_038259985.1 Cytophagales bacterium
CGGTACCACTTTTTTCCTGATCAGGTTACGGCGATATTTTTCGTCATGGTTTGACCTGTCTTCTCTCCAGTTAAGTTGGTTTTCTTTAGCATAAGTTTCTATTTGTCTTCTGTCAGCAAACAGAAGTGGGCGGATGATCTTTTCATTTTTGGTGGGTATGCCGTGCAAACCCGCGATACCTGTGCCCCGGCTGAGGTTGAAAATCAGGGTTTCCATCACATCGTTTCTATGATGGGCAGTGGCCACGTATTCATATTTTTCCTGGTTTAGTAGTTCGTCAAACCATTCGTAGCGAAGTGCCCGGGCAGCCATTTCAATGGAAATTCTGCGTTCCTTGGCGTATTGTACAGTTTCAAATGATTTGGTGAAATAAGATACCTGGTATTTTCCTGCCAGCTGTTGGACGAAGGCTTCATCTCCTTCGGATTCCTTCCCTCTAAGTTTGAAATTGCAGTGCGCTATCGCAAAGTGGAGATTTGTCCGGGCAAACAAATCTGCCATCACTACCGAATCTATCCCTCCGCTGATGGCCAGCAGAACAGGGGTATTTTCAGTAAATAAGTTTTTCCCGTAAATAAATGCCCGGAATTTGTTAACCATACCTTATCATTATTCGTCAAAGCTACATAGGCTAAGTTGACAATTAAAAGCAAGTACTGCCACAAAAAATGAAAATAGTATATTCTTTCCTACCAGTCCTGATCATTTTTGTTTGCTCCTTATCTGCTTCTGGTCAGGGCAAAATTAATATTGAAAGTGCTGAGTCTATGGTGGGAGGGATTAATGATGATAAGGAGCAGTTTCGCAAACTGATCGGGAATGTAATCCTGAGGCAGGGAAATACCCGGATTTTTGGGGACTCGGTGATTCTGTACACCAAACGAAATGTATCGGAAGTATTTGGGGAAAGGGTACGGGTGGAAGAAGGTGATTCTATTAAAGTGGTAGGCAACAGTCTGATTTATGATGGAAATACCAGAGTTGCCCAGATGCGCGACAATGTGATCTATACCGACCCCAGCATGACGCTGTATACTGATCACCTGGATTATGATTTGCCTGCTAACCTGGCATATTATTATAATGGCGGAAGACTGAAAGACTCTACCAATGTGCTCACCAGTAGAGAAGGTTTATATGTTACCACCAGTCATTTAGCTTCATTTAAAGATAGTGTGATACTGGTCAACCCGGGGTACCAACTTGAGTCAGATACGCTTCAATACAATACGGAGAGCAAAATCGCTTATACTTTTGGCCCTACATTGATTACATCTAATGATGGTTCTGAGCTTACCGCACAGGCAGGCAGCGAGTATATGACCACCGAAAAACAATCCATCTTTGGCCTGGGGACAGTGGAAACTGAAAACTATATCATCAGCGCCGACCAGCTTTTCCTGGATGATATCGCCAAACTCTACCGGGCCACTTCCAATGTGGAGATGATTTCCAAAGACAATGATGTAATTATCACCGGCGATAGCGCTATTTATCGCCGAAGTATCGGCGTAACCAAAGTCTATGGCAAAGCTGTCATGCGGCGGCCCATGGATTTAGATACCCTTTTCCTCTCTGCCGATACGCTGGTGAGCATTGAAGATTCCATTCCCACCAACGAAAGGATTTTAGCTTACCATGATGTAAGGATTTACCGAAGTGATCTGCAAGCCGTATCCGATTCCCTGGCGTATCATATCACTGATTCTACATTGTACCTTTTTGATGATCCTATCCTTTGGAGTAATGAAAGCCAGATAGAAGCTGATTCTATTAATCTGGAAATTATTAGCGGGCAGGTGCGCAAGATGCATGCGACCGAAAACTCTTTTGTCATCTCCAAAGATACCATCAATAACTATAACCAGGTAAAAGGCCGTGAAATGGTGGTGGATTTTGATCAGGGGAAAATAGAGAAAATTGATGTCAATGGAAATGGGGAAAGTATCTACTTTGTGCTGGAATTGGACTCCATTATGGTGGGCATGAACCATATACTGTGTAGCAATATGGTATTGAGATTTCAGGAAAGCGCATTAAACGACATTTCATTCTACACCAAGCCCAACGGAAAACTCATTCCCCCCCATGAAATAAGCAAAGCTGACCGACAACTTGCAGGTTTTCAATGGAGGATCAACGAACGGCCTAGTAAGGAACAAGTGATAGAAAGAACCGCCTTAACTAAGCCGGAAGAATTACAAAAGGAAGATGGAAATGTGCCAGATGTTAAGTTGCAAATGCTTGAAGAATCAATTCCTCCTGAATAATTTTTTGTGCAAGTGGATGTAATAAAATGTTGATAATTTGTTGATTTAAAGAAAAAATTTCAGTTAATTTTATAAAATATAGTTTCTTCAATTCCGTTTATGAAGGATTTTTTACCAGCATTATTTTTCATCTGTAGCTTAACTGCTTATTCTCAGGGATTTACATTGTTAAATGCCGAGGATGAGTATTTTGTGCAGACTGGTAAACTTCATGAAGCCCCTTTAAGCATCCACAATAATTCAGGAAAAACCCTTAGGCTTGCTGTTAAAGTTTTAGATACTGATCTAAGCACTGAAAATCAGTTAGCCTCATTGTGCATAGGTGAAAATTGCCTGGACAGCAATGGTTTATTAGAAATAAAATCCCTGGAACCCGGAGAAACTTTTGACGATCTTTCTTTCCATCTCAACACCAGTTTTGAGGAAGGCCAGGGGAATATCCGTTTTTTGTTTTTTGACACTGATAATCCGGCTAATGCCATTGAACGCTCTTTCAAATTTCATGTACAGGGTGAGTTTCCCAATGGCATCATGTATCAGCGCCCTGACCTGAAGGTAAGTAATGCATATCCCAACCCTATAGTCAATGTCGCAACGATTGATTATGCCCTGGGAAATAGTGGTTCTGCTGCCCGTATCCTTATACTCAATATCCTGGGTGATAAAGTATTAGAACAAGATCTCCCCTCTACTGAAAATAGCATCAGAATCCCCACTGACCAGCTAAACAATGGCATCTATTTCTACACGCTACAATTAAATGGAAAAAATGTAGCTACCAAAAAGATGGTGGTTAGAAAATAAGCCCGCTTCAGCTTCGTTTAATTTTCAGGTTGCTCAATCTCCCGGAACTTTGTTTGTGTAACTTACATTGTATTTTCATCAAGATACTCTTACCTTTGCTGGGATTAAATAATTAAGCATTGCAGAAAAAAATATACTTTGCCCTTCTCGGGGTTTTTCTTTTGTTCACGACTGCTTGCAGTGATTTCAGGAAAATCCAAAAAAGCTCTGACTGGCAGGTGAAATACGATGCCGCTCTGGCGTATTACCAGGACAAGGATTACTACCGTGCCATTGTATTACTAGAAGAGGTGCTGCCCATCATTAAGGGTACAAAAACAGCAGAAGAAGCCCAGTTCTACTACGCTTATGCCCACTATTACGAGCGGAAATATATTTTAAGCTCTCATTACTTTAAGAACTTTTACGATACTTATACCAGAAGCCAATACGCTACTGAGGCATTGTATATGCATGCTTATTCCTTGTACCTCCAATCTCCCATAACTAACTTAGACCAGACCAGCACTTATGAAGCGATTGAGGCAATGCAGCTTTTTATCAATAAGTATCCCTACAGCGAGTACAAGGATAAAGCCGAACAGATTTTAGGTGAATTGCAGGCCAAGCTGGAGGTGAAAGCTTATGACAATGCATTGTTATATTACAAGCTTGAAAATTTTAAAGCGGCGATTATTGATTTTAACAATTTTCAGAAAGACTATCCTGATTCGCAATTGAATGAAGAAATTAGCTTCTGGAAAGTAGCCGCTCAGTTCAAATTGGCTGAACAAAGCATCTTAGTGAAGCAAAAAGAAAGATATTACACCACTGTGGAGTATTATCAATCATTCATAGACAAATATCCGGAAAGCAAGTTTGTAGATGAAGCCGAAAATATCTACGAAACTTGTATGAGTAAAATTCAAAAAGACACAAGTGACAGTAAAGCATCCGTAACCAATGAATAAAAAGACAAACATACCCGCATCCATTGTAACTCGTGATATGGATAAAATTGCCGACGTAACTGGCAATGTATACGAGTCAGTAGCCATTATCTCCAAAAGAGCCCGTCAGGTTTCAGTAGCTATGAAAGAAGAGCTTAACGGTAAACTTGCCGAATTTGCTTCTACTGTAGACAATCTTGAAGAGGTTTTTGAAAATCGGGAACAAATTGAGATCTCTAAGTTTTACGAAAGAATGCCTAAGCCTACTGCTATGGCTATTGAGGAATTTATAGATGGGGAAGTCACCTACAGGCATCTTGATGAAGATGAATAAAAATTAACACTTTGCTGCAAGGCAAAAAAGTAATATTAGGAATCTGTGGAAGTATTGCGGCTTATAAGGCCGCTTTTCTTGTTCGACTCCTGATCAAAGAGGGTGCTGAAGTAAAGGTAATCATGACGGCATCTGCCAAACAGTTTATTAGCCCGCTGACCCTGGCTACCCTTTCTAAAAACGCTGTACTTTCGGAGTTTGTTGCCGACGCCGAGCAAGTAACATGGAACAACCACGTAGAATTGGGACTTTGGGCAGACCTCATGCTTATCGCCCCGGCCAGTGCCCATACCCTTGCTAAATTTTCCCAAGGTATTTGCAATGATCTGCTAAGCGCTGCATATCTCTCCGCCAGATGTCCGGTCATGCTTGCCCCGGCGATGGACCTGGACATGTACCAACATCCTTCTACCCAGGCCAATCTGCAAAAACTGCGTGAGTACAATAATCTTATCATTGACGCGACATCAGGAGAACTTGCCAGTGGGTTAAATGGAGTGGGCAGAATGGCTGAGCCGGAAGTTATTTTGCAAAAGGTCAAAGATATTTTTTCGCCTGAGCTTCCCCTTGCAGGAAAAAAAGTGTTAGTTACCGCCGGGCCTACACAAGAGGCAATAGACCCGGTACGTTATATTAGCAACAGCTCTACAGGTAAGATGGGCTATGCATTAGCAAAAACGCTGATTGACAATGGTGCTAATGTTTACTTGGTGAGCGGGCCTACTTCTTTAAAGATTGATAGCGATCAACTCAGCCTGGTAAATGTCAGGTCGGCACAGGAAATGTTTGAAGCGGCCGGGCAGTATTTTGAAGCCTGTGACATTGCGATCTTTGCTGCGGCAGTTTCGGACTATGCCCCTCAGGTGAATTATTTAAAAAAAATAAAGAAAAGCAGCGATAAGCTTCAACTTGAGTTGGTGAAAACACCAGATATTGCTAAAAGTTTGAGCACTAAAAAAAGTAAAGCTCAATTTACTGTCGGCTTTGCTTTGGAAACCCATGACGAAGAAAAATATGCCAGAGAAAAGCTACGGGAAAAAAACTTAGATATGATTGTACTAAATTCTTTGAACGATGAAGGGGCTGGCTTTGGTTATGATACTAATAAGGTAAAGGTGATTTTTGCAAAAACATCCGAAACAAAAACATTTGCGCTCAAATCCAAACAAGAAGTTGCCCAAGACATCGTTAGGCTTATCATTGACCATTATCATGCATAAAGTATACTTTTTTCTCTTTAGTTTATTTATGGTGGCTATCATCTCTCCTTTAGCTGCCCAGGAGCTTAATGCCAATGTCTCAGTTAATCATCAGAACGTACAATCTACAGAAACCAGAGTGTTTGATGATATGGAAAATGCTTTCCAGCAGTTTCTGAACAATCGTAAATGGACAGATGACACTTTTGCCCCTGAAGAAAGGATCAACTGTAATTTTGTGATCAACATAGATCAGATGCCTTCGGTGGGTAACTATCAGGCTACTGTTGTTATTCAATCCTCTCGTC
Organism: Cytophagales bacterium; assembly: GCA_038259985.1. GTDB lineage: Bacteria > Bacteroidota > Bacteroidia > Cytophagales > Cyclobacteriaceae > Catalinimonas. Next base: position 5,845 of record JBBSOG010000284.1, read on the forward strand.
CGGTCTATGGCACCGGTTATGAAACCCTGATGTTGAATTTCGCTGACCGGGACTGGGAATTTCAATACGTAGAATCACAACCCCTGGAATTTAACATTAATAATTTTACCAGTAATATTAGCAGTCTGCTGGCTTACTATGCTTATATCGTTTTGGGTATGGATTACGATTCATTTAGTAATCTGGGAGGCCAGGAATATTTTGAAAAAGCCCAGCTTATCGTCAGCAATGCTCAACAACAAGGGGGCAATGGCTGGGATCAGTTTGGCAGCAATGGTAAGCGAAACCGTTATTGGCTGGCTGAAAATTTTATCAACCCTCAAATGATCCCCATCCGTGAAGGGATTTACAACTACCATCGCCTAGGGCTGGATACCTTCCTTGAAAATGAAGAGGAAAGCCGTCAGAATATGCTCACTGCGTTGAAAGAAATGCAAAAAGTGAGTAAGCAGTTTCCCCAATCCATTTTATTAATTTCGTTTTTTGACGCAAAGAACGATGAAATCATCAGTACCTATTCCAAAGGCGGCATGCAGATTCGCAGGGATGCCTACAATGCGCTGGTTGAGATCAATCCCACCATGATAGAAGACTATAGTGTGATCATTAAATAGCGAATACTTGCTTTTTGTAGTCCACGCTTTATTGTTATTGCTAATCCCATATTGTAGCTTTGCAATACTTATTTCAAGTATATTTGCTCTAAGGTTAAACTTGAGAAATTCCCATAAGTTAAACATTAACTGATTGTTCTACTTTTCAGTTTTGTATGCTCAAAAATTTAATCATTAAAAATTACGCCTTATTGGAAGCCCTGGAAATGGAGCCTTCCCCATCCCTCAATATTATCACTGGGGAGACCGGTGCCGGCAAGTCTATTATGCTGGGCGCTATCGGCTTACTCTTAGGCAACCGTGCGGATAAGAAAAGCCTTTATAATGAAGACAACAAATGTGTAATAGAAGGCACCTTTACAGTCAGTAAAAACCAGCTTGAATCCATTTTTGTCCAGGAAGAACTGGACTACGATCCTATCTGCATCATGCGCAGGGAGATCACGCCCAGTGGTAAATCCCGGGCTTTCATCAACGACACGCCGGTGAGGCTGGAAACGATGAAAGGGGTAGGTAAATTTATGATTGACATTCACAGCCAGCACGATAGCCTGCTACTTGCTGAGAACGAATATCAGTTAGAAATTATTGATGCCTATGCGGACAATGAAACTTTGCTGAAAATTTATCAACAAAGCTATTTTCAACATCGGCGAGCATTGAGTGAATATGAAAACCTACGCCAGCAAGCAGCATCACTGAAGCGTGAATCTGATTATCATGAATTCTTGCTGGATGAATTGCACCAGGCTAAACTCAATGCCGGGGAGCAGAACAAGCTGGAAGAAGAGCTGAAGGTGATGGAAAACGCCGGTAACATTAAGGAACAGCTCAGTACGGTAAATACTATGCTATCCAACGATACCCATAGTATTGACGATATGCTGGTCCAGGCCAGGCAAGCTTTAGCTAAAATTTCCGGCTATTCCCAAAAGTATGAGTCACTTTACCAACGACTGGAAAGTTGTCTTATTGAGCTTAGGGATGTGAACGAAGAATCTGAGAACGCAGCTTTAGAAGTTGATTTTGACATGGACAAGGTAGAATCTGTACGACAGCGGGTCAACCTTATTTATCAGTTGCAGCAAAAGCACCAAGTGGATAGTGTGGAAAAGCTACTGGACATTCAGATCGGACTGGAACAAAAGCTGGAAAGAATACTTAATCTTGACCAAGAAATTCTGCACTTGAAGGCGGTAAAGGATACTGCCCATCTGGAAATGATGGAGCATGCCAACCAACTGAGCATCTCGCGCCAGCAGGTGTTCAAAGATTTTGCAGATATCATTAGTAATCTGCTCAAAAATCTGGGCATTCCTGACGCGCATTTGAAGGTATTGAATCACACCGTTGAACCCAACCCTAGCGGAATAGATGAGATTAATATTCTTTTCAGCGCCAATAAAGGCATAGCGCCCCAGGAAATCAAAGGCGTAGCCTCCGGAGGAGAATTTTCCCGGCTGATGTTTTGTATTAAGTATGTTTTGGCTGATAAAATTTCCC
>JBBSOG010000285.1:0-7950 GCA_038259985.1 Cytophagales bacterium
CCTTCTTCAACTGGATCAACGAAAAGACCCAGATACAGAACGCTTCCAAGGTGCGTTCCTATGAAGGGCTACTCGTGCATGTATTTGGTAAGATAGCTGCTGCCTGTTTTGCCCTAACTCGCTACCCTTGATTCGCATAAGTTGCTTATCCATATGATACTTCTTTTGGTAAAGTAACTTACCATCTGGCGTGGTCAATGATAAATTTACAGCAATAGAATATGCTACGCTGATATCAATAGTTAGTTTCTCTTGAGCTGGAATTGGATAAATTGTGAACTTATTTCCTGGATGCTTTTCTATAGTTGCCGTCACTACTTTTTCTTCGTAGAGTACATATATCTCATCAGTAGTTCCCACAGGCTCCTTCAAACGCACATACACTTCGCCTTTCTGTCTGGGAGTCACTGTCAGTTGAAAGCTTGTACTGTCTTTAGTGAAAAGATTTACAGCCTCTCCATTGGTCACACTTACTGCTGAAAGAGAGAAATTTGGAATATCTCTACTGAAAACAATCTCTACCATAAAATCTCCGTGCACTGTATCTGTTACTGTACTTAGCATTGCAGTTAGGTTTTCCTCGGAATAAAAAGCTAACCGATTTGACTCCTCATTGCTATACCCAACTTGATCCTCCACCACTCCTTCTGGAATACTAATTATTACTTCTCCTTCATGCTCAGCTACAACTTCTGTTGTAAAGACAGTGCTGTCTATGGTGCTCAGACTATTGGCAGTCGCGTTAATAAATTGTATGTCTTCTAAACCAAAATCTTTTACCATTTCGCTAAATCTGATAGTTAGGGGAATTGTAGATATTTTGGTGAGACTATCTGCCTGACTGCTAAGCAGTACCGATGGGCGAGTATTGTCATAAGTAATGGTAAACTGAGCGGCTTCATTGCCGTTACCGCTGGCATCGCTGGTTATATCAGCAGGTAAATTGACTTCTAACAAACCATCCTTAATAGGATTGACAGTCATCTGGTAAGATGAAGAGGAAAATAACTGAATACGATGATTTTGCCGGTCAGCTACATAAATAGTATTTTTGACATTAATAGCAATATCTGAGGGGTGATCAAACTGATAGTCTCTCACTCCCGGGCCTGAACCTAAAGAGTACAAGTAATCTAATTCTTTATCAAAAACCTTAACCTGATGTTTTCTATCATCTACGACAAATACGTTCCCATTTTTATCGACATTAACAGCGATGGGCGAGAAAAACAATTGGTTTGTAATATTTTCTGTTCTACCCCCTAAGGTTGCCTTATATTGCCTGTTATGATCAAATACCTGAACACGATAGTTAGATGGATCAGCTATGTAGATATTCCCCTGTTGATCAATTGCTATGTCGGTAGGGTTATTAAATTCGTTACTCCCCGCTCCTAAAGTCCCATTCCCTATAGTAGCTTTATACTGCCTGTTACGGTCAAAAATCTGAATTCTATGATTCCAACGATCTACAATATAAATATCACCTTCCTCATTTATTGACACTGCCATTGGAGAAGAAAGCTGTTGATTACTAAGACCTACTGTACCATCCCCTAATTTTCCAATGTAATTATAGTTTTGGTCAAAGACTTTAACCTGATGCTTTTCATAGGAATCTACAACGTATATATTTCCTAATTCATCTACAGCAATATCAGTGGGATATTGGTATTTATCGTCGGCTGCACCTGTTTTATCTCCTTGTATAGTAGCCAGATAATTTAGATTAGTATCAAAAATTTGTATCCGGCTATTACGAGAATCTCCTACATAGAGCTTTTGCTGATCATCTATATGTAAAGAATATGGGGCACTAAATTGATACTTTCCATTACCTGATCCATCACTTCCTAAACTAGCTGTTTGATTTAAGCCTGAGTCAAAAATATGGATACGCTTAGGGTCTAATATATACATATTATCTTGGGAATCAGTAGTGACTTGGATAGGAAGATCCATTCCTGGAAATCCTTTTCCAGAAATAGTTTTGTTTTCAATGGTAGTTACATAATTCCGGTCCTTATCAAATTTCTGAACCCGGAAATGAGCTAGGTCGGCCACATAAATATTTCCTTCACTATCTATTGCTATGCCGTTAGGAATTGCAAAATGATCATTGTCGGAACCATCTTCACCGGTGACACCCATAGTAGCAATATACTCAAGGTTTGAATCAAATACCTGAACGCGATGGTTATTAGCATCTACGATATAGATCATCCCCTCAGCGCTTATAGATATTGCTGTTGGATAAACAAACTGATTGTTTTCAGCTCCTGCTATCCCAGTAGTACCTATTGTAGCCAGATAATTATAGTCCTTATCAAGAACCTGAACACGATAATTACCTTGATCGGCAATGTATACTCTCCCTTGATTGTCAAAGGCAATTGCGTCTGGCTTATTGAATTGATAGTTCTCTGCGCCTGGTTGATTAGTACCTAAGGTGGCTATATGTTTTTTGCTTGAATCATAAATCTGAACCCTGTGATTCCCAGCATCAACTACATAAATAAATCCTTGCGCATCAATGGCTACATCAGAAATACTTTTGAACTGATATTTACCGTTACCTATACTACCATCTCCAATAGAAGCAATGTATTCTAAATTCTCATTATATATTTTAATGCGATTAGTCTTGAATGAAGCCACATACAGATTATTTTGTTTATCAAAAGCTAAACCAACTGGTGCGCCTAGGTAGCTTTCTATTTTTTCAAATTCAGCGCCCAAAGTCGTCATATAAGTTGGCTCTCCTATAGTTAGAGTAGCAATTGTGGCATTCTTTACTTTGAAATCTGATTTAGATATAAGGCCAACAGTTTTACTAAAGACCCCATCAATTATAATGGAAGAATCTTTAGTGGGATTTGAGGCATCAGAAGTCATTTGAAATGTAGGAGGAGTGTTCTTAAAAACAATGTTATTTATATTTACATGAGGTAGCGAATCGGTTTGTAAAGAGTTATTAGGGGCTGCAAATAGAAGGCATTGGATTTGTGACAAAAAAAATAGTGAAGTGCAAATCAAATTATTCCTCATGTATATTAGATTTAGCTATCAAATATACTGATAAAAATGCAAAAAATACCATAAAAATTACATCCATAAAATTTGCTTTTTTCTGCAATTACTTATATGTTTTTCAACATTCCTTCCGCCAATAGGCTGAACTGTCCAATGAGTTTGACTTTATCTTCTATCAGTTCGCAAGTAAACTTTCCACCCCTTTGGCTTAGTTGATGTCCGATCATACGTTTTTCACCTAACTTTTTGCCCCAAAAAGGTGCCAGGGCTGCGTGGGAAGAACCTGTAGCCGGATCTTCTAATTGTTGAACGTGCGGCACTAGCGTACGGCTCACAAAATCCACGGTATCCCCCGGAGCGGTAACGGCATAGCCAAAGGCGGCTGATTCCCTGAGCTTTTCAAAATTAGGTTTCATATTTTTCAAGGCTTCCTCGCTTTCTACCCATACGATATGTTTGTTCGGGGTGGAGAAATAGCCCTTGACAGGAATGCCCAAACCGGCGATCAGCGTTTCGGGAATATCATCCTCCGAAAGCACTGGGATAGCATCCAGGATGATAGCGCAATTTCCGTCATCCTGCATTTGCCCTTCCAGTTGCCCTTCGGGAAAATGAAGCACCATCGTACCATTAATTGAACGTTGTGTAGCTAAATAAACGATGGCTGCCAGGGAACCATGACCGCAGAGTCCAATTTCGCCATCGGGGGCAAACCACCGGACGTTAAAGTCTGAAGCACCCTTCTGTGGGGGAGCGTTCCAGAGAAAAGTAGTCGCTGGCTGATTGAAATCTGACGCGACCGCCTGCATAGTCGCGTCATCCAGTTCCTGTTCCAGCCAGACCACCGTAGCGGTGTTACCTTTAAATCCCAGCGCAGGATCATTAAAAACTTCTATCAATGAAAATGGGCTTGTTGTCATTTGAAATTGTTAAAAAAGATTAGGCCAATCCTGTAGTAAAAAAATATTTTGGGTTGCACTCAGATTTGTTTCAATCTGATAGATTTTTCAAGTGATCTTTAACTTTATCTTGCTCCTCATTATAAATTGGTTCAACCACAAATTTAATGGAAATACCTTTTGAGTCATCCAATTTTTATTAATTACCTATGCATCTTTTTTCCATGGGCCGCTAATCGCCAGGGTTAGTCCAGCGCCTTGTATGTTGACAAAATAAGTATCCCCGGATGGAGAAAATACTCCTCCGGTAAATTCAGTGCGGTAGCCGGTGTTCTCCGCGAGCTTGTAAAATTCCCCTTTTTGCGTAACGCCTACCACAAAAGGTTCGGGATGGTCTTCACAGAGGATCAAATCCCCCCAGGGGGCAACGGTGAGGTTGTCGCAGTTCTTCAGAATATCCTGGTCATTAGGTTCCAGGAAGAGTTCCAGCGTACCAGGCGCTTCTTTTTCACGTGCCGTACCTTCATGCTCACTCGGCACGTAACGAAACACCTGCCCGGTTTCAGTTTCCCCGCCATTGGTACAGGCAAAATATACTTCATCGTCTCCAAACCACATGCCTTCGCCCCGGGCAAAGCGGGCAGCGCCCTGCTCAAAACCCCGGAGACGCAAATCATCTTCGGGGGATTCTACTTCATCTATGTCCAGCCACTCAACCTCAAACTTCCGGTTCTTGGGCATTTTGGGTGTTTCCAGGGCTTTCCAGTTGCGTGTATCATAGCTTTTTTGGTCTCTGATGGCTAGTACTTGTAGTTTACCACCTTGGGCAAGTTGTTTTTTCACCGAAGGTACAAATCGGTAAATCAGGCCGTCGCCACGGTCTTCAGTTTGGTAGACGATACTGCTGCGTGGGTCAACACATACGGCTTCGTGGTTGAAGCGACCCATCGCTTTGAGCGGTAGGGGAGTGGAGAGCTTAATCTTTTCTGAGGCAGGTACCTCAAAGTTATAGCCGTGGTCTTTTTCCAGGCCCTCTCCGGCGCGGCTGGTATTTTCCTCACAACTGATCCAGCTTTGCCAGGGTGTTCTACCTCCGGCGCAATTGCGTACTGTTCCTGCCAGACTAAGGTAAGAGTTTTCTACTTTTCCAGTTTTTTCGTTGAAAATGAGCGTTGAAGTTCCGCCTGTTCCCGGCATGGTTCCTTTTCCGTAGTCGTAGACTTGTCCTGGTTTTAGCTTGCTGAGTAATTCCAGGTTTTTACCATAAGGCCCATTTTCATCCCCAGGATTAGTTTCGTGGTTACGAATGAGAATTACTCTGCCGTTAGTACCACTGAAGGTAGCCATGCCATCGGGATTATCACCGCTGAGGAAGCCGTCGCTCATGGTATCTCCTTGACGGGAAATGATTTTGTAGGAGAACCCTTTGGGAAGGTTCATAATGCCTTCTGGGTCAGGTAGCAGGGGGCCATATCCGGCATTATTGACGGCGGGCGTCATGAACGACTTACTGTTGACATATTGGGTAAGTCCCAGAAAACCCAGGCTGACAATGCCGGCGGATTTGATGAAAGTTCTTCTGTTTTGGGTGTAGCTGCTCATCTTAGATCAGGTTGGTTGAAGCGCCAATTTACATGATTCCAGTGAGTAGCCCAACAAAGTTTGCTTTAAGAAATTGTTAAGGATGTCTTTAGGATGTACAAAATTTTGTAGTTCAACAGAAAATACTTCCGCGCGATGAGTTCAGAAATTTTTGGCGTGTGACGAGCTGCCTTTAATTTTTCAAATACCCCAAACAAACAATACTTAATTACGCTACATCCCTGGTTTTGAGTAGGCGGAAACTCAGGAAGGTGAAAAGTGCTGAGTAAGCGATGACCAGCAATACTTCGTACCATACCAGGTAGTCTTTTACTTCCTGAAAAGCGTATTTGGCATAAGGGAAAGTTATCAAGTTGTTGATGGCTTTGATGGGAAAATAGTTGTAAAAAGTATACTCTTCGTATTCAAAGGACAAGATCAGCACGCCAATGGGTTCTAGGAACAGTCCATAGAGTGCTAATAAAACAATCGCAAAGCCGGTCTTTTTGATCAGCATACCGACCAGCAGAGAGAAAAGCAGGAAAGCAAAAACGTCCAGAAAATAAGCCGGGATAAACTCAAAATTCACGAACATCACATCCAGGCCGGCTACTGGAGAGTAAATGCTGCCCAGAATCAATCCCAGGATAAAGACAAAAAATACATTGACCAGCGCCAGCAAAAAGATAATGATTAGCTTGGATGCTAGAAACTCCCATTTGTCCAGCCCATCAATAATATTCTGCCGGATAGTACGAAAACTCCACTCATTGCAAATGGAAATGACTACAATAAAGCCCAGAAAAGTTTTGAAGAAAGTAGCTAGATAAGTGAGGTTTTGCCAGAGGTCGGTGAAGTCATAAAAAGGAATCATGGCCGGACTAATACCTTCAAAAGAAGCGCCTCGACTTTCCAAAAATTTCAGGTAAAGCATCATGCTGGAACACACCAAGGCAAGAACCAGGAAATAAAGCCCTAATAAGATCCAGAAAGGGCGGTAGTGTTTGAGCTTGAGCCATTCTATGGTGAGTAATCTATTCATTTGTGGAGGCTAATAGGTCTAAAAATTGTTTTTCCAGGCTTTTGCTTTGCTGAGAAAGATGGGAAAGCACAATACCTTTCTCCACCAGAAAACCATTGATATCTTTGCTGTTTATCCCCTGATCAAGTGTCAGCTTCAGGTGGCCATTTTCTCGTACCATCCTTTTGAGTTGAGGAAACTGTGATACGATACTTTGCAGGTTTTCCATATCGGCCGCTGCAACTTCCACGGTGTCTGAGCCGGAAAGGGCTTCCGCCACACTACCGCTGAAAATCTTCTTACCTTTCTTCAGCACGGCAAAATGGGAACATACTTTCTGCACTTCATCCAGCAGATGGCTGGCCAGGATGATGGTCTTTCCTCTCCCGGCTATCGCTATAATCAACTGCCGGATCTCAGCGATGCCCAGCGGGTCCAGTCCGTTGGTAGGCTCATCCAGGATGAGTACTTTTGGGTCGGCAAGCAGGGCAGAGGCGATGGCAAGCCGTTGCTTCATGCCCAGAGAATAGTTTTTGAAAGGATCATCTTTGCGTTCCAGCAAGTCCACTGATTTAAGCACTTGCTCTATTTTGGCATAAGCTACCCCTTTAATTGTTGCGACAATCTTCAGGTTTTGTACGGCAGAGAGATAAGGATAGAAAGTGGGCATTTCCAGAATAGCGCCGATCTGCTTGCGCAATGTGCTGGAAGGTGCCTGGCCAAACCACTGAAAGCTGCCACTGTCTTTGGCAACTACATCCAGCAGTATACCCAGTGTGGTGGATTTGCCACTGCCGTTGGGGCCAAGAATGCCAAAAACTGCGCCTTCTTCCACGTCCAGCGAAAGCCCGTTGACCGCATGGATTTTGCCATAGCGTTTGTGCAAATCTTGTATAGATAGTATAGTATTCAAATTGTTTGTCTGTTTCAGGGTTGGTTTTCTTCTTCCGAATGACTTTTCATTAAGCCTGGCATTTCCGCTACCATCCCAAAGTCAAAACCACCCTGGATCATCTTCATCAGGGAAGGCAAATGAGGAGTGCCCTGCATATCAAAAAGCATGAGTGAACTTTCATTTTCTACCACTGAAATATAGGCTTCCGGATCATCACCCTGGACGTACACATAGATGTCACTGTCCTGATTGTTCATGGTAAATAATTCTTCAAACTTATCGCTAGCCAGTTGAGCTTTCAGATCTTGGCAATCAGACTTGCTGAGCGTGCTATTTTTTTCAAAAGTCAAGAAGGAGAGCTTTTTTATATTGCGCACCAGCCGCTGGTAGTCAGGATTGGTCTCCCGATTGATCATGCGCAGGGTACTGGGGTAAAAATAAAACGAAGTGATCGGCTCGTGCTTATCCAGAAACTTAGCTACTGATTTACTTTGTGCATTAGCTTCCAAGCAAAGCAAAAG
>JBBSOG010000286.1:0-7908 GCA_038259985.1 Cytophagales bacterium
AAAGCGTACGTGCAGGCTTTCGCGGTCGGCGGTAGAGTAGACCGCTACGGTTTTGATACCCATCTCACGACAGGTACGGATGACCCTGAGAGCAATCTCTCCCCGGTTGGCGATTAGTATTTTATTAAACAAAGCTTTTACAATTAACAATCAAACATAAAAAACTTTCCCTTGATATTGTCAATTGATCAGGAGGGGTCTATCAAAAACAATCCCTGGTCATATTCTACCGGGGAAGCATCTTCAGCCAGTACTTTTACTACTGTGCCTGAAACCTCAGATTCAATTTCGTTGAACAACTTCATGGCTTCTACAATGCATACCGTTTGGCCTTTGCTCACCTTATCCCCTACCTGAATAAAAGCGTCAGCGTCAGGATTGGCAGAACGATAAAAAGTGCCTATCATGGGGGATTTGATAGTTAGATATTTACTATCCTCACTCTTCTCGCTAGCTTCTTCTTTAGCCCTCGCCTGTTCTTCCTGCTTGGATTGCTGCTGATAATAACCCGGACTAGGTGACACAAGACCGGTAGAATCGTGAGGCATAGACGAACCCGGTGCCGCAATAATATTCTGATGTATTTTTGCAGGAGTGTTCTTTTTTACTTTGAGCTTAATATCTCCGGTCTCAATATTCACTTCATCCAGACCAGACTTTGAAATAAAATCCAATAAGTCCTGAATTTCGCTTGCTTTCATAGTAGTTATTTTACGCGTTCAGAATATGATTTGGTTCGGGTATCTACCCTGATTCTTTCATCCTGGTCAATAAAAAGAGGCACCTGAATCACAGCCCCAGTTTCCAGCGTGGCAGGTTTAGTGGTGTTAGTTGCCGTATCCCCCCTTAGTCCCGGTTCAGTATAGGTGACTGTCAGTTCTACAAACGCGGGTAGTTCAGCACCGATAATATCACCGGTTTCATCATGCACAATTACATCTACCTGCTGGCCATCTGTCAGGAATTCGGGGGCATCTATTTTGCTTTCCTCAATAGCCAATTGCTCGAAAGTGTTGCTATCCATCACATGATATCCCAGATCGTCTTTATACAGAAATTGATGGGGACGTCTCTCAATACGAGCAGTTGTAATTTTCACCCCTGCATTAAAGGTGTTTTCAATTACCTTGCCTGTGGTGAGGCTCTTCAATTTGGTCCTTACAAACGCTCCACCTTTTCCTGGTTTCACATGCTGGAATTCAACAATGGTATACAGGTCATTGTTATAAACTAGGCAAAGACCATTTCTAAAATCTGCTGTGGTTGCCATATAGGTTGTTAATAGTGAGTATGTCTATTTTCCATCGTAACCCCACTTGAAGTACGTTGCTCCCCAGGTAAAGCCTCCGCCAAATGCAGCCAGGATCAAGTTATCCCCTTTTTTGAGCTGTGATTCATAATCCCAAAGGCAAAGAGGAATGGTAGCACTGGTTGTATTGCCATACTTATAGATGTTGAACATGACTTTATCTTCCCCCAAACCCATTCTGCTGGCGGTAGCATCTATAATCCTTTTGTTTGCCTGATGAGGTACCAGCCACCGGATATCATCGGCGGTAAGTTCATTTCTCCGCATAATTTTCGCTGCGACATCCGACATATGCTTCACGGCATATTTGAATACCGTTGCCCCTTCCTGATACACAAAGTGTTCCCGGGCAGTCACTGATTCTATGGTAGCTGGCCTACGGCTGCCCCCCGCTTTGAGATGTAAAAAGGGTGCTCCACTACCATCCGACTGATGGATAGAATCAATTAATCCCAACGGTTCTTCCGTGCCTTCCAGTAAGACGGCAGCGGCTCCGTCACCAAAAATAATACAAGTGGTACGGTCCTGATAATCAATGATAGAAGACATCTTATCCGCCCCTATGACAATTATTTTCTTATAAGCACCTGAAGTAATGAATTGGGCACCGGTGGTGAGTGCGTAAAGAAAACCTGAGCAGGCTGCCTGGAGATCAAACCCAAAAGCTTTTTTTGCCCCTATGTGTTCTCCCACCAAGTTAGCAGTAGCGGGAAAAATCATATCAGGGGTGGTGGTAGCACAGATGATCAAGTCTATTTCTTGGGGATCTACACCTGTTTTTTCGAGTAGCTGATCTACTGCATGATTAGCCAAGACCGAAGTACCCTGGTCTTTTCCTTTGAGAATCCTTCTTTCTTTGATGCCGGTCCGGGTGGTTATCCATTCATCATTCGTATCCACTATAGTTTCAAGTTCCTGGTTGGTCAATACATAATCAGGAACGTAACCACCGACTCCCGTGATAACAGCTCTTAGCTTAGTGCTCATGTAGTTGAGGATTTTAGACTGGCAAAATAATTATTTGCCAAATGCATCTCGAATTTTGAGATGCAAATTAGTTTCAGCCATTTTAAGCGACTGCAACAGCATACTTTTGATGGCCAAACCACTGGAAACCCCATGTCCAATGACTACATTGCCATTGATGCCTAATATAGGACTGCCCCCAATGGCTTCATAATTCATTTGATCAAAAAATGGATCGGTAAACCCTCTTTTCTCCAGCAGGTGATATACCGACTCGGCCATCTTCAGAATTACATTTCCTGTAAATCCATTACAAACCATGACGTCTGATTTCTCACTGAAAATGTCCCGCCCCTCTATATTACCAACAAAGTTGATACGCGGGTCATTCTTAAAAAGTTGGTAAGCGGCCTGGGTAACTACTGTACCCTTCTGCTCTTCTTCCCCCAAATTGATCAGCGCTACTTTAGGTTCATCAATATCATATACATACTTGCTATAGAGCGCGCCAAGTTCACCAAACTGGAGCAGCATATCCGGCTTGCAATCTGCATTAGCACCCACATCTAGCAGCAGTCCATGACGGCCACTTTCCCTCGGGGCTGCACTAGCCAGAGCAGGACGTATAATACCTTCGCAGGGCTTTACGGAAAACATAGCGCCCACATGCATCGCCCCGGTATTTCCGGCGCTACAAAATGCCTGTACTTCTCCTTTCGCCAGCAACTGAAAGCCAACGCCTATACTCGAGTCCTGTTTTTGTGTAAATGCTTTGGTAGGATGTTCGTCCATGCCGATCACTTCCTCAGCATGGACTATCTCAATAGCAGATGAATTAATGCCTTTTTCGGTGAGTAGCTTCTCTATTTCCGTTTGTTTACCAATCAGGACTACCTGATGGGCAGCATCAAGTACTTCTAGCAGAAGCCGTACTCCCTCTATGTTAGCATCCGGGGCAAAATCCCCTCCCATCGCATCCAGTGCAATCTTCATAGATTAGACTAGCTCTTCTTTGTCCATCACTACTTGTCCTTTGTAGTAGAGCTTGCCTTCGTACCAATGTGCTCGGTGGTACAAGTGGGGCTCTCCTGTGGTAGGGCAAATAGCAATAGTTCTGGGGGTAGTTCTATGATGCGATCTTCTTTTATCTCTTCTTGATTTGGATATTTTCCGCTTCGGGTGTGCCATTTTTATCTAATTTAAATTTTTCAGGTTTTTTAATACGTTCCAACGTGGATCAATAGGTTCGTTGTCATCTTTTTTGGTGTCCTCATCAGGCTGTTGCCCGGTGGAAGAAGAAAATATAATTTCCCCTTCTACAAAAGGGTTTTCTTCATCAGCGTATTTCGGATGAATTTTACGCATAGGAACAGACAGCACAATAAACTCATAGACATGCTGTGCTACGTTGATCTTTTGTGTATTATTGGTAATAATGATAATATCATCTGATAAATCCTGCTCTTCTTCACCATATTGGTACAATACCCTTTCATGGATTTTCACCGGATAATCAAATTTTTCCAAGCTCCTATCACATTCTAGCTCGATCGTGCCGTATATATCAAATAAACAAGTAATCAGGCTTTCTTGCTTATCAAAAGTCACTTCAATCTTCAGGTCACCTTGTTTTACCGGGCTGTTTTCAAAATGATCGAAGAAACTTTTATCTATATGGTATTGATATTGTTTGTTCGCTAACTTATAAATATCAATGTCAAAATGTGCTAAATTCTTCACGTCAACCCGCATTTTCATTAAGTCTGCAAAGTTAAGGATATAATTTTAATATTTAAAAGATATATCGCTAATAAGGTAATACACTTTTTATAAGTTCTATTATTATTGCATTAACAACATAACTGTATAATAAATTACATTTGTCGCTGCATTTACAGCAAAAGTATAGTACGTTTTTGAAATATTTTTCCAAAAACTTTGTTACTAATTTGCCGAATAGCATATCATATGAAGTATTTTATATATATAGCCACCAGTACAATTTTATTATTTGGGCTGCATACACCTGCTACGTCACAAGTAGCCCAAGCCCAGATGACAGCAAATCAAGTAAATAAGAAAAAGCCTTTGTTGTTGGATGTGAATGTGCAAATTGAGGCCACTGAGGCGGTAAATGATATGTACAACTTTAAATTTGCTAAAGCTGAGCAACAATTTCGCTGGATCAAACAAAAATATCATACCCATCCTTTACCTTATTTTTTGCTGGGTTTGAGTGAGTGGTGGAAAATTGTTCCTAATGTAGAAAATACTAAGTATGACAAAAAATTTCTTGCTTACATGGACACCGCCATCTACTATGCGGACCGCATGTTTGAGCAGGATGATGAAGATCCTGAGGCTGCCTTTTTCTTATCCGCTGCCTATGCTTTTCAGGGAAGGTTGTATTCTGAACGCAAAGACTGGGGCAAGGCGACCGTCGCTGGCAAAAACTCCCTTAATTATTTGGAAATTTGTAAGGGAAAAGAAGATTTTAGTCCTGAGCTTTTGTTTGGTGATGCCCTCTACAACTATTATGCGGAGTGGGTTCCGGAGAATTATCCCATTCTGAAACCGGTGTTAATGTTTTTCCCGGATGGCAATAAAGATTTGGGTATTAAGCAACTCAAAACTGTTGCCAATAATGCTTTTTATACGCGTACCGAGGCCCAGTTCTTCCTGATGCGTATACTCACCGCCGAAGGCTCTGATCCCGCAGAAGCCTCTCGGATCGCTGATTATCTGCATCACACTTTTCCTGACAATCCCTATTTTCACCGCTATTATGCACGTCAGTTGTACGGCCGGGGAAGGCAAGAGGAGGCTGAAAAAGAATCCTTAAAAATATTGGCCCGCATAGACAGCAGTATGACCGGCTATGAGGCCACCAGCGGGCGCTATGCCGGATTTTTTCTGGGCCAGATTTATGAAATGCGTGGGCAACTTGATCAGGCCCAACATTACTACGAAAGGACGGTAAAATTTTCTAAAGAATCGGAAGCTACAGATTCCGGTTATTTCTTATATGCTTTGCTCAATTTGGGTGAAATAGCCCAGGCTAAAGACCAGGAAGATGTAGCTAAAGACTATTATAAAGAGGTAAAAAAACTGGCTAAAAGGAATACCCGTGTACACGAGAAAGCGCGTGAAAACCTTAAATCCCTCCGAAGAAATAGCTAATTATCAATGATTTTTTGACAAAATACATAAGTCATGAAGATATTGAAACTCATTGCTCTTTTGTGTTATTTTTCTTGTTGCCACTTTATTCAGGCTCATGCGCAAACCGGGGTATCACCGGATAAAGAGCAAAAAGCATTGGAAAAAGCACAACAAATCAGGAAAGAATTGCAGGATGGCGGTAACTTCTTAGCGCTTGCCCAAAAATATTCGGATGACCTTGGCTCACGTGATTTTGGAGGAAAAATGGGTTTTATGGAAAAAGGACAGTTAGTGCCTGAATACGAAGCTGCTGCCCTGGCTTTATCAAAAGGGGAAATTTCTGAGCCTGTAAAAAGTAAATACGGTTATCACATTATCCAACTCCTGGAGATAGAAGATGGAAAGTTTAATACCCGGCATATACTGATCAAACCCTAGAACCTGCGTAACATCTTACCGTGGCGTTGGCCTGAAAAAGCTCCTTTTTCCAGGCTTAGCTGTCCATTCACAATCACCTCGTCAAAACCTTCGGCCAACTGAAAAGGGTTTTCATAAGTGGCGGTAGCTTTTACAAATTTAGGATCAAATACCAGAATATCAGCTTTCATACCCGGTGCAAGTACACCCCGGTCTGCCAGTCCCATCGTTTGTGCGGGCAAGGAAGTCATCTTTCTTACTGCCTCTTCCAGCGATAGTAGGCTATCCTGCAATACATACTGCTCAATGATTTTGGCAAAGGTCCCATGCCCCCGGGGATGCCGGGAAGTCGGGCTTCCATCGGAACAAATCATCACTGATGAGTCAGTAATGAAGCGAGCTTGCAAATTGTCGTCCATGACAAAATATGCCCCAGAAGCACCGCCCGGCTTGATGTCGTCTATTAGCACATCCTCAAAAGGCTTGTCTAGGTCTTCAGCTACCTGCGCTAAAGTCTTGCCTGCCCAGGGAGCGGTGCCTATCAACGTAGCTTCCGGCCCGTTGCGCTGTTTGACCTTTTCTCTAAGAAATTCTGCCAGTTCTGCTCTTTTGGTTCTCACTACTTCATCATAATCGTGGGGAGACAAAGCCCATTCGGGAAATACAATGCTGATGGTGGTATAACTAGCGGTATAAGGATACACATCAGCAGTAACCTTAATGCCTTCTGCACGGGCACTGTCAAGTAACTGAAGAATCTCTTCGGCACGGCTTTCCCCTTTGCCATAGACCACTTTGATATGGGAGACCACCACCGGGCAATACCTACCTTGTAATAGCAACTCTCGTAGCGAGGATTCTATCGCTTCGTCATCCTCATTACGCACATGACTGGTGATGAATTTACCTTTCTCCCCCACAATTTTAGCCAGATGTTCCAGTTCATAATCCGGGGCATAGGTTCCCGGGATATATTCCAGTCCGGTCGTCATGCCGAAGCAACCAGCGTCCAGGTTTCTGGCCAGCATTTGTCCCATGTCTGCAATCTGCTCCTGCGTAGGGCGCGGGTTATACTTAATACCGGATAACATGCGCAGTGTACCATGTCCCACAAACATCGCGATGTTGACGCCGGGCATAGTGTCTTCTACCGCTTGCATCCATTCGCTTAAATCTTCCTGGGCGGGGCTTGAGCCATCCTTTCCCAGCGAAATGGTGGTGGCTCCCATTGCTAGAAAGTTTTGGAAATCAGGTGTCTCCAGCGGGTTTCCGTGGGAATGGGTGTCAATAAATCCAGGGGAAACAAATTTTCCGCTGGCATCAATTATTTTTTTGAATCTGGTCGCTGTTGTATCAACTTCGCCTATAAAAGCGATGCTATCGGCTTGTATCAACACATCTGCCTGATAAGCAGGTTTACCAGTACCATCTATGACCTTTCCATTTTTGATCAGTAAGTCAAATTCAAGAGATGGATGAACTTGCCTGAAATTTTCAAAAGCAGTAGGCTCATTGGTACAAGAAAAAGCAATAAATAAGCTAAAGAGAAGGAATATAGAGAAACCTTTTTGCATGGTTTTTTTTTAGCTGTTTCATAATTTGCCCAAGTTAATATAGATCACCCTATGAAAGAATAAGATGGTCTCAGGCATGCCCTTTACGTCCCCAAAGAATATATATCGATGCACCTAAAATTGGAAAAAAGATAACGATAGCTACCCACTGCCATTTACTGAGTGCAGTACTAAAATTTCCCCGCAAGATATCTAGAAGCACGGCTATCCATAGCCCGATTACAATAGCGGAAATGACAACGATCAATAAGGGTTTCCAACCACCCAATGCGCCGATAGCCATTAAGAAATTATCCGTATCAAGAAAAGACACTATTCCAGGTTTTCGTATTCGTTCAGGATACCCCCGGTAAGCCGGAGAAGCTCTGTCTCGGAGTCTAGCGTATTGTACTTGGCCTGCGCATTATCCAGCGCAGTGTTGAGGTAATTGACCTGAATCTGGCGATAGTCAAAGGAATTGATAGTGACATTTATATATCT
>JBBSOG010000287.1:0-7890 GCA_038259985.1 Cytophagales bacterium
AAAACGCTCTTTACGAAGCAGGGCTGTGTGGCCTGTCATAGCATCAGCACCAGTGAAACGATGAAAGGCCCTTTCATGGGACAAATCGGCTCTATCATGACGCGCGAACAAATCGCTGAGTCAATCCTTAAACCCAATGCCTCAATCTCTCAGGGATTTGCCTCCGTACTCATCACCACTAAGGATGGCAAAAGCATCACCGGCTTTGTTTCAGAGGAGTCCGCAGACAAGATGGTGGTTCGCAACATTGCCGGGCAGGTATTCACCATCAACAAAAAAGATATACAGACCCGCCAGGAACTAGAAACCTCCATGATGCCTGCTGGCCTTGCCAATGCCTTATCCTATGAGGAGTTTGCCTCCCTGGTCACCTTTCTTTCCCAGCAGAAGAAGTAATTTTTAGCATTCAGGTTAACCAAAAATGACTGAATACTTTATAATTGTCTTTCAAATAGACAGAAAAACCTAGTGCGGTGTACACTTCATTAGCATCTGGCTATCTGGCCATACACACACGTGCTGCTTAACCATTCAAAATGATAGTGCTTATGAAAAGTAAATGGGGTTCCCGTAGAAGTTTCTTAAAGAAAAGCAGCCTTGCTGCCTTTATTCCTTCAGCTTTGCATTCCCCTTTTTGGAGTGATGCTTTGCAAAAAGAGGCAAAGCTTATCGTTACTGATCTCAAAATCCATGTGGTGAAAGTAAACCAGCGGGGCAACTGGATTTTTATTGAATTAATGACCAATAGAGGTATCACTGGCTTGGGCGAGGCTTCTCACGGTGCTCCCGGTACTGCCGAAGGGCTGCAACGGATGCAAAAGGAACTATCTGCCTTTTTTGAAATGATGAAAGGCGAACCTTCTTTTTCCATTGAACAATATCGCCAGCGAGGCTGGAAAAATGCGCAAACCGGATTGGCTGCCAGCACAGCTTTCAGCGCCATAGAGCAGGCCATGTGGGATATCAACGGCAAAGCCCTCGGGGTACCTGTGTATCAAATGCTAGGAGGCAAAGTGAGGGAAAAGATAAAATGCTACGCGAACATCAACCGGGCCACCAAAGAAAAAGATGCACAGGGGAGAAGGACTGCCTCTGCCTTTCAGAAAAGCGCTGAACTTGCTCTGCAGCAGGGTTTTAAAGCCATCAAGATGGCACCTTTTGATGAAATGAAACCCCTGCCTTCCACCCCTACACAAATCAAGTCAGATATTGATCATGCCATCCATTGCCTGGAAGCGGTGAGAAAAACCATTGGAAACGATATTGACCTGCTGGTAGATGTTCACAGTCATTTAGACGAAACTCTCGGCATTGAAGTAGCCCAAAGGGTAGAACCGCTCAATCTCTTTTGGCTGGAAGAGCCGGTTGATCCTGAAAAATTTGTGCATGAAACCAAAGCCATTACAGATTCAACTACCAAGACTACGGCCGGGGGAGAATACATTTTTGGAAGGGAAGGTTTTGCCCCATTAATTGATGCTGAAGCATTGGACATACTGATGCCTGATGTGAAGTTCTGTGGGGGCATCCTTGAATTAAAATATATTGCAGCAATGGCCGAAACTGCCGGGGTACAGATAGCACCCCACAATCCGAGTGGCCCCATTGCCACGGCAGCGAGTGTTCATGCCATAGCGGGCATACCCAACCTTTCTATTCTGGAAATGGCTTATGGGGAAGTGCCCTGGCGGGAGAATCTGGTAAGTCCGGCCGAGGAATTTACAGACGGATATACCCCAATAACAGATCAACCCGGATTGGGGTACCAACTCAACCATTCTTTAGTAAAAAGACATGGTTGATTTTAATAATTAGCGTGAGTTCGGATTAAATCTAAAAGAAACCGTCTTTCAGAGGCTTTGAGTTCGGAGACTAACTTTTCAAGTATTATACAGAATTGACCTTCCGAGGTAAGTAAGGCTTACTTAGCATCATTCGTACTAACCTAATACATTGGATTCTTACCGGATCAATATTTTTTTGCCTATTACCTTTCTCAAAATAATTCCCAGCATCTAGGTTACATTTTCCTTCCTATTAATGCTAAGCGTTAAGTCGCATGTGCATGGCCAACACTAAACACTTTCTCTAATGCTAAGGATTTTTTTTCTGTATAGCCTGCTGACTATCCTGATCAATCTGAACTATGGGCAACAGCCTTCCTCTCCAACGGAAACTACCTTTACTACTGCCGATGAACTTAAGGAAGTAGACATTGCGCTTATGGATACTTTTCAGGTCAGGCTTCCGACTCAAATGGGAAGTGGCTATAGGTGGTCATTTGCTGCTGACGTTTATCCCGGCTTTAAGCTATTGAATCATAGAATGGAAGATATCAAGCCTTTGCCAGGAGGGAAGCAGCACCAGATTTTTACTTTTCAGGTGAGGCAGCAAGGTTTTAATCCTCTACGGCTAACCTTCAAAAGCTTGCGCTCCCAGAAAGATGTCAGGCCAGAAGCGTTCAAAATATTTTTCAATGTAGCTTCCCCTCATACTTCAATATTACCCTAATGCTTATCTCCCGGTATCAGGGCTTTTACCGATAGAAATCATATTGGTGAGCAGGCGGTAAGCTCCGGGAACCCCGGCGGGTAGTTCCCGGAAGAATGATAAACCGGAGTATATATAATAGCCTTTGCCGTACTTGGCTACCAACAAAGACCCTTCCTTGGGATCTTCACCCGGATCATGCATAGAAAGAATAGCCTCAAATTGGTCTTTATCCCACTCATCAGGGAAATACAGCCCCCGTTCCTGCACCCAATGGTCAAAATCCTGCTCGGTGATTTTATTGGGCATGTTTAGTATCGGATGTCCTGCCTGTAAAAAACTTACCTCAGCGGTCTCGTCAGCTACCCGGTCGCGAGAAATATTGAGTTTATAAGGCGCGAAATCCTGGGTGAGCAGCATGTGTCCGGTATTGTACTGGGTAATGAGCGTTCCGCCGTTTTCTACATATTTGAGTAGCTTATCGTTTTGATACCTCAGCCAGTCTACCGTATTATAAGCCCGGATACCAATGATGATGGCATCAAATGAATTAAGCTGGTCCATGCTCATATTATGGCTGCCCAGGGTCACTACCTGGTAGCCTATTTGTTCCAGGGCTTCCGGCACTTCATCCCCCGCGCCCATAATATAGCCAATAGTTTCACCTTCTTTGCGGATATCCAGCTTCACCAATTGTGCCGATGCAGCAGGAAAAAGTGTTTGGGTAGGGATATGCTCATAATCAATCGTGAGCATACTCTGATTATAGACTTGCCCGTTTTGGTCGGCGATCACTTTAATTTCCCCTACACTCTGTCCCTGGGGAGGCATCACATTGAACACAAAGTTAGTTTCCTGGCCTTTCAGCGCAATGTCGTAATCAAAGGAAGCGGGGCTTGATGACCAACCGTCGGGAAGTTGAAGGAAAACCTTTCCCGCAATCGCTGACCGGCCAGCCTTCACGCTTATGTTGATTGGTTTGGCTTCCTGCTCCGCAAAAACATGGACATCACCTTCTACCTTGACGTATACCGGTGGGGTCACGACAAAGGGACGATAGGTTTCCCCCTTACGCGCATCATTCATTTTATAAACTACCGGAACTTTGATTTCCAAGGGCTTGCCCTCAACAGTCAGGCTGAAGATCGCTTCTACTGCGGGAGGCGTATCAGCCAGTCCTATCAACTGTTGATCAGCGACATTAAAGCTAAACCCATCGTCTGCATTGTGCAGCCAGTAAGGGCCAGAATAAGGCAGGTCTTGGGGAATAAGAACATCGGTACTATAAGCCAGCGACTGGTTGTTCTTGAGTGAAGTATTGACGGTAGTGTCTTTATTTAGGGTAGTAAAGCCAACATTTTTGAGCTGCACAGGAACAGCTGAACGGTTGATAGCTTCTATATTGAGCATCACTGAATCGCCGGGCGTGCTGGAGTATTCTGCTATGCCTGAACGGTTATTGGAACGGAAACTACGGCTGAGGGCATTTGTGCCACTGCGTACTTCCAGAAAAAGCCCCAGGCAAGCTTTGATCACCCGGTTCAGTTCTTCTCTTTTGATTGTCTTCCAGTAGCCATCTTCTAATTTAGTGAGCGCCTCTGAAACTTCCATCAGTTTGGGTACGACCGCGGAAGGGTTTTCCGGCCGGAAGGACGTATATGCCTGCGCCAGCAGTTGCCCTACCTGCTCACTTCCCTTGACCCTGGACCAAGAGGTATTGATATTGTCAAACAAACTTTCTTTTGCCATCTTCCCCTTAACATGCCTGAAGTATTCCATGTTTTTTCCTCTTGAGCCGGTAGCGCCAAAGCCTTGAGATTGGTGTTTGCTCCGGCTTTCGGCAGCGATTTCAGTCACCGACTTACCTAATAAAGCATTGTATTCCCCCAAGTCCAGGCTAAGAATGGAATCGTTGCCTACACTTTTCTTCTCAATATCCTCGGTCATCCAACTACTTTCATTGAAGAGCAAACGGGTAGGTTGCCATACTTCTACATATTTGAGCTGCTCAGGAAAGGCCTGGGGGTCGGCGGCCAGATCAAAGGCTTCGGCAGCCAGCATACCAGAAGTAGTATGGTGACCATGACCAGCCCTTTCATCCGGTGGAAAGCGGGTTATCATTACATCAGGACGAAATTTACGGATTACCCACACCACATCGGATAGGATTTTGTCTTTATCCCAGAGTTTGAGTGTTTCGTCGGCAGTCTTAGAGTAGCCAAAATCAATGGCACGCGTGAAAAATTGATGGCTACCGTCTACGCCTCGTGCCTGGATAAGCTCCTGGGTGCGCAGTACGCCCAGCTTTTCCCTGATCTCCGGGCCTATCAGGTTTTGACCACCGTCCCCTCGCGTCAAGGCAAGGTAGCCGGTGTTCATCAGCTTGGTTTGGGAGAGGTAGCCAATTACCACCTGGTTCTCATCATCAGGGTGGGCAGCTACATAAAGGGCTGTTCCCAGGGTATTCAGTTTTTTCAGTGCCAACTGGATCTCAGCCGCTGAAAGCTTTTCCGGTACTTGGGCAAGAGCAGCAAAATGGTAAGTAAGGAAAAACGCAATGGCAAGCAGGCTCAGATGATACTTAATATTCATACACAATGATTTTTAGCGCGTTAGGGAGATCAACAAATTTAAGAATTAATATCAGAAGAGAAATTTACTCCCTTAAGTTTGCTGCCCATTTCTTTTTTCAAGTAATTATGCCCGAAGAATTGCTGATAGTTCTCAAAATATAAAAACAGTCCTTCAACTGATGATAAGAAAGGAAGCGGAGTGGGCCATACGCATTGTAGGAATGACCCTGCTTGTTATTGCTTTTTACACATTGTATTCCAGGCCACTTACCCATAGCTATCATCAGGCTTTTCTTTTTATCTACTTGCAACTCACTTTATGGGTTATGCTTTTCATGTTGCTAGGGTTGGTGATGATAAGTTTTTCGTCTCATCGGGCAAAATGGAGCGTGGGTTTGTTATCGCTGTTTCTGCTGGCACCCTATCCCTGGGTACATCAAACAATGAGTGCGCAGGCTGAACATTATTTTTTTCATCAACGTCAGCAAACTTTACAGCTTTTAAACCAGCAAATATTAGGAGCTTCTTTAAATGAGTTAAACTTATATGATCAATTGGCTGACATTAATATTAAAGGGTATGAAAAGGGAGAAAATTACATTGCCTACCGGGTAGACCGGATGCCTGAACAGCGGGACGGATTTGTTTATCTCCTCTACGGAGGGTTACCCGACCGTCTTTTTCAATATCCTGTAAAACACAGCAAAGCGCTTGAAGAAAAATGGTTTAGGTTCAGCTCCAATTGATACTGCTTCCGCATTTAATTTTAAAAGATTAATAAAATCTTTACTTTCCCTAAAATTTTTACCTATCAACTTCATTTTAACCTAACATGAAAAAAACATCCTATTTAGCGTTCACTTTGGCAGCAGCCATGATTGCCTGTCAATCGCCTTCCCATGAAGGCACGGAAGAAAACGACAGTGCCAGTACTACTGAGGTAGCTGCTACCTCTACAGAAGCAGAATTTCAGCCTATTTTTGATGGAAAGAGCTTAGATGGATGGAACATCCACGGCACCGAAAAATGGTATGCGGAAGATGGGCAGATTATCTGCGAAAGCGGCCCTGATGCTGCCTACGGTTATCTGGCTACTGACAAAACCTATAAAGACTTTATCCTGGAACTGGAATTTAAACAGGAGGCCGACGGTAATAGCGGGGTATTTTTCCGCTCTTCACTGGATGGTATCAAGATCAGCGGATGGCAGGTAGAAGTCGCCCCTCCTGGCAATGATACTGGCGGTATTTACGAATCGTATGGACGGGGCTGGCTGGAACAAATCCCTGAAGAGAAAGAAGACATCCTTAAGATGGGTGAATGGAACAAGATGCGCATAGAAGTAGTCGGGGACAAGGTAAGCACCTATCTGAATGGAGAAGAGATGGTGGTGCTGGAAGACGAAAAAATTGGGGAGGCCAACGGGGTTATTGCCTTGCAAATCCATGATGGTGGTGGCATCAAAGTCCGTTGGAGAAATTTGCAGGTCAAAGAGATGTAATAGAATGATACCCGGGGTGTGACCGCCCCTCCAATTCTTTTCATTTTATGCCAAATAATCCAAAAAACTAGCTAATTTTGCAATTCACCCAATCTAATTCATCAGAAAAATGGACCAAGCTACTGCATTAGAAAAGCAATTTGAAAAGATCCCAACCCACATTTTTGAGGATTCTGAGACAGCCTCTAAAGAAATCGCCAAAACAATCCGTGACCTGATTGTGGAGAAGCAGCAAAAAGGTGAAAAAGCTGTGCTAGGTTTGGCTACCGGTTCTTCGCCTACCCGTGTATATGAAGAACTGGTGAGAATGCACCAGGAAGAAGGATTAAGTTTCAAGAATGTGGTTACTTATAACTTGGATGAGTATTATCCTATTGATGCGGACAAGTTGCAAAGTTATGTGCGTTTCATGCGGGAATACCTTTTTGACCATGTAGACATTGACCCGGAAAACTACAATATACCGGATGGTACTGTTCCCATTGAAAAGATCAGTGAGTATTGTGTAGCCTACGAAAACAAAATCAAAGAAGCGGGTGGTATTGATATTCAACTGCTGGGCATAGGTGGCACCGGACATATTGGGTTCAACGAACCCGGCTCCCGGGAGATGTCCCGCACCCGATTGATTACTCTGGATAAGATTACCCGTATTGCGGCTGCCAGCGACTTTTTTGGAGAAGAATTTGTGCCCCGCCGCGCCATCACGATGGGTGTACAAACCATTATGGAATCCCGCCAGATTATCCTGGTGGCCTGGGGTGAAGGTAAGTCTTCGGTCATACAGAAAGCCGTGGAAGGCCCTATTACTGATCAGATTCCTGCCACTTTCTTGCAAGACCACCCTAACGCGAAAATTATTATTGATGAAGCTGCCGGTGCTGAACTTACCCGTATCAAAACGCCTTGGTTAGTAGGCCCTTGCCATTGGGACCAGAAGCTTACCCGCAAATCAGTAGTATGGTTATGTGAAAAGCTGGATAAGCCGGTTCTGAAGCTGACCCCTGAAGATTACAATGAGAATGGCATGAGTGACCTTATTGCCGATCATGGCCCGGCTTATGACATTAATATCCGGATTTTCAATGAGTTGCAGCACACCATCACCGGCTGGCCGGGTGGCAAGCCCAATGCAGATGATACCCAGCGTCCCGAGCGGGCACAGCCATTCCCTAAGCAGGTGCTTATCTTTAGCCCACATCCTGACGATGATGTCATTTCCATGGGGGGCACCTTGCTCCGCCTGGTAGACCAGGGGCATGATGTACATGTGGCCTACCAGACTTCCGGCAATATCGCGGTGTTTGACGAAGATGCCCTCCGCTT
>JBBSOG010000288.1:0-7838 GCA_038259985.1 Cytophagales bacterium
ACATGGCGCCGACAGCCAAGTACTGCTGGTGACCACCGAGAAAAGTCTGGTAGACAAGATACAGCCCGAAATTAGCAAGCAGTTGAGCATGCTACCACGCCGGGAATTTGCCGAAGCTGCCTTGGAAAACAGTGTAGTCTGTATTATGAAGTCTACCAAAGATTGTATTGACCTGCTCAATGAATACGGAGCGGAGCACCTGATCATCGCTACCCAAAACCCACGGGAAATCATGGACAAAATTTTCAACGCTGGTTCCATTTTCCTCGGCCACTATACGCCGGAATCTGCCGGTGATTATGCCTCGGGCACTAATCATACGCTGCCTACCAATGGCTACGCCAAAGCTTATAGCGGCGTATCTCTGGACAGCTTTGTGAAGAAAATCACCTATCAGGAAATTACCAAAGAAGGGTTGATTTTGCTAGGTCCGACAGTTGAAACCTTGGCTGAAGCGGAGAAGCTACTGGCCCACAAAAAAGCTATTTCGTTAAGACTGGCAGAAATTGAAAGTAGAAAAGGAAAAACAGAGAAAAAATAATTGCTGGCTAAGTAAGTAGCCGAATCAATCATTCTTTTTAGATCAAAAAAACTTATATCGCTTTTATAATGCCCTTTAATCTGCAAAAAACACTGCGACCGCATGTTGCCGCTATCAAGCCCTACTCCTCCGCCCGGGACGAATATTCGGGCACGGAAGGCGTGTTTCTGGATGCCAACGAAAACTCCTTTGGTACGCCGGGCGTCGCCACGCCGGGCGTCGCCACACCCGGAACCTCTACGCTGAGCTATCATCGCTATCCTGATCCCTACCAGCAGAAACTCAAAAAACGTATTGCCGAAATCAAGCAAGTGCCAGAACAAAATATTTTTCTGGGCAATGGTAGCGATGAAGCTATTGACTTGTTGATTCGGGCTTTTTGCCAGCCTCAGCAGGACAACATGGTCATCCTCCCTCCTACCTATGGCATGTACGAGGTTAGTGCGGCCATCAACGATGTTCCTTTGAAGAAAGCTCTACTGACCGATGATTTTCTGATCGACAAAGCTGCTGTGGACGAAGTAATTGATGCCAACAGCAAGCTACTTTTTTTCTGCTCCCCCAATAATCCCAGCGGGAATCTATTACAGCAAGATTTGATTGCACATTATCTCAAATCTTTTGAGGGTGTAATCGTGATTGATGAGGCTTATATTGACTTTGCTGACACTGCGAGCTGGTCGCAAAGACTCGCTGATTATCCTAATCTAGTGGTGATGCAGACCATGAGCAAAGCCTGGGGCATGGCGGCACTGAGGCTGGGCATGGCTTTCGCTTCCCGAGAAATCATTGCCGTACTCAATACTATCAAACCACCCTATAACATCAACGCGCTTACCCAGCAACAAGCGTTGGAAGTCTTGCATCATACCGGGCAGCAGGAGGAAATTGTACAAAAAATTTTGCATGAGCGAAAGCAATTACAAAGCGCGCTGGAAACCCTGCCCCTGGTAGAAAAAGTCTATCCTTCCGATGCTAATTTTCTACTGGTCAGGATGCAGGAGGCAGCCGCTGTTTTCCACTACCTAATTGATGAAAAGGTGATTGTGCGCGACCGCTCCAAAGTAGCCCTTTGCGAAGACTGCCTACGCATTACAGTGGGTACTCATGAAGAAAACCAAAAACTATTGAGCAAATTGGAAAGCTATTGAAGTTCCCCCTACTATCCTGTATAATGCGTCATCCTGGGCTACGCGCCGCGGAGGAAACTTATCGGAAATAGCCGGGGGGATTTTCCTGACTATGATTTCACAGTGGGGCTATCTCATAATCAAGTACGTGAACATAGATTTTGAGGTGCATATAATTGTTGGTGAAAAACTGGCAGTCGCCACGGCGGCACGGGGTGCCCCGCACCAACAATGGCGAAATATACGACGCGTCATCCAGGAGGGAACTTGTTGGAAGTTGAAACGATGTTAGTACTTCTAACCCCTCAAAGCAAATGTAAGGAGAACGCTGAGCCCTTGAAAAGCATAGTTAAACCTTTTCAGATTTAGGTAAATTAAAATCACTAATCGGGCCGGAGTCCCTTCCGGATAGCCGTCACTCGCAAGATGCGGGCGACTGCCGTAAGTTATCGGACAGTCTTCTCTTTTAAATACCAGGGGATCGCGGCATCGGCCGTCCGACACACCGTCTGGAGGCGGTTCGCGATGACATTTTTAATTCTGTAAATATGCTTACTCCTCCCCCGCCACGATACTTATGATGTCTACAGCAGCCACCTGAAAAAGCCCCAAACCCAGGCCGTCTTCGCTCCTGATATTGGTACGCGGATTGGCCGGAGAGGGGCCGGTCATGCCGCCGTCACCATTGAGTATATTGTCCAGGTCGTTGTAGAACAGAAATGCATCCTGGCTGATGCGGTACATTTCTACCCGGGCGGTGTCGCTTTTCCGATAATTTTCCGGGCCTTCTAGCCCGTTGACATAGCCACCGATCAGTTCATCGTCGGCATAAAATATGCCCGTGTTGGAGTCAAAGTTCTGGATAGAATCGTTACGGAAAAATTTGAAAAGGTAAAAATCTTTGGTGGCCGCTGGTTCCAGCACGTAAATTTTGACGGTATAAGCGTAGGGATCTTCATCTTCAACTGCCTTCTCATCAATGTCCCACACTAGGCTATCTATGGACTGTACCGGGTACATAGTGTCTTCGGCAGTAAGTGTTTCTCCATTGGGAAGCTTCACCTCTAATTTATAGGTACTACCAGGTTTTCCGGCAAAGCGGGTGCTATACCATCCTGGACGGTTCTCGTTTTCTTGAAATTGAAAGACATTACCTTTGTCGTCACTCACTACCACGTCCGCACCACTCACACTAGGCGTTTGTCCCTCCACATAAAAATCTACCGAAGTGCTGAGCTTGACATAATGATCAGTTAACTGGTCGGTGATCAACGCATCTACAACGTACTGCGGGGGCGTCTGATTCAAATCTAGTTCTATGGCTTCGTCACAGCCAAATAAAGCAGCGACGGGAAAACTGAGAAGTATGGTTTTTATAAGCGTTTTCATCGTAATTTTTCTTCTGATGTTTAGAAAGTGATTTTATAGGAAACCGAAGGTAGGATAGGAAAAAGGTAGACCATACGGGCTTCTTTCTTATCCGGGTCAATAACTCTACCGTCTTCGTCTTTGATAGACTGGGTATAGATCGTAAAAGGGTTCCTGCGGTTGTAGGCATTGTAGATCGCAAAATTCCAGGAGGTTTTCCAACGCCGGTTGGCATTCCGGCGCGGCTCATAATTGCCCGACAAATCCAGCCGATGGAAATCGGGCAGCCGATAGGAATTACGGTTAGAGAACAAATCCACATTATAGTCATCAAACTGGTAACGGCCTACGGGCAGTGTAAAGGGCCGGCCGGTAGAATACGTGAAAGTGGAACCAATAGACCAGCGGTCATCAAGACTGTAATTGGCCATTACATTGCCGACGTGACGGCGGTCATAGTTGGCCGGGAAGGCCTGTCCACGGTTTACTCCCGGAATGTCCAGGTCGGTCTTAGACAAGGTATAGCTGGCAAAACCAGTCAGGCGGCCTTTGTTTTTTTGCAGAAAAAGCTCTAAGCCATACGACTCGCCTTCCCCCTGGCGATACTCTACCGGGGCATCTTGGTTGAGCAGCAGGTTAGCATTGTCAGCAAAGTCAGTTACGTCCTGCATCTTTTTGTAGTAGGTCTCTACCGAGAAAGCGTACATATTTTCTTGGAAATTATGGAAATATCCCACCGCCAACTGATCCGCCAGTTGTGGATTCAGGTAAGGTGAACTAGGCGTCCAGGTGTTGAAAGGCACCGGTACTGTAGAATTGGACAACAAATGCACATACTGCACCATACGATTGTAGGATAGCTTGAGCGAATTATTGTTCCCCAACAGATAACGGGCACTGAAACGAGGCTCTAGCTTGGCAAAAGTTTTGATCGGCTCCATACTACGGTAGTAAGTGGAGTCCGTAACGCGGATATTCAGATTGTTAGGAATGCCTTGTTCATTTTTGGCATACTCATAAATAGTCGTTTCCCCAACATTCTGAAAAACCGACAAGCGTAAGCCGTACAGTAAAGATAAACGTTGGGTGACTTGCTGCTCATTGCTGAGGTACAGGGCATAATCCATCGCATACATCTTGGCCATTTCGGTATTTCCATAGAAAGAATCTTCACTGCCGGGCACAATTTTTCCGGGAGAGAAGCTGCGATAGGTGGCTTGCAAGCCAAAGCTCAGGATATTCTTAGGGTTTACGAAGTAGTTGAAGTCTTGCTTAAGCGAGAATTCTTGTAGGTTGGCACTCCACTCAAATTCAGAAGCTGCCTGCTTGCTTTCCAGGGTATAGTCAAAGTTGCTGGCAATCAGCGTAGTATTGGAGAAAAGTTTTTCGCTGAACAGGTGGTTCCACCGGAAAGTCCCTGTCATATTGCCCCAGTTAAAGCCAAAGAGGTTGTTGAAGTTAAAATTATCCCGACCGGCATATCCCGCCAGGAAGAAGCGGTTCTTGTTATCCGGTTTCCAGTTGACCTTGGCATTGATGTCATAGAAATACACCTTATTTTCCCTCAGGTCTTCATCATTAGCAAACTGAAGGAAAACATCGGCATAGGAACGGCGGGCCGAGAGCAAGAAGGAACTGTTTTCGTTGGCAATTGGCCCTTCCAGCATCACTTTGCTGGCCAGCAGGCCTATGCTGCCCGAGCCGGAAAGCTGCTGGTTATTGCCATCTTTGGTGCGCACCTCCAGTATAGAAGACAGGCGACCGCCAAACTGTGCAGGAATCCCTCCTTTGTATAGTTCGGAGTCTTTGATGACATCCGCGTTGAAGACCGAAAACAGCCCAAAGAAGTGGGAAGGGTCATAGATCGGTGCCTCGTCAATGAGGATCAGGTTCTGGTCGGCACCGCCCCCCCGGACGAAGTAACCGGAAGTGCCTTCTCCGGCAGAAATTACGCCGGGCATCATCTGCACGGTCTTAATGATATCCGGTTCTCCAAAGAGCGCGGGGGTTTTCTTCACCAGGTCTACCGGAATATCGTTGCGGCTCATCTCAATACGCTCCACGTTCTTAAACTCGTCCGAACGCTCTTCGGAAATCACCACCTCCTGCATCTCAGTGACGGAGGGTTGCAGTGAAACGTTTAGTTCCCGGTTACTTTTGAGGAGAATGGTTTGGGTCAGGCTTTGGTAACCTACGTAGCTGAATTCTACATTGTAGGTGTCGGCAGGCAGGCTAATGGCATAAAAGCCGTATACATTGCTCACTACGCCGATGCCACTTTCTTTAATCAATACGGTGACGCCGATCAGTTCTTCGCCGTTGGTGGCATCTTTGACATAACCGTTAAGCGTAAATTTTTGCTGCGCGACTGCGCATTGGTACCATCCTGTCAGGAATATCAGTGACAGAAAAATCAGTTTTCTCATGGGGTTTGGTTCATCAGGTTCATGTTACTTCATCTTTGAAGTTACTATACCTAATACAGCGCATATCCCTCCTACCCTACCTCATGATGATTATTTTTTTGCTGATGGACAGGTTGATGGAGTTCACAGAATTATAGCAAGTTTAAAACTTGCTTATATCCATAAGCTTGTGGAAGACTGAAGCCAGAAAGTTTTATTCATTCCAAATCAGACTGATATTGTAATCCTTAAATTTACCATCTTTTGATACTAATGTTAATCCTTCACTTTTGGATTGTGCTATAATCAATCTATCAAAGGGATCTCGGTGATGAAAATCCAATGTGGTGTTGATTAGAATATGAGTTGTGGTAATAGGTAGTATGGTTAATCCACTTTGATCAATGAGTTCAAATATCTTCTTTAAGTCTGCTTTCAAGTCAAGCTTTCCTAAAGAATATTTGATGCCCATTTCCCATAGTGATGCAACACTGACAAAACATGTGTTAGTAGCATCTTCTATCAATGCTTTTGTTTTAATAGGCAACTGATTATCTTCTGTAATAAACCAAATGACAGTGTGAGTATCTATGAGTAAATTCATTCCATATACTCTTTAAAATCATCCAATGGTTCGTCAAAATCTTCTCTCATTTGAATGAGCCCTTTGGCTAACCCTGCTTTTCTAGGGCCATTAGATATCTTCTTAGTAGTAGTCTTTGATTTTAGAAATTCAACAAAATCATCTACCTCTTTTTTCATTTCATCAGGTAGCGTCGCCAGTTTTATGTAAATATCAATGTCAGTCATAAGGCTAAGATAATTATTTTCATTGTATTTTAATTGGATTCAGTAGTTAGTATGTGAATCGTAGCTTTGGCATGTGTATTTGCTTTGCGCGACTATGATTTCATACATATTGTTGGCGATATGTCAATATTATTTAATACGTTTAAAAATTACTTTTCCTTTGTCAATCAGATTCATGCCAATAAGCATATCATCATTGAAGAATTCAAGCTCAAGGTAATTATGTTTGCTTTTATCATGCTTCATATTGTCAGGATTAAAGCCTTTTATATGAAAATAATGTCCAAACAATTTGATATCTAATGGCTGTTTAATTTTTTCCTCATCATTGTCATAAGAAGTTAATTCACCCAAAAGGTATTCTCCATCCATACGGAATGACAAATGCCCTTTTATATTGATATTTCTTTGTGAGGTCCATTCTCCTTTCCACTCTCCTTGAACAGAAATCATTTTCTCCATTTGTTTTTGAGAAGGTAAATTTAGATAACCTCTCATTGCGTTCTCAAGAGAGTTATAAGCATCTAACGCAAAATTCATCCCTGTACCGATATCAGGAAAATCTGTATATCCTGATTTTATCAATTGATTAATTGGTATTTCACTCACTCCATAAAGACCAAACAATGCCTCACCTATTTTATTCAAGCTATTGATTGCATCTTCTTTTGGAGTAGTCAAGCTTTTTCTCGCATGCACATACGTATTCCCATTATCATAAACCTGGTTGATTGTTTCAAATATATTTCTAGGAAAATTGTCTTTGTTATCAAACCCAACTCTATCAAATATTGAAAAAAAACGGTTTAAATTTTTTGCTGATTTTCCATTTCCCAGTTTAAAATCAAAATTGGATTTATATGCATCAAGTGCATATGCTGATTTAAGGAAATTTTTCTCGTCCTGATTATCTAATTTTTCAATTATTGACGAATTAAAAATGTCTTTTTCTATTTTCTTGGGAATTGCTAAAAACTTCACAAGTGTTCTAAAATTCTCAAGTTCTAACTCTTCGTAGGTACCAAATGGATGATTTTGTCTTGTTAAAATCTCGTAACAAATCATTTCACATATACTCCTAGAAATAGTAATCGCAGCTTCGTAAAATCCATCTCTGAAAAGCATTTTGGCCTGCAAATAGAACTTTACTGGCACAACATCTTCAAAATACAAAAAATGAGTTACACTAAGCCACCTTCGTATTTTTTCATCAATATTCTCTACATATTCATTTGATAAAGATTTAGATATTTGTTCATATGTACATTCATAAGGTTTTTTCTCATTGTCCCTTTGAAACTCTTTGAGTTTAAGTAATTCTTCAAAATCAGATACTATATCTTTTTTATCACTCATTCTTTCCTTTAGTAACTGCTAACATCTGTGTAAACGCAACTGCGTATCCACGCCGGGCGTCTATATTCTATATATCTATCCCCCAAGATAATCGTTTTTTTTCTATTTTTTGGACGTTTTGGTTGGAAAACACTAGCACAGTCGCTCGGCTCCAGCCGAGTGACGGCTATCTTAGAAGGGCACAATGGAATTGCCCCGGCCCGTAACTTTGTAAAATATTTTAACTCG
>JBBSOG010000289.1:0-7827 GCA_038259985.1 Cytophagales bacterium
ATTGGCAGCCCGGTTTTCTGGCTGCTGCGAGGGCGGTTTCGTCTATGCCTTTTGATCAAGAAAAAGAGCAAGATTAACACAACCCCCCCCAGTACAAACGCCAGCAGCCAGTAGCCTAAACCTCCACCTTGCGACTGTGATTGTATGGGTTGGGGTTCTGATAATTCATCGGTGCCTTCTATCCGGCCCATGATCGCATCCGCTCCGGCAGTAATACCCTGGGCGTAACTATCTTGCCGAAAATAGGGGACAATTATATCACGTATGATACGACTGGCTGCGGCATCTGTGAGGTAAGGTTCCAGTCCGTAGCCTACTTCTATGCGGAGCTTTCTGTCCTCAGAAGAAATCAGCAGTAGCACACCATTGTCTTTTCCAGCTTGACCCAATTGCCACTTCTCAAAGGCGCGTACCGCAAAATCTTCCAGGTCACCGCCTTCCAGGCTATTGATGGTAAGGATAACCACCTGATGGGAAGTTTGCTGCTCAAAATTGTAAAGCTTTTCTTCCAATTGCCTCTCGCTGTCGTCAGGAAGCAGATCAGCATAATCGTTGACCCGGGCGGAGAGAAAGGGGACTTCCTGGGCATGAGCACTTAACAGGAAAAAAGTGAACAGCAGGCAAAGCCATCCCTTGTGGTGTCGGCAAAGCTTATTCATCAATGTGTATTCCATCGGGTAGTTCGTTTTCGTCGTCTATCGCTCTTTGAATACCACTTTCTGCCAGGATTTCCCCACATCGTTTGATGGCGGTACAGATGGCTTCGGTACGGTGGCTGTCCTTCATCTCATGCACCAACTTTTGCAAAACACTTTCCCAAACTTCGTGGTCAACGACTTCACTAATCCCAATATCGGGGAGAATGAGTGCGTATTTTTCAAAAAAGCTGATATAAAGGAGTATGCCGGTGCGCTGGTCGGTATGGCTCACCGATAGCTCAAAAAACAGTTGTTGTGCCCTGGCTTCCGCCTGTTGACGGAGGCTCTCTTTACTGATAAAAAAACGTTTTACTACTGGCAGCGCTTCCGCTAGCGTAGCGCCTGCGACACCCCCGGTAGTACAGAGAAGCAGCCAAAGAAAAGGGGGAAGCCAGAGTAAACTATCCGAACCAAGGTAGATAATCGTGAGTACCATGGCGGTCAGCAAGGCAAAAAGCGCCCCGGCGCGCCATAAGGTATGCTCGTACCAGGACGACTGCCGGGAAAATACCGGCACAATCTCACCGCCTGAAAGTTTCTCTGCCTCTACGACAGCATTTTTGATTTGTAAAACTTCTTCTTTGCTAAATATGGACTGGGACATTTTAATCAAACTTTACATCGGGCGCAGTTTCTGCACCGGCATTGGCTGAAAAGTAAGCTTTAGTATCAAAACCCAGAAGATTGTAAGGAAACTTACGGGTTCGGGCATTATAATCCTGGACTACCTGATTGAAGCGTCGCCGCTCTACGCTAATGCGGTTTTCAGTACCTTCCAGTTGCGATTGCAGGTCACGAAAATTTTCGGTAGCGGTAATCTGCGGATAATCTTCCGCTACTGCGATGAGGCGGGAAAGGGATGCACCCAGCGCTGCCTGATTCTGTTCAAACTGCTGTAACTCTGCCGGGTTAAGACTGGTAGGATCAACACTGCTGCCTAAGGCCTGAGTGCGGGCCTGGGTCACTTCGGTAAGAACTTCTTTCTCAAAGTCAGCCGCAGCCTGCACGGTAGCGACCAGATTGGGAATTAGGTCGGCACGCCGCTGGTACACATTTTCTACTTGCGCCCAGGCTTCTACGGTTTGTTCTTCAGCACCCACCAAAGAGTTATAAGAGGTAAAGTACCAGATAACAACAATTAAGGCTATTCCTCCGAGGACCATCCAGCGAATTATTTTTCGGTTGCTTGTACTTTTGGTCGTATGTGTAGTCATGACATCACGACGGGAATTAAGTTCTTTTTTTAGCTTAAATGCCTGCTCGTATTTACTATCTATCAGCAATGCCTGGTCCAAGTGATATTCCGCCTGACGAAAGTCATCTGTGTTTTGTTGAACACCACCCCGGTTGATATAGGCTTCCGCCGCCAGGGTATGGGCTTCCGCATCATTGGGCTTCAGAGCGCAGGCAGCTTCCAGTTCTTCTACTGCATCCTGCCAATTGGCATGCACCACGTGGTTTTTCCCCCTTTGCTTTTGTGTTTCTGCGCGCGTCTGTGCTTCCTGCCAGTCCTGCTCGGTAAGCCCGGAATCCAGGGCGATCTGCTTAAGTTCTTCGTCTGTGTATAATGTTTCCTGCCGCTGGTATTGCAGTTCGGTCAGTTTTTTCACGTACCGGTCCAATGCATCATCAGATGTCATACTTGCTTGGTTTTTATGCTAAAATACAAGTTTTGGGGAGAAATTATACTGGTTGGCCTGATAAACTTGATAAGAAGGCAGGAAAGCAAAAATGAGTGGAGGGAAGGTGTTAATTGGATGTTGTGAGGGTTTGTTTTAAAAAATATATGTATTTTTTCTCAGTTACCTAGAAAAAAGCAAAAGGGCTGTAGTACAGCCCTTGCGCTTATGTAACCCCACGTTAAGTTTAAAAAATCTATATCAATCTTAGTTTAAAAAATGCTTAAGTTTAAAAAGTTTTGTATCGTCTTAGTTAAAAAAGCTATCTGATATACTGGGTATATTGACAATACCATGCCAGTCTTAAACAAAAGCACGAAACCACTTGTTGTATAGGTTTGTGTCTAACATATTCCCCAAAAAGTGGGGAACGGATGCCACACGTCTCCTAAATTTCCCCATATTTTAATAAATCATAGCAAAAGCCTAATTTAGCCGTCATGGACGCGCAACAGGATGAGGTTTATAGCAATTATTCTTTTCTACTGGAGAAAACCAATAAAAAAATCAAGCAATATGCGAAGCAGCAATTCAGGGCACTAAACTTTGAGGTCACGGTAGATCAATGGGCGGTACTTAAGGTTATTTTTGAGCATGACCAACTTAGTCAGGTGGCGCTGGCAGAACTTCTCCATAAAGACACGCCAACCCTCACCAGAATTCTTGATCTCCTTAACCAGAAAGGGCTCATTGAGCGCCAGCTTGATGTGGATGACCGTCGCCGGGTCCGTGTATGTTTGACGGCACTGGGAAAAAAAACAGTCATAGAAATGCTGCCTGAAGTAAAAAAAATCCGTATGCATGCCTGGCAACATCTCACCAAAGATGATTTTAAACAGTTTGTGAGGATACTTGATACCATTTATAATAACCTAAAGCCATAAAATTTTTTATGATATTAAATCGTATACAAATAATTAGTATAACAACTATTTAATTACTTATTTCGTTGAGTATAAAAAAACCAAGAAATATGATACACACAGACCTTTGCATTATTGGAGCTGGCCCCGTGGGTTTATTTGCCGTTTTTGAAGCAGGCTTACTCAAAATGCGATGCCATGTGATGGACGTATTGCCTCAGATAGGTGGGCAGTTATCGGAGATTTACCCTAAGAAACCCATCTATGATATCCCCGGCTATCCGGTGGTATTGGCCCAGGAACTGGTGGATAATCTCGCCAAACAAATAGCGCCTTTCAACCCTACCTTTACACTAGGCGAAAGGGTAGAAAAAATTGAAAGGCAGGAAGATGCTTCTTTCATTCTGGAAACCAATGAAGGCACGCAATGTCATGCTAAAGTGGTGGTAATTGCTGGTGGGCTTGGCTGTTTTGAACCCCGCAAACCTGCCCTTGAAAAGCTGGAAACTTACGAAGGAAAAGGCATTGACTATATGGTGCGCAATCCCGAAAAATATACCAACAAAAAAGTAGTGGTTTCAGGTGGCGGTGACTCGGCACTGGATTGGGTCATTTACCTTGCAGATTTAGCCGAGGAACTCACCCTGGTACACCGGGGAAGTAGCTTCAGAGGTGCCCCCGATTCTGCCGACAAAGTACTTAAACTGGCGGAAGAAGGAAGGCTCAAGTTGAAATTAAACAGTGAGGTCACTGCTTTGAATGGAAATGGCGTGCTCAAAGAATGTCTCATTACTGATAAAGAAGGCAAGGCAGAATTGGTAGCTAGTGATTATTTTATTCCGCTCTTTGGGTTGAGCCCCAAGTTAGGGCCTATCGCTGATTGGAAATTGAACCTGGACCGCAATGCTATCTCCGTTAATGTAGAAGATTATTCTACTAATGTAGAAGGGGTATACGCGATCGGCGACATCAATCAGTATCCGGGCAAACTTAAGTTAATATTGAGTGGCTTTCACGAAGCGGCTTTGATGGCGCAGGGTGCTTTCCGCGTGGTAAGCGGGGGCAAAAAAGCCAGCTTGAAATATACGACAGTCAACGGGATACAAAGTTTTTAAGCAATGGACATCAAAATTTATGTAGAGGAAACCAACGGTCAGGTCAATACTTTGGAAGCTCCGACCGACATGGCGCTAAGCCTGATGGAAATGCTCAAAGCGTCGGAATATCCAATAGCCGCTACTTGCGGAGGCATGGCACTCTGTGCTTCCTGCCATATTGAAGTACTGGACAATACATATGCTACCGAGGCCAATGATGCAGAATTGGATATGTTAGATACGCTTCCCATAGTAAGTAGCGGAAGTCGTCTGGCTTGCCAAATGCCGATTACTGAAGAGATGGACGGCATCCGTATCCGCCTGATGACAGAAGATGTTTTGGGTTAAGCAGGGTTTAACACCTGACTACGCTATTTTAAAAAAGATATTTTTACTTACGCAGCATAGGAAATAGTCGTCGGATCATCGCTTCGGTGGGTTGGGTGCCGTACTCACAAATCTCAAAAGCTTCGGCATGCTCCACTTCTTCAGTTTTTTCTTTACCATACCATCTAACCAGTGAAGCTTTCATACTGGGCGTAATGTTAGTAGTGCGCGATTTACGCAGCATGGCTTTGCGTTCGGCTGCACCTTCAGGCACTTCCTGCCGACCGTAGATCCAGGGTAGCCATTCATAAAACTGGGACTTATGGGCATCCAGGGCGTCTATTTTTTGTTCAAATACCTCATCAATAGCGACCACAATATCCGGTTGAAAGGGATAAGGTTTGCGGAAGCTGTCTTGCATATACATAAATACTGGGTTTTTCTCCAGGGGTGGGGTATCCGGTACAATGTTGGGTACAGCGACCATAAAAGCTGCATCTTGCACCAGTACGCCAGTATAACGATGGTCGGGATGGTAATCGTTGGTACGGTGGGTAATGACCAAATCAGCCTCCCATTTTCTGATCTCGCGGATCACCTGCTTGCGTACCTCCAGGCTGGGTACCAGCTCTCCATCATGGTTGTCCAAAATCACGTAAGCAGCTATTCCCAGACGTTTGGCGGACTCGCGGGCTTCCTGCATGCGCCGCATCGCCAGAGCACCGCCACCCTCGCTTTGATGTCCGGCATCACCATTGGTCACTGCTACAAATTTCACCTCATGGCCCATTTTTGCCCAAAGGATGGCAGTACCGCCAACTTTGATATCCGCATCATCCGGATGGCCGCCAATCACCACAATGCGCAGAACGTCTGTTTGGGCGTGCACTTTCATAGCAAATAAGAGAAAGCAGAGGACAAGGATATTTTTCAGCATGGTTGGAGATAGTTAGGGTTTTAAATATAATGAAGAATAGATAATGTTGAGTGATGAATTTTTGAATGTTGAGTTATATCACAATGGCTTTCTGATCTTTTATTTCATCATGCATTATAAGCTGGATAACAATGAAGTGAAAAATAGCGTTATTTACCTAATTTTTGAAATGTCTGATTTTACGAAAATACAAATACATGGAAGAGCCCAAAACCATGAATGAGCAGGTAGTTTACCCCACTTCTGAAGATGTGAACCAACGTATCCGGCGAGAAACCGAGGAGAATGTGAAATTTTATGCCAAGCACCCAGAATTTATCCGCGGTCGTCTGCGGGAATTGGAGGAGGAATGGGATATAGGAAAAACGTTGCAGACTAATGCTTCAGCGTTAGGATTATTTGGCATTGTACTCAGCCTGTTAGGGAAACGTCGCTTCTTATTTATTCCTGCCTTAATGAGCCTTTTTTTGTTACAACATGGCTTGCGGGGGTGGTGTCCGCCGTTATTTTTTTTCCGGAACAAAGGCATCCGTACCAAGGAAGAAATCCTACGGGAAAAAAATCTGCTTAAAGCCATCCGGGGCGACTATGATGCGCTTTATGAGAACCAGCAAGCTGAGCCACTAAATCGTGTTGACCAAGTTTTCCGGGCTTTTGATGAATGACGGAAGAGTTTTAAATGATAAATGTTAAACTGTCAGCTTCATCTTTGATTACTACCTTTCATTTAACATTCAAAACTCAACATTTAATGTTCTATCAAAACTCATATTGGCTAAGAAAAGCTTTGATCTCTTCCTGGGTGGGGGCGGAAGGTTGGGCGCCTAGTTTGGTCGTGGAAAGGGCAGCAGCAGCATTCGCATATTTAATGGCGTCGGACAGTTTTTTGTTCTCCACGATCTGAGAAGCCAGTACTCCGCAAAATACATCCCCGGCAGCAGTAGTGTCCACCGGTTTTACGGGATAAGCTGCTATCATTTTCTGCTCCTGTTTAGCGATATAAAATACACCCTTTGACCCCAGGGTAATCACTACCATCTGAGGCCCCATCGCCAGCAGACTTTTGCCTGCTTCTATCACTTGTTGCTCGGTCTCCACTGGCATCCCACTGATCAGCGCAGCTTCTGTCTCGTTGACTGTCAGGTTGAAGAGTGGCTTCAAATGTTTTTTTTCCAGCTTACGGGCAGGAGCAGGGTTCAGCATTACTTTTTTGCCCAGGCTGGCGGCCAGGTCAATGACATACTCCACCGTTTCAAAAGGAATTTCCAGTTGGAGCAAAATCAGCTCAGCACCGGAGAGTAAGATTTTACACTCGTCAATGAATGCCGGGCTAAGTTCGTAGTTGGCACCCGGCGCTACGGCAATGCTATTTTCCCCTTGGGCATCTACCCAGATGAGGGCGGTTCCGGTAGGGGTATCTTTATTTTGGAGTACATAGTCAGTATTGATACCGCTACGCTTAAAATCCTGAAGCATGTTTTGCCCGAAATCATCTTGGCCAAGCGAAGTGATAAAACTGACCTCGGCCCCTGCCTTTGCAGCGGCTACCGCTTGGTTAGCTCCCTTGCCGCCGTGGGCTTTACTAAATTCAGCATCGCCCACCGTTTCCCCGGGTTTGGGCAGGTGATCTAGTTTGGCAATTAAATCTATATTGGAACTCCCTACCACAACGACTTTCTTGGGCATATGTATATAATTTTAGGTGGTTATTGGCCGACAAAATAAGAAAATCACTTCAATCATTTAGTCCATGTTTGACTTTAGTTCAGGAAAAAATTGAACTTAGTTTTTCGTAGTTCATTTTTTGTCTGGTATAATTGTACACTATGTCAGAAGTATTACAGGGCAATATAAGCAAATACATACTTAGGCAATCAGGAATACTGCTGCTGGGGGTTTTGTTGATGGCTTCTTTTATGCTGGTAGATGTATATTTTATCAGCCAGCTGGGCAGCCAGTCCCTTACCGCCGTGAGCTATGCCACCCCGGTGATGATGCTGATCGTCAGTATGTTGCTGGGCGTGGGTGCCGGTATGGTCGTGGTAGTATCCAACGCTGCCGGAGGAAATGACCGCAAAAAGCTGCATTCACTCATCATCAGTTGTATGAGCTTCGCGCTTTGTTTTGGCTTGCTCATGCTGCTGCTGCTGCTGCTGGGCGACCGCTTTCTGTTTGTACAGTTAGGCGCTAGAAGAGAGGTCTTGATTCAATTGATGCTTTATTTTG
>JBBSOG010000290.1:0-7807 GCA_038259985.1 Cytophagales bacterium
GGCTCCTGCGTGAAGGCAGCCGATTACGATCAGGATGGTGACCTGGATTTATTTGTGGGAGGTAGGGTTGCGCCGGGTGCTTATCCTCAACCCGTTACTAGCTATATACTGCGCAATGAAGGAGGCCGTTTTTCGGATGTGACCCAGGAAATGTGTCCCGGACTTATTGATTTTGGTATGGTGAGCGATGCCCTTTGGACTGACTTTGATGGGGATGGTAAAGTAGATTTGCTACTGGCAGCAGAGTGGCAGCCACTTACTTTTCTTAAAAATACCGGAAGCGGATTTGAAAACATCAGCCAGCAAACGGGTATCAGTAGCAAAGTAGGCTGGTGGAATAGCCTGACAGCCGGGGATTTTGACAATGATGGCGATACTGATTACGTGGCCGGAAATCTGGGCTTGAACACGCCTAACCGCGCCTCAGAAGAGCAGCCAGTTTCCCTGTATGCTAATGACTTTGATAGCAATGGCGGTTATGATGTCGTGCTGGTTCGGTACACCAAAAATAGAGAAGGGATAGCAAAGCCCTATCCGGTTCATAGCCGGGACGATATGATCTCCCAGATGGTCATGATGAAAAGGAAATTTCCCTTTTATAAAAATTACGGTCAAGCAACCATAGACAGTGTATTTACCACAGAACAGTTGGAAGGGGCAGTGGTTTATCATGCTACCCACATGGAAAGCAGTTATGTGGAGAATCAAGGCGACGGCAAATTTGCCATCAAAGCTTTACCCATGGAAGCCCAGGTAGCGCCCCTCTATGCGATGCTCAGCCGTGATGTAGATGGGGATGGGCTGATGGATATATTGGCAGTAGGCAATGATTACGGAACAGAAGTAGCCATTGGTAGGTACGACGCGTTGAATGGCCTGTATCTCAAAGGGGATGGCCAGGGAAATTTCAAATCCATCAACCTGATGCAAAGCGGTTGGTATGTGCCCGGTGATGCTAAAGCTTTGGCAGAACTAAGGGGGCAACATGGCGAAAGCCTTTACCTGGCCACCCAAAACCAGGACAGCCTGATTTTGATGACAGAAAAACAAAAAGCAGTAGGACAAATAGTTGTTTTGGAGCCCATGGATGCCTGGGCAGAAGCGCAAATGGAAGATGGGAGCCATTGCAGAATAGAATTTTACTATGGCTCCAGCTACCTCTCCCAGTCTACTCGTAAGCTAAAGCTCAGCCCAAAGATTATTTCCCTGACGATATACAATTTTCGGGGAGAAAGCAGAAAGCTTGATCTAAGTCTGACAGGATGATGGAAAAAATTTTGATAGGAGCAGTTTTGCTCGCTTTAGTAAGTTGCACCCAGAAAACAGAGGATATACGCATTAGTCGCAGTGAGCGTGAAATTCATTTTCCTGCCGTAGATAGCACACTCAATTTGAACGGGCAGCAACTCGCCGACATCTATTGTCAACAGTGTCATCTCCTTCCTGATCCGAAACTTTTGAAGGCAGCAATTTGGGAACAAGGCGTTTTGCCCCGGATGGGACTTTATTTGGGAATCCGCAAAACCGAGCGCGGACCCTACGAGAACTTATCCATGATGGACGAACATTTGCTTAGAAGCGTAAATATTTTTCCAGACGAACCCCAGATCAGTTCAGAAGACTGGCAAAAAATACAAAATTTTTATCTTAGCCATGCCTCAACGGATAGTATGACGACCTCTTTTCCATCGGAAATAAGCACTATGTTCAGGTCTTATGACCGAAGCTTAAGCAATGGC
Organism: Cytophagales bacterium; assembly: GCA_038259985.1. Taxonomy (GTDB): domain Bacteria; phylum Bacteroidota; class Bacteroidia; order Cytophagales; family Cyclobacteriaceae; genus Catalinimonas. The sequence goes on from JBBSOG010000290.1 coordinate 1,740, forward strand.
TACTCCTACACCACGATGCTGGATTATGACCATCAAAACCAAAAATTATACGCTGGTAACCGCCTGGATAAGTTACTGAGTGATGACTTAGTAGGAAATCAGGTCAAAGAGATGTTTACTGCCGGGGCTCCGGTATCCAGGCTTAAACTCAAAAATGGAAATACATTTGTGCTCAGTATGGGAATCATGGACCCCTCTAACCAGGCAGTGGGCGTATTGTACCAGCAACACGAGGATAGTTTGCAGGCCATACTCGGCCAACTGAGACGTCCCGTACATATGTTGGCGCATGACCTCAATGAAGATGGGGAAGATGATCTTGTCATCAGCGAGTTTGGTAATGATATTGGTGAACTAAGTGCGGTGTTTTTCAAAAAAGGAAAACCATATAAGAAACAAACACTTATACCCGAGCCAGGGGCTCGCAAAAGCATCGCTTATGACTGGAACCAAGATGGCAAAGAAGACCTGCTGGTACTGATGACCCAGGGAGATGAACGAATAGTATTGCTGGAAAATGAAGGAAATGGAAACTTCAGGGAGAAAAATTTACTACGCTTTCCTCCGGTTTATGGCTCAAGTTACTTCCAACTGGTTGATTTTAACAATGATGGGATAAAAGATATACTCTATGTAAATGGCGACAATGCCGATTATTCTTATTCTCTAAAACCTTACCACGGTATCAGAATCTACCTGAACCAGGGTGAGAAAATGCCGCAAGAGGCTTATTTCTTTCCTCTGTATGGAGCTACAGAAGCGGTAGCCCATGATTTTGACCAGGATGGTGACCTGGATATTGTAGGTATCGCTTACTTCGCTGATTTTGAAAATCAACCGAATTCGGGAGCAGTTTTTCTGGAAAATAAAAGTAGGACAGGTGAGAAACCGGTTTTTACGCCCTGGCAGCTACCCGAAGCTCGACACGGCCGTTGGCTAACGATGGAAGTCGCCGATACGGACCAGGATGGTGACGAGGATGTTATACTTGGCTCTTGCATTGTAATCAGAAACCAAATTCCCGATTCGCTGATGAGTTATTGGATTAAAGAGGGAACAGACCTGATGGTACTGGAAAATCAGTTGAAATGAAAAAGAACAGTTTATTTCAGTTTATCCAAATCTCTGATTAAGATTCTGCGACGGTCAAAATTAATGAGATTTTTCTCCTTGAGTTCATTCAGAATGGTAGTCACCGTCTGCCGGGAGGTGCCGGTGAGGCTGGCAATGTCCTGATGTTTGAGATGGTTCTTGATTAAGGTTTCAAAGCCTACTTTTTTACCTTTTTCATAAGCCAGGTCTTTCAAAAATTCAACAATGCGGGTACGGGCATCTTTAGAAATCAATAGTTCAATCCGCCTTTCCAGCTTGCGCATACGAAAACCGATCATCCTAAAAATCTTAAAACTAAGCTCCTGATCATCGGCCATCAGGTTTTTCATATCGGTGATGGTAAGTGGACAAATGATAGTATCAGTATCCATTACCTGGGCAAAATCATTCCGATCAGTCTCATCGGTAAGTGCCAGTTCCCCAAATACCTCTCCGGCGGTGAGAATGGTTTTGACAATCTCCTTTCCATCATCAGAGTAGGTGGCGATTTTTACCCTGCCCTGTTTGATCATATACACATTGTCCGAAGTATCTCCGATAAAATACACAAAATCCCCCTTACCAAATGTTTTCTCACGCTGGGAAAGTTTGTACTCCATCTGCCTGACTTTAGGCATACAGAAAAAGTTAGAAAAATTCTTGTCTTCAAAATACCAGAACCCTTGCACGTCCATAGAGAAAAGCTGTTAGATAGCAGTAAAATATGATTTATTTAACTACTTATTAGTGTGATCATCTTATTTTTAAAACTCATATTAAGCGCATAGGGTTATTAATAAATAGAATTACAGTGACTCATCCAATGGAAGGGGAAAAAGCTTTCGGTAAAGATATTATCCTGTTGAAGCAGGATGATGACCTCAGCGCGCAAACCCACTGGCATCAAAAAGGATATGAAGTAACGACTTTCCTGCCGGGAAAAGAATATAAGCTTTTTTATAACGGAGTAGATGCTTTATTTAAAGGATTTCTAGAGAACGCTGGCATTGCTATAGTAGAAGATTTTTCTTTATCCAACTATCACAGATACATCGCTGACGATTACGAAACCCATTTAGCGGTGGTAAATCAAGCAAAGTTGCTTCAGGTAGCGGATTTTCCGATTGATGTTAAGCAAGTGGAAGAGCGGGTTTCGGCATTATGCCAAACCCCTATGCAAGCGCTCAATCCTATTGACGGAGAAAAGGTATTTCACTTCAGGATTGTCCGGCCCCAGCGCAACGATAACAATCCTCTCCACCGGGATGTGTGGCTGGAAGATTATCAGGATTGTATCAATATTTATGTACCCATTTGCGGGAGTAATCATCTTTCCTCATTGAGCCTGATACCCGCAAGCCATTACTGGAGTGAAGCGCTAATTGAGAAAACCAAATCAGGCGCTAAAGTAAATGGCGTACAGTTTAACGTTCCTGCCCTCACGGATAGCAAAATTCCACTAAATATCATTCGTCCCAACCCTGCTTTGAATGAAGTACTAATTTTCTCGCCCTATTTGCTCCACGGGGGCGCTACCAACCTCAACGATGACATCACCCGTATTTCGTTGGAGATGCGATTTTGGCGCAAGAAAAATTAATAGCGAAGCCTCAAATACAAATTCCTGAGCCAGGAAAGTTTGATTTTCATCCTGGAAAGAACATAAAGAAAACGATAGAAACCGCTGACTTGATGAATTTCTTCCAAAAGCTTAAAAAACAGCCGTGCTTCCTTACGGTTATCGGAGAACACCGCTTGCCGGATTTCAAATTTTACGCGTTTGATCAGTGCCTTTTGCTCTTCCAAAGTGCGGTTCAATGCCCTGGCTTTCAGGCAAACTAAGAAAGTGGAATATAGCTGTGCATCACCTTTTTGGTACCAGCCTCTTGACATAGACGCCGGGGATTTGCGGACTAGCGTAGTACATTTATCCAAGTAAGCATATTTGAAAAACCTTGCCGACTGCACCCAAAAATCAAAGTCTTCGTAAGCCAATTGCTCATCGTAGCCTCCCAAATGTTGCAGTACTTCATTTTTGTACATCATCGTGGGAGAAGGAATAAAATACCTGCTCAAAACCTCACTATAGACATTCCCGGTCGGGACCGGCCGGATATGCGGATACTTTTCAGCAAAATGATAGGCTAAGGGTTTTCCTGCATGATCAATGTACTGTGCTTCGCTAAAAACTACGCCGTAATCATTCGGCAACTGTTGGAAATAAGCAATCTGGCTGCTCACCCGCTGGGGAAGCATGATATCGTCGGTAGCCAGGTCTATAATATATTCCCCCTTGGCCATCTGCCAAGCACGGTTAAACGCTGCGCAATTGCCCAGGTTTTGCTGGAGGAATAATGTCTTTAGTGGAAAAGGACAAGGGTGGTCAATCAGATAATTTTGAATAACACTTACGCTATCGTCAGAACTTGCATCATCCACAATGATCACTTCTATATTCGGGTAATCCTGCTGCCAAACAGACTTTAGCGTGTCCGTGACAAAATCCGCGTGTTGGTAACAAAGGCAAATAACAGAAACCAGCGGCGGCTGCTTCATAAACCGTATTGATAGGTGCGTTTCAAAGAAGCGGTGCCCCCCATGTTTTGCTTAAATTTTTGTAATCCCGGCGTGAGTGATGTTCCCAAATCCAACAGATTAATTTTAGCTTGCTGACAATGTTGATACAATGCAGAAGTGAGCATGACCATCGGACTAAATTGCTGGTAACTCGCTCTGGAAGCCGGATAGAAGTTGTAAAGAACGTGGTCATTAACCAATACAGCGATAGTAGCCGCTATTATATTTTCCTGGTCTTGTACGGTAAATAACAAGTAATTTTCGGGAAACAGGCTTACCAAATGCTCAATGTCTTGCCATTGCATAGAAAGTTCCCAGCCTTTTTCTGCCCGGCATTCGCTGATGAATTCGTATATCTTTTTTAGTGAAGAAAGCGGTTCATGCACAGAAACAAAGCCCGCCCGTTGGCATTTTCTCACGCGCCGTACTTCCATCGCATTCATTTTAGGAAACAGCGCTTTACGGTCTACTACGATATGATGATTGACTAATTCTTCCTGTATTTGAAAGTTTTCGTCCAATAGGATAGTGTGCAAATCGGCATGGCCAATAGCTTGATAGGCAGCAATGTGATTTTTAATTATGATAGTCTTAGCGGACTTTTCAATTAGTTCATGCTTAATATAGCTTACGAAAGCTGTCAAATTTTCTGTGGTCAAACGCTTGTTGTACTCCACCGAGCCAAAAGGGCTGGCAGGAATACTGATGGCCTCTAGCTTCCCGTCATCTTGTTTGACAAGAAAAAAATGAGCCCTGGCTACTGCTACTTCCCCTAGCAAAGCATAAAAAGTAAGTGGATGGCCATAGGATTCCTCTTTCAACTGAAGGAATTCTTCACGGTTGTAGAGATAAGTATCAGCATTTAGCGGATAGCTAAGCGGGGATTTTTCAGCAATAAAATGTAGACTTTTCATAATCAACACAAATATAAGAGACTATGTTGAACCTTAACTGTTGGAAAGTTATTTCGTTACATAATGAATGTTTAGCCATAGGATAGTGTATGCAAAGATTTTTTAAAGTACTGTTAATTTTAGCTTTTTTGAGCAGTCAGTCAGTCGCGCAGGTCAGTTTGCTCCAGGAAAAAGAGACGCTGGAAAAGATCAAGCAGAGCCTGGATTATATTTATAATACCGAGGTAGATAAAGCTGCTCCATTGAATGAGGAGATAGGCCGCAGGTTACCTGATCATCCGGCCTACTTTATGCTGAAAGCGCTGAACATCCGTGCTGCGAATACGCCTATTGAATTGGGAAGCCCTGAGTTCAAGGAAATGAAAGGATATTTGGAAAAAGTGCTCTCTCTTTCGGAAAATATGCTGGAAGATGATGACATGAACCCTGAGGCTAATTTCTTCGCGATGGCTTCCATTGGTCTGTTGGCCATGTACGAAAATGATGAAGGCAATCAGCTAAAAGCGGTTGGCTTGGCGCAGGATGCTTATACTTACCTGAAAAATGGATTTGAGCTGAAAGAACAATATCCGGAGTTTTATTTTTCCAGTGGCCTTTACAATTATTATCGTATCAAGTACCCGGAACTTCACTCAATTTACCGCCCCTTCATGCTTTTTTTCCGAGACGGAGATAAAGAACTAGGTTTAGAACAATTGAAAAAAGCTTATCGGGAGTCCATTTTTATGAGCCCTGAATCTGCTGATTATCTGGTACATATTTACCTGAAATATGAAGAAGAACCAGCACAGGCATTACGATATGCGCGTATTCTGGCTAAAAAGTATCCCAAAAACCTATTCTTTATCACCAATTTTGTAGATGCATCAATTGCTGCAAAAGAATTCAGTAATCTTAATCCATACGTACAGCAGTTACTGGCAAGTGAACGCAATTTCTACAAAATGACAGGAAAGCTATTTGAAGCGATGCTACTGGAAAAGAAGGATAAGCAATGGAAAGCGGCCGAAAGAAGCTATATCCAGAGCCTGGAATACGTGCAAGGTTTGAAAAATGATGAAGCAGGCGATTATGAAAGTTATGCTTATGCAGGATTGGCCCGTATAGCCCATGAACAGCAAAAATACAAACAAGCCCGCTCTTTGTACGAGAAAGCGTTGGGCATCGCCCACTATCCTCCTATCAAAAAAGAAGCTGAGGCTTACCTGAACCGATGAGTTTATTGATTTTTGGCCAAAGCCGGATCAGCTATGGATTTACCTTCCGCAAAACGCTGCTTGCCTTCATCCAAAAATGCGATAAAGTTTTGCACACTCAGATCATAGGCTTTGGGTTCTTTAAGTAAGTTGCCCTGATCATCCAACAGCACATAGTAAGGTTGGGCATTGTTATTAAAACGAGTGATCTGAAAGTCAGCGTTTTGCTTCCCGATGGTTTTCTTTACTTTGTCATCATACTCAGAAGTATACCATTCAGTTTCGGGCA
>JBBSOG010000291.1:0-7776 GCA_038259985.1 Cytophagales bacterium
AAAGGGGCGTTTCTCAACGACCACTACCTCTTTCAACTGCTGCGTATCCTCAGCCAATATCATACTGCCTGCCTGCCACAAGTCCTGCGAAGATGTCAGGGTGAAGGGAGATAGAAAGGTTTGCTGATAACCTAAAAGGCTTGCCGAAAGCAGGTAGCTACCTTGTATAATATTGTAAAAAGTATAGCTTCCAAGCGTATCGGAAACTGTTCCTTTCACCAGGCTTGAATCGGCGCTGTTTAGCAACAGCACGTTAGCAAATGGGAGTGGCTTGCCGTCTCTTTCCTGCACTTTCCCTCTGATGGACTGTCCGTGAAGTTGCATGCAGACTAAAAGGAAGGCAACCAATGCCAGCTTACTACGCCAAGAGGTAAGTGGAGAAAATGAAGATTCTTTTTTCATATCAAAATTGGAAATAAATAAATGAGCCTGTGCTTTTTTGTGTAAGTACCAACATGATCAGCATAAATGCCCAACCGGTTCCCAAGACCCACCAGGGTGTGTGCTTTGCTACTCTTGCTACCGACGTACCTCGCATCATCCAGTGGCAAGCCAACATAGCTATTATCACCACCATTACTTTGTATATGTCTAAAGTGGTCAGCAGGGGAATGCGCGTAGGAATGACGCCAAACATCGCCAGCAACAACCGCATCGCACTATCAAAATCAGGGGCGCGGAAGAAAACCCAACTCAGGCTTACCAGCAGGAAAGTTATCATAGCCAAAACAAATTTGGTGGCCTCTCGCCCAAACGAAAGACTGGATACCACAGCAGCCTGGCTGATAACCGGCGCTGATGGTGTGGTCAATGGAACCCGAGGAAGTCTGACCAGACGATTCCGGAAAAGCCTTTCCACGCTTAGGAAAATGCCGTGCAGTGCTCCCCAGACGACAAAAGTCCAACTAGCACCATGCCACAAACCGCCCAGCAGCATCGTAATCATCAGGCTCAGATACGTCCGGGCTACTCCGTGGCGGCTACCACCCAGGGGGATATACAGATAGTCACGCAACCAACTGGACAAGGTGATGTGCCAGCGCCTCCAGAAGTCTGAAAAGCCGATGGCAGCGTAAGGATAGCGGAAGTTATCAGGCAATACAAACCCCAAACTTAAAGCTATGCCAATCGCACAAGTAGAATAACCTGCAAAATCAAAGAAGATCTGCCCCGAAAAAGCCAGCACGCCCGTCCAGGCATCCAGCGGATGCAACGGAAAAGGTACGCCAAATACGGCATCGGAGGTATCTGCCAGCAGGCCATCGGCCATACCGACTTTCATAAAAAGGCCCAGCGTGAGCAGAAACAACCCTTGGGTGAGTTGGGCACGGGTGGCCAAATGCGGCGTCTTGAACTGTGGAAGCAGTTCGCCGGGACGGACAATCGGCCCTGCCACCAGTTGCGGAAAGAAAGTCACAAACAGGGAAAAGTCCAGTAGTGATGTTTCAGGGGTAAATTTCCGGCGGTACACATCCAACGTATAAGAAAGTGTCTGGAAGGTATAGAACGAAATACCTACCGGCAGGATGATATCCGGGTTGGCAGGCTGATAGCTGATACCCAATAGGGAAACCATTGCGACAAAATTATCCAGTAGGAAACCTCCGTATTTGAAAAAACCTAACATGCCCAGGTTGACCAGCAGGCTCAACAGCAATAAAGCCTGGCGTTTACCTTTCTGTTCCTCTTTGCCCAAAGCTAGGGCTACGCGGTAATCCACTACTGTAGAAAGCCAAAGGAGTAAGATAAAAGGGGGATTCCAGACGGCGTAGAACAGATAACTTGCTAGCAGCAGGTTGATTTTTTTTACTTTCCAGGACAGGGATGCGTGGTGCAGGAGCAGCACCAGCCCGAAAAAAAGGATAAAGGTATAGGAGTTGAAGACCATTGTTAGCGAAACATTAAAGTGTTAAACCTGGCTGAGTCGGCGTTTGACAAGGAAAATGCACCGCCTGTTTGTTGCCCTATGATTCGGATGAAATCCGCTGTGAATTTTTTGGCATCATCAGGGCTTAAGTGCGACCATTCCGGGCAATCATACCGGGCGAGTTCAGCATAATCCTCATAATGAATCCCTGGCGCACCAGTCGCTTCAAGCAGTCGGTCCCAATACTTTTCTCTCGGAAATGCCTGCTTTTCTCCTTCCCGGATGGGTCCTGTAGAGGGCATACGGACAAAAAGCACCTTGCCACCCCTTTCCTGAATTTTTCTCACGTCAGCGCTGACTTCCCGGAAGATACCGGTCAGCACACTATCAGGCATGGGTTCGCGGGGCGCTTGGCTGGCAATGTACATCCAGATGGCTTTCACCTGGTTTTGCAAAGTAGTATCTGCTACAAATTCGGGGGTCATCGTGGTTTGCCGGTTAAAATCCCGGGTCACAAATTTCTGAGGGAAAACAGGCGGAGCAAATACACCCGGCCGGTTGGCTACAGCTAATTGTGATGTCAGACCGCGCAGGCTGAATTGCTCTTCATCCAGGAAAAGCAAGCTGGATTCCAGCAGTCGCCCGATGGCAAAGCCACTCTGCTGCGCCATAGACCAGGTGGGGTAAAACGCAACACATTTACGAGCTTGCCGCTCAGGAAAGCTGCCTGAAGGCGTAAAGAAAATCCCTTCCGTCATCCCGATCAGCACTGCCCCATGAAAATCCGGATCATTGGCCAAATCAGTCAGCAAAGGCCGGGGAGATGTGCCGACCAGCGAGAGCTGCACAGGAGCCGAACCACTGATCTTTTCCCAGGTAGGTTGATCTATGTCGAACTTCATCCGTGAGGAGCCAATGATCACCGGGTTGGCCGTAGTGGCTTGGTAGATACGCTGGCGGTGGTAAGCCCACAAGGCTTCGTCGTCGTTGTAGGAAAGCCCAAACCCCTGGAGGCGCAGGTAGACTTCCCAGCCTGCAACAAAAGTGAAGAGAAGGGCCAAGGAGAGCAGCCCTGCTTTGGTAAAAACGTTTTCTTCATGCATGACAAGCGCTGTATTTTAAGTGTTTCCATTAGTATTGGGAAGAATGCGATTAGTCACCCTGTTTGCTTCATTTTTTTTACATCAAAAAGACAAACGAAACAGGTTGACCTGATAAGACTGTTCAGTCGATATCACAGGTTGTCATTTTAGGAATTCGACACTCTATATCTAATGGGGGATGACTATCTGTGTGTCATTGTCAGCAAATATCTTCATATCCTTGTAAATTCAATTTCAGACCCTTTTCTGTATTTCCCATTTTCATCCTGATAATATTCCCATTTGTAGTGGTCTTTATCAATGAATATGAAAAGAAAGTGATCTTTGGTTTTCATGCCAAGAACTGGTTCAAATTCTGAGTCAAACGTTACTGTTTTCGTGGCAGGATCATAGCTGCCTTCATAAAGTAAAATAGCGCTGTAAAGGTGATTGCCAATGGTATTTCTTACAAATTTCTGTATTACATTGTCGTAGCCTTCAATCTCAAGGCCCTGGAATTTTGCCTCTTTCATTTTTCCATCCTGAATAGGCATTTCTAATGTGCTATCCGAGGTAACATTTGAAATAAAGAAACGCCCGTTCGCAAATGGTTTTCTTTCAACGGTGCCGCTATACTCCAAGGCAACTTTGCTGGTAAGGGAATCGGGCCATTCGAGATGCCTGCCTTTGAAAGTCCATGTGCCCACAAGATCTGCCAGTAACTGGTGATACTTGCCCGGCCTGGAATAATCAAGCATTTGAGTATAAATATCGTCATTGGCAGAATACACAGAGACGGTAGTATCTTCTTCAGTCTGCGCCAGTACAGGAACTGTAAGAAAAATAACGGCCATCATCAATATAATGGATGAGTACATTTTTAGAATATTAACCTCATTTACTTTTTGGATTGATACTTCAGGGCTAGTCCGGTTTGTTTTTTGCGATTTCATATTATTGGTTTTTTTCTACCATATTTTATTTTTTTATAAAGAGTTGTTCTTCAGAAGTTTTCTTACAGCATTCTGGCCACACAAAATCCCCCACCAGTACTATATTAGATCAAGAGCCATTGCTCCCGAAATAGGACTCCAATTTCTAATTGAAAAAGTAATCAGCACGATGAAAGTGAGCCTTTGAGTGTTGACCCGATGTTTTCTTGAAAAGCATAAATGCAAGCTAATGTACTGCTTCCTACCAGGCATCGGATAGTAAAAAATCGACAACTTTCAGGTCCTTTTCACGAAGAAAGTCTCTACCCGGAGCGGTGGGGTATGGCTGAAAAAGTGAGTAGGACTGGCATCTGTAAACTCCTTGAATTCTTTGATCATGTGCATTTGGTCGTAATAGCCACCTTCGTAAGCAATGGACGCCCAGTCTTTTGCCGGTTGTTGCATCTTAAGATCAACCGCACGATTGAACCTGAGCAGGCGGGCATACATTTTGGGTGAAACGCCTACCTGCTCGTGAAACCTCCTCTCAAAATTGCGAAGGCTCATGTTAGCCATCGCTGCATACTCCTGCGGATGCAGGGTTTCTTTGCATTTTGACAGGCCATTGGATATGATGGTCATACTATCCGGAAGATGAATGCCTTTTTTCTTGTTTAAGAAATTAGCCAGAAACTTGTCTGCAAAAAAAGCCATTTCCTGCAAGCCGGAAGCATTTTGCAATTGATCCAGCAGTTCTTTGGCGGTAGGGCCAAATAAATCATCTGCCGCATAGATTTTATTAGTGATTTCATGGATGGGTAGTCCGAATAGCCTGCTAAGACCTGTAGGCGCAAATAGTATCATTAAACACTGGTATTGCCCTCTGAACTTCATAAGGCCGTTAAAGTGGGTCGCCATACCTAAGACACCGATATGATGTGTTCCTTCTACGAAATACCCTCTTTTCTCATCATTCAAATACAAGGGTTTGTCTTTCAGAAAAAAAACGATATGCTGGTCCACCGAACCATACCAGGGCCTGGTTATTTCCTTACCTTCTGTATCAAACTGCACCAGTTGGTAGGACTGTACAAAGGATGCTAACGACAAACAGGGAGCTATATGCGTTAATGTGACCATGGCTGTTGTTTATGATGTATTGACCATCGTTATGACCTGCTTTCTGCCTATCAAATAGGCTATCTTCAAGGGATTTTAACCAAAGCCACCTGAGGTATTTCTGTCTGTAATTTAAAGTGCTTCGCCAACAGATTATCGTTTTTGTAAGCTTCCCTTTCCCAAGGTACATGCTGGTGGTTGTCACGTTGGTAAGAGTAGTTTCGTCCTTTCCATAACACCTGCTGATGACTGAGTACGACAAGTTCACCCTTGGCGTATTGCTTGACATGGATCATCTCATGGGCTAACACTTTCATTTGATTTATAGCGGACTGATGAAGACTTATTCTTACCTTGATAATTTGGTAACCATGATGTTTTGTAAACCGTACACTATCGGCACAAAAGGTAATTCCTTTGTATTCTTCAGGTATATCTGCCGTGAAAGTCACTGAAAGGTAAATATTCTCCTGAACATCCAGATGATGCAAGTATTGAACAATCTGGTTTTTGACCGCCAGCGGGTCTTCGCTGCCAAAAACTTTAATGATAGGTTGGCAGAAGGCATAATTTACCCAAAATATGCCCGTGAGGATAAGCAACATAGACTGTTTCATTTTTGACAAAGTTTTACTGTTCCGAGCCTCAATGGAGGTTCAGGCGTGATGAAAATAGTCTGTAGGTAAAACGTGATTTTATAATCAGTACTTAATCATAGCATTGGTCAACGATCTATTAAAAAGTAACCTTTTACCCGCCTGTGTTTTATAAAGTTTTTTCGTGATTACTGAACACGATGACAAACCTAATAGAAAGCACATTGGCTTGCCACTGATTGCTGACGAACCGACAGAACGAATGTGTAAATGGCGGCTTTTCTGCTTGGCTGAATGAAACGACCGGGGAATGTGCTTTACGCAAAAAATCTACCTCTCACACAAAAGAAAAGACTTTTTATTACGATTATTTTGCATCAGGCAATCCCGGAGTAAACGAAATATGCTTGTACTCAAGAAAATCTTCTAAGGCAGCTTCTCCATTTAAACGACCCATACCACTCTGCTTATAGCCGCCTTCTTCAAACTGAGGGAATACCTGGGCATAGGTATTGATCCAGATGGTACCGGCCTGTAAAGCTTTGGCAATACGCCAGGGCCTGTCTATATCCCGGGTCCAGATGCTGGCTGCAAGACCATATTCACTATTATTTGCCAGGGAAATCGCTTCCGCTTCAGTATCGAAAACCTGTAAGGTAGCGACAGGGCCAAACACTTCCTGCTGTACGATGGGTAGTTTGGGGTCAGTTATTTCCAGCAAGGTAGGACGGTAAAAAGCGCCTTTGGATAGTGCGCCTTCTGTGATGGGGCCACCACGTACAATTACTTTAGCACCAGCAGCCATAGCTTCTTCTACCATATTGTTTACCCGCTGCACATTTGCTTGATCAATCATAGGACCCATTTCACTGGACGGTTCCGAAGCAGGGCCTACCTTTACTTGAGAGAGTCGCTCAGCCAGCCCTTTTCGTACACTTTCAGCAATGTCTCTCTGTACTAGTATACGGCTACCGGTCATACAAAACTGTCCGCTGAAAATAGTGATCGCCTTCTCCATCGTAAAAATCGCTGCCTCCACATCCGCATCACCAAAAACAATCATGGGTGTTTTTCCACCCAATTCCAAACTAAAGCGTTTCAATTGTGCGGCACCTGCTGCTACAATCGCTTTTCCGGTTTGGGTACTGCCTGTAAAACTAATCACCGGCACGTCAGGAGATTGCACCAGGAACCTGGCAGCTTCACTGCCGCTTTCTGTAATCACGTTGATGACGCCTTTGGGTAACCCGGCTACTTCTGAGATGACCTTACAGAGAAGTGCATTGGTCTGAGCGGTGAGGCCTGGCAATTTTACAACGGTGGTGGTACCCGCTGCCAGCGCAGGAGCAAGGGATCGTATGGCTAGCGCCACAGGTGCATTGAAGGGGGCGATGATACCGGCAACGCCTACCGCTTCACGGAGGGTAATGGAAAGGCTGCCGGGCCTGGCTTCTCCTGAACGTCCTGCCGTAAATGTTTTGCCTGCCCAGTAACGCAGAAAGGCCGGTGCGGCGAATACTTCCATCGTTGCCTCTGCCGCTGTTTTACCATTTTCAGCACACAGCATCTGAATGAGATCTTCGCTCTTTGCTTCCATTTGATCAGCCATAGCCAAAAGCACTTTAGAACGCAAGGCATGATCCTGCTTCCAAGTTGTTTCCTCGAAAGCTTTTAAGGCGGCTGCCACTGCTTGTTCAGCTTCTTGCTGACCCCCATCGGCATACCTCCCGATTTCCTCTCCGGTAGCAGGATTAACACTGATGCCATGTTGTTCAGCATCCACCCATTCCCCATCTATCCAATGCCTGGCTATGCTATCGGGTCTGTTGGTAGTTTCTTTTTTTACTTCTAAGTCTTTTTCAATGGCTTCCATAATTTCTTTTCTTTTAAAATTCGAGTTTTATGTGTTACAACGGTATTGAACTTCAGTATACTTTATCTAATATTTTCACCAGCTTTTCCGGCATGGGAAAAAAAAGGAGGATGACTGCTTGGCAATTCAAAGATTTGTTGGCAGGGCATATTTTGCACTATACTTCTTCGGTCCAGATCTTTGGCTTCCAGAAGAGGAACCACCTTGTACCAGCACCACCCCCCATACCAGGCTCCGTGTACCAGGATATAGGTTTTGTCGGCAGACTGAGATAAGGTTGAGGTAGTCATCGCGAAAATGATTAAGG
>JBBSOG010000292.1:0-7700 GCA_038259985.1 Cytophagales bacterium
ACTGCCGAGGTTCCCATTACCAATTTATACCGGGATGTGATACTAAAAGAAGAAGAGTTGCCGATAAAGCATGTAGGCTACACACCATGTTTTCGTCGGGAAGCAGGTTCGTGGGGTGCCCATGTAAGGGGACTCAATCGTCTGCACCAGTTCGACAAAGTCGAAATTGTACGTATCCATCGTGCGGAAGACTCTTATCAAGCTTTGGAAGAAATGGCGCTTTATATCCGTGGCTTATTAGAAAAACTAGCGCTTCCGTATAGGGTGCTTAATTTATGCGCGGGGGATATGGGCTTTACCTCTGCTCAGACGTATGACATGGAAGTATATTCGGCAGCCCAAAAAAAATGGTTGGAGGTAAGTTCTGTCAGTAATTTTGAAACCTTCCAGGCCAACCGTTTGAAACTTCGGTACAAGGACAGCAATAATCAGATGCAACTCTTACATACCCTCAATGGTAGTGCCCTTGCCCTTCCCAGAATACTGGCTGCTATTCTCGAGAATAACCAAACTTTAGAAGGTATACGAATTCCTGAAGTTCTTATCTCCTATACAGGATTTGATATGATCCATTAAAATTTTATCAGTTCATCTTCATCAAACGGGGCATCATTCATTAGAGTGATACCCTGTTCTTTTTTAGATTAAAACGTTAGTGAAGCCAGTGAAAATAATAATGCGACTGATGAAAACAGTGCGATTACAGCAACTTTTTGCTTTATAATGCTGATATTCTCTTGTTTGATTGGTACAGCGGTTTTGGCCTGATTATGCAGGAACGCGATTAGTGCTTTCCATTTTCTTTTCTTTAAATCCTTTCCTTTTCATATTGCCCCAGCTTTTCTTGCCCAGTAGCAAGTCAAGATATCCTTTGAGGGAGTTGATAAGAATAATAGGGTGATAAAGTATAGGCTCCAGCAAAGCCGTCAGTACAAGTTTTGCAGTGTCAGAGCGCTTACTGTATTTATGATAGGAAAACTCTTCGGCCATCAGCGCAAGCACCGACATAAATACCGCAAAAGCGTAAACCAAAGCGAGCAAAGCAAAGAAATAAGTCCAGTTGATAGCCCCCAAAATGAGTAAACTTATGAAATATAGGATACCAATCACTTCCATATAAGGCGCGAGGTACTCGAAGAAAAACCAGTATGGATAACTGAGCATGCCCATTAAACCATAACGTGGATTAAAAAATACTTTGCGGTGACGGTACAATGTCTCCGCTGTACCTCTCGCCCAGCGGTTTCTTTGACGGTTAAGTATCCTTAATTCAGATGGGGCCTCGGTCCAGCAAAGAGGATCAGGCAGGTAAAAAATTTTGTATTTCTGCTTGATCTGCTGCATATACCGGCGCATACGTACTACCAGTTCCATGTCTTCCCCTACCGTGTCGGTGGCATAGCCCCCTGCCTTAATAGCAACTTCTTTATCAAACAAACCAAAAGCTCCGGAGATAATAAGCAAACCATTGAGCTTACTCCATGCAATGCGGCTAAGCAGAAAAACCCTGAGATATTCTAAAGTCTGGAAACGAACCAGCAGATTAGATGAAAGCTGCACATTGACGAGGCTCCCATCTTCTACTTTGCACGAGTTGGCTACTCTGATTACTGCCCCGGTAGCAATAACCCTTTCTTTGCTTTGAAGAAATGGGCGCACCATTTTCAATAGTGCATCAGGTGCAATAATAGAATCCGCATCCAGCGTGGCTACCAGACTGCTTTCAGAAATATTTAGGCCAGCGTTAAGCGCATCCGCTTTGCCACCATTAAGTTTGTCAATTACAATCAGTTTGCCAAAAGCACGATTCTTTGATTTGTATACGCCTAAAATTTTACGCGTGGGTAATACGCCAGACGTTTTTTGGTCAACAGGGATAAGTTGAAAGTAGGTGATCAAGCTTTTGAGGGATTCATCCGTGCTTCCATCGTTAATAACGATTACATCATAGTTGTTGTATTGCAACGAAAGTAATGAGCGCACACTATCAATAATACTGACCTCTTCATTATACATAGGAACGAGTAGCGAAATAGAGGATACTGACGGCGATGACAGAATTGCTTGGTCATCTATACGCTTATTATTTCGGATATACTTGCGTGTTTCGCGAATAGATATGATAGCCAATAGTAAATTTATAGAAGAAATGGCTAATGCGTAAAAGAAAATCAAGTACTCAGATAGAAAGACGGCTACCTGTATAATCAGTTCTTTCATAATGCTTACTCAGTGAGTGATAGAATAATGCGTTGATTTGTTGGATGAATCCTTAAAATCAATAAGCTCAATGGCTGCTTTAACAGCGAAAGTAACCTGCTCAGCTTGTTGCCGCAGCAAAGACTTGAGTAAGTTTGCATGAAAAGAATTACCCAATTTTCCAATAGCTTGGATAGCTTGGATCTTTACATCTTCTTGTTCTACTTCCAACAAATTAAATAAAACATCAACATACTGTCTGGCTTCCAAAACTTCTAAGGTATTTATCGCTTCCATACAAACCTCATCTACCGGATGGTTTAAGAGCGGTATCACATGTTCAGCCGCAACTTGTTTAAATAGGGCAATCATCCGAAGCACAAATACAATTGACGAGGTTTCCTGTACATTTAACCAGTAAATCAATCGTGGTAATTTTTCATGAGGTAAAGCTTCCAGATGATATTGGAGTTGAAGGCATAACCATTGGCTAAGGGGCTCTTTTTGATAATACAAAAAGTAAAGCATGTGAATTGACCCACTCCTGATAGCAGCTAGTTTCACCTCGTCAGCCAGCAAAGTATCAGGACACGACTGCCAGTTTTTGAAGGCATGCTCCAAAGCTTCACAGTGATATTCCATTTCTGATAGCTCGCGGATACCTTTGATTTTTTCAAGCTTATTGCTGCTTGTCAGCTTCGCAATGGATATGTGATGTAACCCTAAACAGATATATAAGTGCTGAAATTGTTTCTTTGAATTGCCACTAAAGCTCTTCTTCAATTCTATCATCAGGTCAATCATCAACTGCTTTTCCGTACCACTTTTTAGCTCATGCTGCTTAAATTTATTGACGATAAGATCCGTAGAGGATAACACTTCCTGCTTGCTTCTTTCTACCAAGGCATCATAAATAAAAAACTGAAAACGAAACTTCAAAGCTGACCACTTTTTCTCACGGCTAAGCAAGTACCAGCGGCGCGAATAGAGTACTGCTACAAAACCAATACTTAAGATAATCAGCAATAAAGCAGTCAATATGAAATACCTTACCTCCGCCTGATATGCATATAGCGATTCCCAATGAACCACTGCCATATAATACACATAATATAGAAAGTCTTTCATCTTAAAATCTCCTTTCTAAATGAATGGTAAAACTCATACGGTCAGTCGTCCTGACTTCAGGATATATTTCTTGCTGAAACTCCAGGGCAGCGCGGATAATCCAGCGCTGCTCCTGCAATGGATGTTGGTAATCTAAACCAATCCAACTGGCATTCAGGCGTTGTATTTCAGCCAAAGCGTTGATTTTGAGAGGCGTAGCACCACTCCCTATGTAAAACGTAGCATAATTGTCTTCATTAGTCAGGTATCTGCGCGCTGTCAATAGTCCGGTAAAGGGCGTGCTATTGTCTAATGTTGACATGAACACACGGCCAGAAACCCAGTAAGCAGGAAAGTAGCGACCAAGTTGTGCAGTATAGATATGCACAGGCACCTGCTCAAAATAAAGCCCTCTCATGCCTGCAGATGCTTCCCATTGACTGGGCAGCATCCGGTACAGTTCGGCACCCCAGCGAAATCTTGGAAAGATGCTCGCATTGGATACTCCTGCGTTCAGGTAAGCATATGTTTTCTTATTGATATTGGGATAAGCATCTACTTCCGCCTGTAAGCCTTGTTGATCAAACATGCGGGCATATTGTAGACTTCCAATGAGTAAAGTGTTGGGCAGTTTTCTTTTATAGTAAGCGGAAACCTGATGCCAGGGTGTGAAAGTATTGCTGAAACGACTATGCGTATACTCTACACCCACTGCGTTCTTGAGTTTCAGTACTTGCAAACGTTTTCTTAATGCCTGGGCTTCTTCATGGCTCTCATCCAACTTTAACAGGGTATCCAGACCGACAATAGCATCTTCATATTCCTTCTGGGCAGCTAAAGCCTGGGCACGGATATACATGAGGTTGACATTTCCGGGAAATAATGCCAAGCCTTTCTCTGCGGCTACAATGGCTTTTGTATGCTCACCAGCCCAATAATTAATTCTGGCAATGGCTTCAGTAACTTCTTCTGTAGGGTAAAACTTATTAGTAAGATAATTAAGCTGACGCAGGGCAGGTTGATATTCTCCACGCCATGCCATCACCATAGCTTGCAGAAAGAGCGCATCATAATGCTCAGGATAAATACTCAGCACCAGATTCAAATCACGTATAGCCTGCTCATAGCGACTGTTGTAAGCGTGTTGTTTGGCTTCCTTATATAGGGAATCCTTTTGACAAAAAGCCGTAAGCGTAGAGATGACTAGCAATATGGTACACAGATACCTTTTCATGAGGCTTGCGAGAGCGCGTTAACTTCTTGAATACAGTCCATCAGCTGACCGATGTCAAACGGCTTAGTCATAAATCTATCGGCACCCATTTCTAAAGCTTCTTGTCTAACTTTATCCAGTCCTATTGCAGAAACAACAATGATAAAAGTGTTCAGCTTGAGCGTTTCCCTGACATGTGCCAATAACTCAGAACCAGAAGCTACAGGCATCAGCAGATCAGTAATGATCATATCAGGTTGATAGTTTTCAGCAAGTTTGATGGCACTTTTTCCATTGTTAGCTGACATTACATGGTATTGTCCTAGATTCCTTAACTGATGGGCTACCAATTGTAGCATAATGTCATCATCGTCTACTATAAGTATTTTCATAGTATTGCGTTTTTATTTGATGAAGCTGACCACTTTCTGTCCATCCATACTCACTTGCCAATACTTTAGGCTTTCGGAGGGGGATTTTGGTAAGGCAAATTCGTAGAATCCTTGGTTAAGTTGGTTTTCACGTATTAATTCCACTGAAATTCCCATCATGTCATGTGCGCTGATGGTGAGTAAGTTTACCGAATCTTTGAGGTGTAAGAGAAGTAGTGCTGATCCCGAAGGAGTCGTATCTAACTGAAAATGAAGAAAATCTTTACTGATGGGTGACTCAAGCGTTGTTTCATCTATATTTTTAAGCGCCCGCTCTGATGTTTGAATCCTTACTGTAGAATCTGCTAAGGCTAACCACGTGTTATTGTCCTGCGCTTGTACAAGCTGTACGCTACAATAATAGAATGAGAAACATAAAAATATAAACACTGATAATTTCATATGCATGTAAATATATAACAAAAATAATAAAAAATAAATAAATAATACAAAATTTATTTTATATTATTTAGCTCCCTTGTACTAAAAATCCTAAATAAGCCAATAAGCCTTTTGATAGGTAAAGGAAAGGGCGTTACATTTGAGATGTAATAACTCAGCGTTTTTTACAAAAAAATGAAGCTATGCGTGTTGTAAAAGAAATGAACCATGAAGCTTGCAAAATCACCATTTTTGCCTGGAACAATAAATACCTGATCAAGCTTGAGCGAGGGTTTATTGAGCAAACTTTTAAGGTACCTGAAATGGATGTTAATGGGGATGAGGATATTCAGAAGCTGCTACAAGGGCTATTTATGGATAAAGCTTTGGCCCGGTTTGAGGAGATGCAAGACGCACTGATAGAAGCTTTGGAGTCATTGTCCTGAGAAGCTTACCTTTTCAAATATTCTACAAAAGCATAATGATAAGTATTTTTTTCATCCGGGGAATGCTCATCACGTTTGCTCTCTTTCCAATAATTATGATCAATTTCTGGAAAAAAAGCATCTCCATCAAAGGTTGATTTGATTTCCGTAATATACATCTTATCTGCTTTGTTCATTGTTTGGCGATAAATCTCCGCCCCGCCCAGAATGAACACTTCTTCCTGTTGTTGTTCTTCTGCAATCTTAAAAGCCTTCTCAATCTGGTCTACCACAAAGCAGCCTTCTGCCTGATAATAGGCGTTGCGGGTGATGATGATATGGGTACGATTGGGTAAAGGGCCATTCATGGATTCAAAGGTTTTTCTTCCCATGATCACATAATGTCCTTTAGTCGTATTCTTAAAAAACTTCAAGTCGGCAGGCATATGCCATACCAGATCGTTTTCTTTACCAATGACATTATTATCAGATTTGGCAGCGATAATGGATTTAATCATAGCGTATTACCTCTTAAAAATTCCTCCACAGACATTCTTTTACGGCCCTCCAACTGAAGTTCTTCAAAGGCAAGCAGATAGTCCTGTGTCTGGATATGAATAAAATTTTTATTGTCCGTAATATATTGTCCGGGAGCTAAGTTAGGATTCTTTTCCTGAGTATTGGTGACTTTATATACCTTACATATCTTTTCTCCTGTGCGGGTATCCAGGGTAGTCCAGGCAGCTGGGTAAGGAGATAAACCGCGGACAAAATTCCGAATTTGTTCAGCCGTTTGGCCCCAGTCAATCTTACAAATTTCCCGCTGTATTTTGGGGGCCGACATTAGGGTAACGCCCTGATCATTCTGTGGATTCAAGGTATACTCATCATTGGCAATGGCTTTAACAGTCCTAAGTACCAGTTGGCTACCCTTTTCCATCAACCGCTCATATAAAGTTCCTGCGTCATCATCGGGATGTATAATCTCTTTTTCCTGGAACAGGATGCTGCCGGTGTCTATTTCGTGCTTGAGCATGAAGGTAGTCAATCCGGTTTCAGTTTCCCCATTCATGATGGCCCAATTGATAGGAGCAGCCCCCCGGTATTGGGGCAAATAAGATGCATGCAAATTGAAAGTACCCACAGTAGGCATATTCCACACGACTTCGGGCAACATACGAAAAGCGACTACCACCTGTAGGTCAGCCTCAAAACTTTTCAGTTCCTGATGAAAATCCGGGCTCTTAAGATTTGTAGGTTGTAATACAGGGATATTTTGCTCCACGGCATACGCTTTTACCGGGGAAGGGATTACTTTTTGTCCCCGCCCACGGGGTTTATCTGCCGCTGTAACTACGGCTACTACCTGAAAATGATGCTGTACCAGTATTTGTAAGGAAGGCACTGCAAATTCAGGCGTACCCATAAAAATGATCCTGAGATTTTTTTGCATATTATAATGAATGTCCTATTGTAATAATTGTTTAAGGTTTATCATTCAAAATCTTCGTACAACAAATACTTTTTCCGCATACTTTTGTAGGTGGTAAGATCAGCCTCCCAGCTTCTTCTCATTTCATTTTCAGTAACTCCGGAAGTAAGTTGCTCCCGTAGTTTCTTTGTTCCGGCCAGTAAATCAAAAAAATCTTCGCGAAAAAAATCCTCGTTGCTTATTCCCAAATCAGAGGCTTTTCTATAGAAGCTAATGAGATAATCTAAATGTAGGCTTGCAAATTGCTCATGCTTACGAAGATCCACCCCGTAGCAGCGCTCACCTTCGTGCCTAGGGTTCATGGCAACGCCGGGAACATCCCGGGGAACGAAACTAAAGGTATCTACCGCTTGCATTTCTACACCAGTTGGCTCGGCAAAAATGGCGTCAGGATATCCAATCACTTGGAAAGGAAAATCTGTTCCCCGGCCAATACTCATCACTGTGCCTTC
>JBBSOG010000293.1:0-7614 GCA_038259985.1 Cytophagales bacterium
AAAATATCTTCTAATCCATCATTATTGAAATCACCAATCCCAACACCACCGCCATTATAGATATATTCTTCTTTAAGGATGTTTAAAGTATCATTTTCAATAATCCTGTTGGAAAAATGAACATTGGATTCACTGGGGGGCACTAATTTAAAAAGGGTAGGCTTTTCATCTTTACAACTGATAAACAGCAGGATATTTAGCAGTATAAAAACGATATTTCTCATTGGTTTCATAGACATAGAAGGGTTTTAATGCTCGCTTTCACCGTTTATGATACCATAATAGCTAGTGAAAACCTGGCCACAGCGGCACCAACAATGGTATATCGCGCTAACGTCATTGTAGCGCAAGCTTTTTGATGATCCACAAATATACCGGAGTGTCGGCAGGAATAAAACGCAAAAAAATAAGTCAGGCAAATATGCCTGACTTATTTTTTGAATTAATGACTTATGCTAATATCAATTAGTATCCAGGGTTTTGAACCAACACGCTGCTAGTACCATCTGAGCCTTCTGCCTGCTGCAAGTCAATCTGGTTCTGCGGGATAGGCAAGTATTCATCTTGGTTAGGGGTGAAAGTAGCCCCTCCCAAATTGGTTTTTAACCTACTACCTTCGTAGTCCAGATAAGCATTAACTACCGGGTCAGCTAGTTTCCAACGTACCAGGTCATAGAAACGCTGTCCTTCAAGTGCTAACTCAAGTTTTCTTTCAAATCTAATCGCTTGCAGCGCAGCATCTTTGCTGCCCCAGGGACTATCGTAGGTACTGATCACATAATTGGCTTCAGGCTTACCAGTCTCAGGGTTTGTTACCACGCTATTGCCTGCTCTTTCTCTTACCATATTGACATATTCACGCGCTTTTTCCAGGCTTCCAACTTCAACTTCTGCTTCAGCCGCCATCAGCAATACATCTGAAAAACGCATAATAATGAAGTTAATAGAGTGGTAGCCGGGCGTCCAGGAGCTTCCGTCCTGATAAGTGCCTTTGTCAGCTTTGTAGTAAGAATACTTCTTTTGCGTAAAAGGTCCAGCAAATCCCTGGTCACGAATCCAACCATCGCCGGGATGCGCCTGCCAGTCTAAGAACTGTATGCCACGGCGGCCGATACTATGGTCAAGACGAGGGTCAAGTGGCCCTTGGTCAGGTGTAAAAGCTTGTGAAGACAATAAACCATAATCATCTTTCACCGCATTGGCCGGAGCATTGTATGATCCATCCAACAGAGGTAAACCAGCAGGAGAAGTACGATAGGAGTTCACCAGTTCAAAACTAGGCTGGAAAAATCCGCAGCATTCACCCGGACCCGAAGGGCCGGTATTGTAGGGATAATTCATTGCAATCTCATGATTGGTGTTGTTGATATCCCCAGTATTGGATGCTGCCTGAAAAGCAAACACGGTTTCCTTATGGTTTTCGTTAGGTCCTTTGAATACATCCTCAAAATTTTCTACCAAACCATATTTCAAACCGTTAGAAGTTTGCCCGTTGGCGATGATATTATCGTACAAGGCTTTAGCCTCCGCGAATTTGTTCTGGTACATGTATGTCCTGGCTAGGAAAGCTTCAGCAGCCCATTTATTTGCCCTTCCTACCTCAGCCTGAGTTTCTGGCAAGTTTTCCATCGCAAACTTGAATTCCGCTTCAATATTAGGCCAAATCTCCACAGTATTTGTTACTAAAGCTGCTTCGTCATCCGTCATGTTTTCATCTATCCACGGTACATTCAGGAAAGTTTTTCGGAGTTCAAAATAGTAAAGCCCTCTCAGAAACTTGCCTTCTGCCTCTAGCGCGGCTTTATTTTCCTCAGACATACCCTCAAAAGTCGCAAGGTTATTCAGAAAGATGTTAGCGCGAGAAATACCTTCGTAGCTACCTCTCCACTTACTACGTCCCTCTCCATCAGTAGGCGTTTGCTCAAAACGCGCGTAGGGTGTAATGGTATTAAAATCACCTGCGTCCGAGCCTTTATTGGCATCACCACCCCGGATACTTCCAAACAGCCAGTTAGCTTGCCCGCTAAACCAACCTAAGTCAGTATCTCCGTTTAGTGCCGCGTATACACCTATTAACAGTCCATTAAGGCCGTCTTCAGAAAGTAGCTGAGATCCAGACACTTGTCCAGTGACTGGCACATCCAAGAATTTGTCTTCATTACAAGCAATAGCGCTTATCAGCAAGCTAAAGATTGTAAAGTATGTAATCTTTTTTCTTAATATTTTTTTCATCGTTGTTTCTTTTAACACTGTTCTTAAAAACCTAAGTTAACACCTACGTTAAACCCACGTGGTACGGGAATATTTCCTTGGTCAATACCAAAAGAAGTATCCGCAGAACCGCCTACTCCCGGATCTAATCCTGAGTAATTACTAATGGTAAATAGGTTAGTCGCCTGTACAAATACTTTTAACCTGTCAATACCGATAGGTTCCAATAAGTAGGTAGGGAAATTATAGCCTATCTGGAGGTTGGTCAACCTGGCATAGCTTCCATCTTCTACGTAATAAGAATTAGACTGGGTATTGGTACTGAAGTTAGACACGTTTTCGTAAATAGGCACCGTATTACCTCCATTTCCACCCAATTCTTCAGGCACAAAAGAATCTTTAACATTGGTTCCTTTGGCCGCTCCGGTGAAAGAAGGGTAAAAGTCGGTGAACCACTTAGCTGCGTGGTAGTTCTCAAAACCAGTCATGATCAAAAAGAAAGTCTCCAGTTCCCAGTTTCGGTAGTTCACTTTTAAATTTATACCTCCGGTAAAGTTAGGAACGGGGTCTCCCAGGTACGTTCTGTCATCAGGTGTAATTTCACCATCTCCATTAGTGTCCTCATATTTAAACCTACCTACACCACCAGCAGGGCTATCTGCCTTAGCGTCATCGGTTTTGGTTACCCCTAACTGCTTAGGTGAAGCATCGATGTCTGCCTGATTCTGGAATAAACCAGCTACCTTGTAACCAAAGTAAGAAGACATAGGACGTCCTGGCTGGTTACGAATCACATTACCAAAACGGGTGCCCCCTCCTTCAAAGAAAGGAACGCCAGGAGCAATGCTCACGATTTCGTTTCTCAGGAAACCTGCGTTAGCAGTGAGTTCAATATTCAGGTCAGTTGCAGGAGTAAAACGTGAAACCAACTGAATGTCTATCCCTTCGTTTCGCATATCAGCGATATTCACTGCAGGCGGGTTTGCCTGTGGGCCGGTTACATCAGGAAGTGGCAATTGGTATAACAAACCTTCGGTATCTTTTCTCCAAAAGTCAACCACAACATCCAGACTACCCGCAAATAATGATCCATCAAAACCGATGTTGGAGGTAACAGCAGTTTCCCATTTCGCTGCGGGATTTCCTACCCGGCTACGATAGAAACCTTCTGCTACACCACCATTAGAACCGCTGATATCATAGAATGAACGTCCTAAACCTGCCGCAAATAAGCTGTATTGGTTATTGGGGTCTACGTTGTTAGAATTACCCATTTCGCCATATCCTCCACGAATTTTCAAGTCATCAATGAAGGTAACACCGTTCATGAAACCTTCTTCTGAGACTCTCCATGCCGCAGAAAATGCAGGGAAGATACCAAAGCGGTTTTCTGTACCAAAGCGGGAAGAGCCATCTCTTCTGATTACCCCATTAATAATGTATTTGTCATTATAAATATACTTGGCACTACCAAAGTAAGAGAGAAATTTAACCCCTCTGTTGTAGCCACTATTTACCTGGCGGTTAGAGGTATTGGACAAAGTAATATAATTAGGATCTGCGAACGAAGGGTTCTGACCACTTCCAAAAATAGATCTGCCTGAGCCGGTATTTAGTGTTTCCATACCTGCCAACAAGCTCAAACTATGACGCCCAAACGTCTTGTCATACTTCAGTGTATTGGTAAAAGTCCAGTTCAGAAATGATCCGGCGCTTTCATTATAAGTGAAAGTAGAGTTATTCTCAGAGTTTTCGTATTGGGGCGGACCATACGAGTTAAAATAATAGTTATTATACTGTCCACCTATACTGCTTCTGAAAGTCAGGTCATCAAATAGGTCTATTTCCGCGTAGATGTTACCGTTACCCAGTATATTGTAACCGGCATTATCCCCTGAACGCTGACGGTTGGCTACCGGGTTACGGGGGTTATTAAATCCACTGGCTGCAGTACCTGCATAATTACCATATTCATCATACACAGGAATGATGGCAGGCATACGATAAGCGAGGTTAATATCATTTTCTTCCCCTGCTGATCCACGACCACCGGCTCCTCCGGTAATACCGAGTGCGGAATAATAAGTAGCCTGGAAATTCTCACCTATGCGGATTCTGTTGGTGAGGCTATGCTCTGAATTGCTACGTAGAGAATATCTCTTGAATCTCTGGTTGAGTAGGTTACCTTCCTGATCCTGGAAACCTAAACTAACGTAGAAAGCACTTCTTTCTGTTCCACCTGAGAAACCCAAGGTGTGACGGTTAAGCAAAGCAGGCCGGGTGATTTGGTCATACCAATCTGTTCCTTCCTTATTAGCCCTTACTACCTGATAGATGGGACCAGCACCCGGATCAATATTATAGTTTTCTCTTTGTGCTTCCAAGTCTACACTTCCGATTACCCCGGGGGTACCACCTACGTTGATGTAATCAGGCAAGACAGGGTTAGGCCCGGTACCAAATTGTGGATGGTCATAAGTAGGGGCTCTTTTCAACTGGTACGCAGTGTTGCGAGAGGCTTGCCATGTCCAGTCGGCTTCTTCCTGGGGAGTTAGTTTTCCCTGGCCTTCTCCTGGCAATGTGACCCCGGTAACACCACTATAACTTACTTTGAAATCGCTATCCCTTTTACCTTTTTTGGTTGTGTAGAGAATAACGCCTGCGGCTGCCCTGGCTCCGTATATGGAAGCAGATGCCGCGTCTTTCAACACTGTAGTTGACTCTATATCATCAGGCTGTAGAAAGTTGGTAGATTCTACGGGTACCCCGTCTACAACATAAAGGGGCTCATTGCCTCCAAAAGAACCAAAACCTCTGATCCTTACAATGCTGGAAGTACCAGGCTGTCCGTTGGTGATCACCGTTACCCCGGATACACGTCCCTGTAACTGCTGCTCCACGTTACCCGAGGGCACTGCCTGAAGTTGTTCCGCTTGTACCGTACTTACTGCCCCGGTAATATCCTTGCGTTCTTCCGTAGAATATCCGGTCACTACAATCTCACTTAGCGCCTGTATATCGGCCGTCATGGTTAGATTAATAGTAGTCTGATTGCCAATGGCTACTTCTTCACTGATATAACCAATAGAAGAAAAAATCAGCGTAGTTGCATCACTGGGCACTGAGAGGCGATAATTACCTTCCACATCTGTAACAGTACCTTGTGTGGTGCCTTTTACTAAAATGTTAACCCCGGGCAAATCTTCGCCGGTGTCTAAATCTGTCACTTTTCCTGTAAGTGTCTTCTCTTGTGCATACAGTAATGTGCTTACTGCTACACTGAAAAACATGGCCAGGAGAAACCTAAAACCAGTAGAAATTCTCATCATAGTGCGTTTTCGTTGTTTTTAAAACAAAATTTAATAATTAACCAGATAGATAGTATTTAATAAGTAATGTCTTTCATTAATAAGACGCCGTGTGTTTCTCAGTTTTTATGAAAAAAATTCAATGTTTCTTCTTTTTCATTACAAACGGAGAAGCATATCAGGCATAATTATCTATTATATACTTTTGATATTAGCAGTAATATTAATGAAATAATTATATTATGACAATAAAAGAGAAAGCTATTTTCATGGATTTAATAATATTTATAAAATCTATTGTTATAAAATATGGAAAGTTATTGGACTTTTTTGTCCGCTTTCTTACAAATCAAAAAGAGCAGCCTTTTGGGCTGCTCTTTTTGTGTAAATAGAATACGTAATTTAAAACTGAGCTACTTAATATGCTGATGCCTCTACGGGGTCAGCCTCAGTTGGGGTCTTCATGTTTTTCTTGCTATTCCTTTGCCAGAAGAAGAATATGGTAAACAATACAATCAATATAGCCGGAAATGCTATCATTTTTTCTAAGGTTTCCTGTCCGGTAGCTAGTTCCAACGCATTTCCAGTAAGTCCCTCAGCTATATTTTCTACCCGGGCATCATCAATCCAGCTACCGATAAAAGGTTGGAAAATGGAAGTAGAAAACATACCCACACCACCAATAATAGACATACCCAATGCACTACTTAAGGGTACTCTTTGCGCCACGGCCCCAACCATCACCGGCCAGAAATAACATACACCAACTGCAAAAATGATAGCCGCAACATAGGCAACGGAGCCGGTCACTGTACTGAACATATAAATACCAATGGCCGCTAGAATTGATCCTCCTAACAAAACCCCTGTCTGGCCGAGCTTTCCAACCACTGGACCGGCAAAGAACCTGCCTAACGCCATTACTCCGCTAGTCAGGGCCAATATGATCATGGCGTCCGCTCCACTGCTGCTCAAGACAATGCTTACCCACTGGTTAGGGCCAAACTCTGAGATTGCCGTGAGTGCCATACAAACAATCAAGAAGATATACACCGGGCTTAACATCGCTTTGAAGTTTTCCTTAAGCGAAGTAGCTCCTTCTACCTTAGGTTTAGGAAAGGCTTTTCCGTAGAACAATACCGCATAAGTGATGGTAGGTATCATGATGAGCCACATTTGTATTTCCCAGGTAAACCCAAAATCAGTCATGAACTTGGAAATCAGCGCACCCAAAAGAATCCCACCGGGAAACCACATGTGAAAGCGGTTCAACATTTTGTTCATAGTCACCCCCGAATAAGTGTCGGCAATCATGGGGTTACATGCCGCCTCAGTACAACCATTACCAAAACCGATAAAAAGTGTGGAAATGAGTAAGCTCACATATCCCCCGGCATAAATGGTTAATACAATTCCCAAAGTGTGGGCTATAAAGGCCACGATCATGATGTTTTTTGGACCTACAGAATGGTAGACTAATCCTCCAATGACCATGGAGATAGGAAATCCCAAAAACCACATAGAATTGATAAACCCTAATTGTTCGGCAGAAAGGCCAAATTCATTACCAAGTTCAGGTAAAATTCCAGCTCTTATGGAAAAGGAAAAAGCGGTGGTAATCAAGGCAAAGCAACTCCCGTAGAATAGGGCGTTTTTGTTAACGTTTTCGTTCATCGGTTTTAGGTTTTAGGTGTATTTTCTAATAGGCTGAAAATAAATATAAGGCTAATAAGAAAAAATCAAAAGTAATAGGAAATAATTAAGTCCGTTTAAGAAATCTATAAAAAACTTAGGCCAAAAAAAAAGCCGAGCAAATTGCCCGGCTCTGTATAGCTGAAAATACAATAATGTGATTAGTTACTGCTACCGTTACTATTTGGGGTAGGGTTAGTTGTAGGGGTGATGCCCATCGCTGTTAGTATCTTGTCAGAGATGTCCGCTTCATCCTGATTTTTCATCGTTTTCATGTCAGGCATACGCTGAGTGAAAGCGGAGACGAAAAAATGCTTTGCAGACAGGCAAACCTGTGCCACGTTCGGGAAGAGTTCAACCAATGTAAAGGAGGTGATCCAGTGTCAAGAAAGGTATTGGAGCG
>JBBSOG010000294.1:0-7596 GCA_038259985.1 Cytophagales bacterium
GATAGAGACTACCTTCAGTGAGATTACTGCTCGCTTTCCAGCTAAGGTGCATGCTGTGTCTCCCAAAGGTTTCCTGCTCAAAATCATATTGTTCATCTTTGCTTTTACTTTCAACAAATCATTATCCGCAACTTGAATTAAATTAACTGAAAATTGATATCTATGAAAAAATATATTGTCGTTACTTTTACTATAACAACTTTGCTCTTAAGCTATGCTTGTTCTTCCATCAAAATTATGGCCGATAAAGAAGCAAGTTTTGAGAATGGAAAATACAGTACCTATGCATTTGCCCCGGTAGACCTGAAGCAGGTAGACCAGGCTACGGCTATCCTTTATCAGGAGCTAAGTAAGCGTATTGCCTACGAAATGAAGCAAAAGGGATACGTCCTGCAAGATGAAAAGCCTGATTTGCTCATTGCGTTCAACATACTGACCGAAGAAGCACGTAAAGAAAGCTGGAAAAGCGCTAACAATGATCCTTATAGCATGCGCGGCATGTGGGCGTACAATTCGTTTGGATATCCCAATTACAACACCCGCTATAAGGAAGTAAAATTTGAAAAAACCGGTACTTTTGTAGTAGACCTCTTGTCTACCGAACAGCAGGAACTGGTATGGAGAGGGATAGGCATTGGCCCGGTGAATGATCCGGAAGAGCGCTTCAATACTGCCTATGAATCCGTGGAAAAGATGTTCAAAAAATTTCCTGATAAACAAGCCTAAGGGAGCGTCATAATAGCCCCCGTTAGATGTTTTGGTGCAAATTTATAGCAAAAACCTTAACGCTATTTTTTTGCTTTCTTTTTGGTAGCAGTTGTATCATGATCACTGCTTTTCTTACGCGGCCTATTCACACCATACGATCCTTTGGTGATTTTGCCTTTTCTGGTTTTTTTGTCTCCTTTGCCCATAGTGCTTGATCTTCAGGTTGTTAATACTTAATTTATGAAAGATATCCTTGCGGATAAACTTAAGTTAGGAAAAATTCTTTAAAACCATAAGATAACCTGTAGGTTTAAATATTTAGAGACATTAAAACTATTTGACTATGGCTAAACCGAATCCGGCCCTGATCCAGGCACTACGAAACGCAGCGCGAAAGTTACAGCACAGCCAAAATTATCAATGGGGGCATATGGGGAGTTGTAATTGTGGTTATCTTGTACAGGAAGTGACCAGGCTCTCCAAAGCTGACATCCATGAATACGCCATGCGGACACGCGGAGGTGACTGGAGCGAGCAAGCGCTGGATTATTGCCCCACCAGTGGCTACCTGATGGACCAGGTGATTTCATACATGCTGGACGCAGGCATGTGCATAGAAGATTTTAAGCATTTGGAAAGGCTTTCTGACCAGGAAGTTCTGTTAAGTTTGCCTGTTGGAGAGAGGCTTCTGAGGCACAATTTTAAGGAGGATGTAGTGAGATATATGTATGCTTGGGCAGTAGTATTAGAGGATAAAATTACCGCCAAAATTTCTCTAAAGGATATTCAAAAAGTGCCTGAGGAAGTACTGTGAAAACATATTCATGCTAAATTATGATATTGATATTGCTTAACACTATACATCAAAACATAAGTATACGCCTGTAAATACAGTTTAATTTTGTGCGAAACTGATCAAGTACATTACATAATATTTATATTGTTGACATAATTATGTTAGCTTTGAAGGGAAAGAAAATGGAGAAGAATGTTTTATATTAAGTAATCTCTTAATAGGTATTTTTGGCTAATCTAACCAATTCGTATTTTTTATGGTTCTTGACTTTTTGGAGACACCCCTTGCATCTATAGCTATTGCCGCCATCTTTTCTTTTGTAGTAGTGACGATTACTATACCAGCAATTGTCAAGGTGTCCAAAGAGAAGCATCTGATGGAAGAACCTAATGGCAGAAGCTCACATATTCAGAAAACGCCGAGCCTGGGAGGCATTGCTATCTTTGCTTCAATAGTCATTACTTTTCTGCTGGCAACCCCTGAAAATATTACCCAGGCTGTCAATATTCACCTGATTATCCCTTCTTTGGTTATTCTCTTTTTTATTGGCCTTAAAGACGACATATTAGTCATTGACCCTTACAAAAAGCTTCTCGCACAAGTGCTGGCGGCTGCTTTGGTCATCTACTTCACTGACATTCGGATTGGGAACCTATTCGGAATATTGGGCATGGATGAAATTTCTTATGTGCCCAGCTTTGTGATCAGCTTGTTTGTTATGGTAGTGATTATCAATGCTTATAATCTCATAGATGGAATAGACGGCCTGGCGGGAGGGATAGGCATTGTGGCTGCGCTTACTTTTGGAGTGTATTTTTACCTGGCAGGCATCCACTGGGCAACCGTACTGGCGGTGGTTCTGATAGGTTCTTTGCTCGCATTTATGCGCTTCAACTTCTCAAAAACCAATAAAATTTTTATGGGCGATAGTGGTTCGCTGGTGGTTGGGTTTATTCTTTCCTTGCTGGCAGTGAAGTTTATTCAGTACAACGAAAGTTTTAATAGCTTTTATGTTCCCAATGCCCCTACCATTGCCGTGCTAATACTTGCCGTACCTCTTTTTGATACGCTTAGGGTTTTTACCCATCGTATTGCCAAGGGTATCGGGCCTTTTACCGCAGATAGAAACCACATCCACCACTTCATTATCGACAGCGGGTTTAGTCATCTTAAAGCCACTCTTTTTCTTTCTTTGTTGAGCATCGCAGTCGTGAGCCTTAGCGGTTATTTCTTTGCTAAGTCTTCAGTATCCTATTCTTTTACAGGACTCATCGTTACTTTTATTCTCTATTCATTGGTGATCAGAAGGGGCTTTATCGTTAGAAAACCCTATATCAGCGAAGAAATTCTTCATAAGAAAAGACGAAGCGCGGCATAGTTAGCTTTGTACTATTAGCAGCCCACCTGCTTGTCTAAAAATCTGCTCAGCTTTCCTATTATGCTATGAAAAAAGGGATACACATTTTAGTGTATCCCCCAAGTATTGATTTAAAGTCACTATAATCGTTTAGTGCTTGAAATGCCGGAAACCGGTAAATACCATCGCCATTTCCTGCGCATCGCAGTAGTCTATAGAATCCTGGTCTTTGATAGAACCTCCCGGCTGGATAACTGCACTGATACCTTCCTGATGGGCAATCTCTACACAGTCCGGAAATGGAAAGAATGCGTCCGAAGCTATCACCGCACCATTTAACTCAAAACCAAAGTGTTTTGCCTTTTCAATGGCCTGCTTAAGTGCATCTACCCGGGAGGTCTGTCCTACTCCGCTGGAGAGTAACTGACCTTTGTTGGCCAGAATAATAGTGTTGGACTTGGTATGCTTGCATATTTTGCTAGCAAAAAGTAAAGCTTCATTTTCCTCATCAGTGGTAGCCCTTTTTGTCACCACTTTCAAATCTTCCAGGCTATCAGTTTTGAGGTCACGATCCTGTTCAATCACTCCGTTTAGCAGGGTTTTGAATTGCTTTTTGGAAGTCTTGTCCTGCTTTTTCTTCAGCAGTACTCTTTTCTTCTTTTTGCTCAGCAGTTCCAAAGCTTCATCTGAGAAGGAGGGAGCGATTATCACTTCGAAGAACAGACTGTTCATTTCCTCCGCTGCTGCCAGATCTACTTCAGCATTGGTGATCAGTACCCCACCAAAAGCAGAAATAGTATCTGCTGCAAAAGCTTTCTGATAAGCTTCTTTCACACTTGAGCCGGTCGCACAGCCACAGGCATTGGTATGCTTGAGAATGGCAAAAGCTGTTTCACCATCAAATTCTTCTATCAGATCCACTGCCGCATCAATATCTACCAGATTGTTGAAAGACAATTCTTTGCCATTCAACTGCTCCAGCATATCTTCCAAATTACCATAGAATGCAGCCTCCTGATGAGGATTTTCTCCATAACGAAGAGTTTTCGCTGGTAACTTTGCCTTATCAAAGCTGGCTTCTGCACCGGCACCACTGATGGCAGCCCCGCTGGAGGCAGCCTCGCTGGAGGCAGCCTCGCTAAAATATTTGTGGATAGCGGTATCGTAATGGGAGCTTTGGGCGAAAGCCTGCATCGCAAATTTGCGTCGGTCTTCCAGTTCAGTGCTGCCTTTCTTTTCCTTCAGCAATTGTTCCAAATCCCCATACTGCTGACGGGATGAAACGATGAGTACATCTTTGAAGTTTTTAGCCGCTGCCCTGATCAATGCAATACCGCCGATGTCAATTTTTTCAATAACCTCTGCCTCCGCAGCGCCGGAAGCTACTGTTTCCTCAAAAGGATACAGGTCAACGATGACCAGATCAATGGGAGGGATTTCGTATGCTGCCACCTGATTGCGGTCCCCTTCATCATCTCTACGGGATAGAATACCGCCAAATACTTTGGGGTGCAGCGTTTTTACCCTGCCACCCAGAATAGAGGGGTAACCGGTCAGGTCTTCCACGGCAGTAACACTTGCGCCCTGTTCTTCAATAAATTTTTGAGTGCCACCAGTAGAATAGAGCTTCACACCATACTCGTCCAGCAGCTTTACAATTGGAGCCAGCTTTTCTTTATAATATACCGAAATAAGGGCAGCATTGATCTTTTTGCTCATGATAGGTCAGGTTTGATTTGAACTGGCAAAGGTAACCTTTTTACAGGAGTGTAAAAGCAGGAAATTGGGTTTTTAGGGCTTGAATTTTGAAAGCTTTTAAATTTGAAATTTTCAATTCAATCCAGTTGTATCACCAGCTCTTCTACTATCTCCGGGTAATATTGATGTTCTAACTTATGTACTTTGGCAGCTACATCTTCCGGGCTATCTTCTGGCAGGACCTCACAGCTTACCTGAAGGATCATTTTGCCTTCATCGTAGTTTTCGTTGCAAAGGTGAATGGAAATGCCCGACTGTTTTTCTTTGGCCGCTACCACCGCTTCATGCACATGTTTCCCATACATGCCTTTTCCGCCATACTTCGGTAACAATGCTGGATGAATATTGACAATACGATTGGGATAAGCTTTCAGCAGGTTTTCAGGAATTTTGAGCATAAAACCGGCTAACACAATCAGGTCAATGTCAGCTTCCTTTAACGTGGTAACGATATCATCGGTATGGAATAGGATGCTCTTGTCAAATACACATACTTGAATATTAAACCTTGCTGCCCGAGCGATCACGCCAGCTTTAGGGTTATTGGATAACAGCAAACTTACCCGTGCCTGAGGATGATTTTGAAATTTTTCAAATATTTTCTCCGCATTGGTACCATTGCCCGACGCGAAAACTGCAATCTTTTTCATGCTGTAAATATATAAAATGCTTTGGTGCTATGACCTAGAACTTACTGAGTAAAGCTTCCAGGTCTACATTACCTCCGGTGAGGATGATGCCCACTCTTTTGCCGGCAAATTTTTCTTTTTGCTGGAGGACTGCTGCCAAAGGAACGGCACAGGAAGGCTCTACGATGATTTTCGTCCTTTCCCAGATCAGCCGCAAAGCAGCGATGATTTCCTTATCACTCACCGTGATGATCTCTGATACCAACTCTTGAATGATTGGAAAAGTTTTTGTTCCTAATGAAGTCAGCAAACCATCGGCAATCGTATTGGGAGATGCTGAAGGCAAAATTTTCCCAGCCTTCAAAGAGCGGTACGCATCATCAGCCCCTTGGGGTTCACCGGCAATGACTTTAGCCTGGGGCAACATGGCTTTTGTAGTAATGGCAGTTCCACTCAATAAGCCACCCCCACCTACCGGGGCCATCACAATATCCAGTTTGCCAGTGTCTTCTATCAGTTCCATAGCGGCGGTGCCCTGACCGCAGATGACCCGCTCATCGTTATAGGGATGGATAAATTCGGCCCCTGTTCTCTCTACTACCTCAGCTAAAGTATCTTCCCTTGCCTGCAAAGTTGGCTTGCACATGATGATTTCTGCCCCGTAGCCAGCCACGGCCTTTTTCTTAACCGATGGAGCGGTTTCCGGCATTACGATATAGGCTTTGATGCCCCGACTCTGTGCTGCTTTTGCCAGCGCCTGTCCATGATTGCCGGAGGAGTGTGTGGCTACGCCTCGTTGAGCTTCTTCATCGCTCAAAGAAAGTACGGCATTAGCAGCACCCCGCATCTTAAAAGCACCGGCTTTCTGAAAGTTTTCACACTTAAAAAAGAGCTGTGCCCCAGCGATATGGTTCACACTTTCACTGGTCAGCACCGGAGTGCGGTGGATCATTGGTGCAATGCGTTGAGCAGCTTGCTGAATGTCTTTGAATGTAGGTTGCATATAATTTTAATGGGCTTCCAGCCAGTTTTTTGCGATGTCTGCTTCCACCTCCATCGGTACTTCCAGGGGAAGGGCATTTTTCATCAGTTCAATCACCTTTGTCTTGACCTGCTCCGTTTCGGTATGGTGTACGTCAAAAATCAGTTCATCGTGCACCTGCATGATCATGCGTGACTTGAGTTTTTCCTGTTGCATCCAGTGGTGGATATTCACCATCGCGATTTTGATCATATCAGCGGCTGTACCCTGAATGGGTGCGTTGATCGCATTTCGCTCGGCATAGCCCCGCACTGTGGGATTGCGGGAATTGATGTCACGAAGGTAACGTCGGCGGCCCATCACGGTTTCCACGTATTGCTTTTCCCTTGCCTGGGTAATGGCAGCGTCCATATAATTTTTGACACTGGGAAATTCTTTAAAATAGGCTTTGATTATTTCGGAAGCTTCACCTCGGGGGATACTCAACTGCTGGGCCAGGCCGAAAGACGACACGCCGTAGATGATACCAAAGTTAGCCGTTTTGGCTTTGCGCCTCATATCAGAGGTTACTTCTTCCAGTTTGACATCAAAAATTTTGGCGGCAGTGGTAGCATGGATATCTCTGCCCAGCCGAAAAGCTTCTATCATGCTTTCGTCTTGGGAGAATGAGGCCATGATGCGCAATTCTACCTGTGAATAATCTGCCGACATCAGCAGAAAATCCTCGTTGCGGGGCACAAAAGCTTTGCGGATGAGCTGTCCTTTGGGGGTACGGATCGGAATATTTTGCAGGTTAGGATTGGTGGAGCTTAACCTTCCGGTAGAGGCCACTGCCTGGTTATATGAAGTATGGACACGTCCATCATAGTCGCTCACCAACTTAGGCAAAGCATCTACATAGGTGTTTTTTAATTTGAGCACTTCTCTAAAATCCAGTATCCGACGGGCGATCTCATGTTCGGTAGCCAGGGCGGATAAGATATTCTCTCCGGTAGCGTATTGTCCTGATTTTGTCTTTTTTGGCTTATCTACCAGCTTCATCTGGTCAAAGAGAATTTCGCCTAGTTGTTTGGGAGAACCAATGTTGAATTCTACCCCGACTGTTTCAAAGATGTCCGCTTCTATTTTTACTAATTCGTTGGCCAATTCAGCAGAAAGCTCTTCCAACGCCGAAGTATCTAGTTTAACCCCCTCGTATTCCATAGCAGCCAGTACTGGGATAAGTGGGAGCTCCATAGTATAGAACAGTTCGCTGAGCTTAGGATCTTTGTCAATTTCTTTAGCAAAAGTTTCATTTAACTGCAAGGTAATATCTGCGTCCTCCCCGGCATATTCTGTTACCTATTCCAGAGTGATATCCCGAATA
>JBBSOG010000295.1:0-7596 GCA_038259985.1 Cytophagales bacterium
CCAGGAGCTGAAACATAGGGAGTACGGGCGCCAGAAGTCATCATATAGGGAGCATTACCTGATCCTAAAGTAGCAATGTAGGGATAATAGACTGGGTTATCTCCATTAAATATCAACTGGTTACCCAATTGACCATAAGAAGCCCTTAGCTTTAGGTTATCCAACCAGGATGATGTGCCGCTCATGAAGCCTTCATTGGAGATACGCCATCCAACAGAGACAGAGGGGAAGAAGCCGAAACGATCATCTTTAGGGAATCTCGAGGTACCATCATAACGGCCGTTGGTCTCAATCAGGTAACGGTCATCAAAAATATAGTTTAAGCGGTAAAATGCTCCCCGCAGTGCGGTGTGTTCTTTTTCACCGTAAGCTTCCTGGTTTCCAACGGTTGCGTTTATATCGGTGATGTTAGGGGTTATCAGACTATAGGCGCGAGTGGCTATTTGCTCAAACAGCCCCCACTCTTGGTTAAAACCTACCATGGTCTTCAGGAAGTGACGATCATTATCTATGGTATAATCAGCGTAGGTGTTGATCACGTAGTATTGATCGTTTTCTGATTGGTTATAGATCCAGTCATTTCCGCTGAAGCCATTGCCAATGATTAGCCCTCCTGCAAGGTCCTGGTTTTCTATAATATTCACCTTACTCTGTACATCCTGCACGTCCCTATAAGTTAGGTTCGCAGAGAATTCACCACGAATATTCAAGCCTTTGATTGGGTTTAGCGTAGCACCCTGGGTGAGGATAATGTCATTTCTGGTCCAGGTTTCACGCCCCCCTTGTTCCAGATAAGGAAGGAAGTTGGTTCCGCCAAAGTATTGGCCAATATAAGGCTCAAATTCAGCACGGTCACCAGGCTCCAGATAAAAAGGAAGGTCGGGGAACTGAACTGCGTCTATAGGGTCTTGACGTGCGGAAGTATTGATGTTTACGTCCCAGTTATAGAAGTGGGGTTTATCACTTTTCTCGGTGGTAACCAGTGCCCTGCTATCCAGGCTTAACCAATCAGTAACATTAAAATTACCTTTGATGAGGGTATTGTATCTTTTGAAGTTTTCGTTCTTTGCTTTGTTCTTCAGATAACCATCCTTGCTTAAATAGCCAAAAGACACATAATAAGAGGCTTTTTCCGAGGCACCCGATACACTGGCATCGTACTTTTGTTGAGGAGCGTAATTGGTAATAACTCGGTCTACATAGTTATTATATCCATAATGCCGAAGGCTACCATTAAAAACTCCCCAGGCATTCTCAAAAGTAGGGTTTTCACTATATCTTTGAGTCCCATCAATATAATCCTGATCGTAAGCGGGTGCACCATTGGTACGTATATTTGCCTGGTTACGCGCCAATACAAACTGATAAGGATCAGTTACCGGATCTATGAAAAAGATGGGCTTTGACATCGCTAGCTCAGCCCCAAAGGAAACATTAATTTTATCTCCCTTGCCCTTTTTGGTGGTTACCAAAACCACACCATAAGCTGCCCGGGAACCATATACTGCGGCAGCCGAAGCATCTTTCAGTACGCTTATGCTCTCAATATCATTGGGGTTAATTCTGTTGAGATCCATCGGAACGCCATCCACCAGGATAAGCGGTTGCCCCCCATTGATAGAGGTGAAGCCACGAACATTAAAACTAATAGGTGCGGAAGGGTCGCCGTTTCTGATGTTGACATTGAGGTTAGGAATTACACCTTGTAAGCCTTCTCCTACGTTGGCGATAGGCCGGTTTTGCAATACTTCTCCATCGGTGACACCTACCGCTCCAGTGAGGTTGACCTTTTCCTGGGTGCCATAGCCTACTACTACTATTTCTTCGAGGCTTTGTATATCTTCTGCCAATGCCAGATCAATAACAGACCTGCCTTGTACAGATACTTCCTCAGCGGTATAACCGATAGAGGTAAAAATCAACACATCGTCATCATTGGGCACATTGATGCTGTAGTTACCATCTACGTCAGTTACCGTACCAACGGTAGTGCCTTTGACCAGGACATTGACGCCGGGTAGCGGTTCATTGTTGGTTATATCAGTTACCGTTCCCCTGACGGTTATGGCAGCTTCAGGAGGTGCTAAGAAATTTTTTACTTCTTCTCTTACTGAAATATCTTCCGGTGAAGCGTTTACGCCGGTTGTCAAAATGGCTAATAGCAGGGAGGCAACATAAACATGCCAGCACCTGCGCAGGTGTTGTAAATGTAATAACATAGAAGGTTGTTTTAAGTGTATTAGTAATAATGAGTCAGACTTTAGCGCTTGCGCTTTTGCAGGTTAACTGCTGTTGTATAGTGTATTCATGGTTTTTTTTTAATTAGAAAGATTCTAATTTTAGTACATTTCTGTATTAAATCCAAATCTTAATAAAGTCAACCTTACAAGCACGGATTCCTTCTTTCATAGAAAGTGTATCCGATTGCAATTCAATCGCGTATTTTAATATGATTGTTGTCACTTTACTAATTTTTTGGAGAATTGGCCGTACAATTTTTTCTTGATCAGGAAAATATAAGCGTCTTTTATAGTAATCTTCCAGAAAAAAATGGCATAAAAAAACCCGGATAATTATCCGGGTATGCTAGGTAGTATAGGAATAAAAGAAACTAGGGGTTAGACATTCATGAGAGATTCGCGTCTACGCATCTTTCCTGCGGGAATGCCGAACATCATCTTGAAACGTCTACAAAAGTAGGCAGTATCTTTGTAGCCGACATCTTTGCCAATTTCGCGAATACTCTTCTTAGTGGTTCTTAGCAGGTTTACCGCTTTCTCCATACGCTGATATTCAATATAATCCTGGGGATTGATGCCAGTGAGCATTTTAAAATACTGCCCTACATAATCTTCCGATACGTTGGCTACGTTGGCCAGCACTTTATTAGATAAGTCGCCACCAATATTGTCTTTGATGAAAGCGAAGATGTCAATAAGACGAGGATCTTTAAAGTAAGTGCTGTTAGTGGCTAATTGCTCCACAAACATCCTATTATCCAATATATAGCGGATAATTTCAATCACCATACGCTCAGTGCTAAGCTTGATGATCCTGTCTTTACCCGGAGTGTCAGAATTATTCTCATTCAAGATTTCATGGATAATCTCAGGGATTTTGTCATTGTTCTCCAGCACAAAGGGAGGAATATCCAAAGAGGCAAAGAAATTAACGGAGTCAAATACTTTTGCCTCAAAATTAATGAAGCTATAGTTCTCAGCCTCAAGCGTTTTGACGTCTGTCGTTTCTAAAGATTGGAAATACAGCTCTTTGTTGTTGATAAAGTCATCATTTGACAAGCTGACGGGATCACCAGTACCGTAAGTTACTGATACCTGCTTCCCACCGGGAATGAAGACAACATTTCCACCGCTTACTTCAGTATTCTCGTTACCATACCGGATCTTTCCACGGTTAAGAATCAGAATGGTATTCTCAACGTCGTAATAGTTCTGTATTCTTACAGGTTGTAAGATCCTGATGTTTTTTGACTTGATGAATCGTACACTGAGTGACTCAATAATTTTATTGTAATCTTCCATTCAGTTTAGGAGTATATATATAGAGTGAAAACAAATAATCGCTTTTGCAAAATTATTCTTCAAATTTAGTAAACCTATGTAACTTTCCAAATAAGAAATTATAAACTTATACGTAAAATACAACTTTTTTTTAATTTCGCCTTAAATATTACACCTAAATCACATTAACTTAATAGCTCACGGGCAATTACCATCTTTTGAATCTCAGAAGTGCCCTCATAAATCTGTGTAATCTTGGCATCCCGCATCATTCTTTCCACATGATATTCTTTCACATATCCGTATCCCCCGTGTATCTGCACCGCTTCGGTGGTCACTTCCATAGCTACCTGAGAAGCAAATAATTTGGCCATAGCACTGGCATAAGCATAAGCTTGTCCACGGTCTTTCAGATCGGCTGCCTGTAAGCAAAGCAGCCGCGCGGCTTCTATCTTGGTGGCCATTTCAGCCAACTTAAACTGTATATCCTGGTGCCTGCTCAGTGGCTGGCCAAATGTTTTACGTTCTTTAGCATACTGTACCGATAATTCATAAGCACCGGAGGCTATGCCTAAAGCCTGGGCAGCGATCCCGATACGCCCTCCATCCAGTACCGACATGGCAAACTTAAACCCAAAACCATTTTCACCGATTCTGTTGTTTTTAGGTACTTTCATATCGCTAAACATTAGTGAATGTGTATCTGAAGCCCTGATTCCCATTTTGTTTTCCTTTTTACCAACTACAAATCCTTCCCATTCCTTTTCAACTATAAATGCATTGATTCCTTTATGTTTTTTTTCTGCGTCGCTCTGGGCAATTACAATATATACTGAGGCGCTATTGCCATTGGTAATCCAGTTTTTGTTGCCGTTGACCAAATAATAATCTCCCTGGTCAATAGCTGAAGTACGCTGCATGGTGGCATCAGAACCTGCCTCCGGTTCAGATAAGCAAAACGCTCCTAAAATCTCTGCACTACTTAGTTTTGGTAAATACTTCTGTTTTTGTTCCTCTGTGCCATAGGCTTCTATCCCCCAACATACCAGCGAATTATTGACCGACATACATACTGAGGAAGAAGCATCTACTTTAGAAATTTCCTCCATCGCCAGGACATAAGATTTGGTATCCATGCCACCACCTCCATATTCCGGGCTGACCATCATACCCATGAAACCTAGCTCGCCCATTTTTTTTATTTGCCTTGTTGGAAACTGTTGCTGTTCATCCCTTTCGATTACCCCGGGTAGGAGCTCGGTTTGGGCAAATTCCCGGGCAGCTTCCTGTACGGATAAATGTTCTTCTGTCAATTGAAAATCCATAGAATTAATATTTTAGCTTAAAATCTGTTAGGCATGCAGCATATAAGTGTGCAATATACTGATCTGAAAAACACAAAAAAAAGCACCTTCATGATTACAAAGGTGCTTTTTAGAATTTTGTTTGATAGCTATTGTCTAGTCACGGCCACCCAAATAAATGGAAATCCAGTACATGAGACCAACGATAGAACCTAAGGCGGCCACTACATAAGTCATGGCTGCCCATTTCAGTGCATCTTTTGCCATACCATATTCATCCGGGGAAGCAATATTTTGTTGCTTAATCCAAGCCAAAGCCCTGCGACTGGCATCAAACTCTACCGGAAGGGTAACCAATGAAAACAAGGTAATTACTGCATAACAGCCAATAATGACCAATATGGCGATATTGAAAAACCCGCCTTCCATGCCAAAGATGAATGCCCCTCCGAAAAAGAGCAGCAATACTACCATATTCAGGAGTTTGGCACTCACATTTTGTACAGGCACCATTGCAGAGCGAAATTCCAGGAAACTATAAGCAGTGGCGTGCTGCACCGCATGGCCACACTCGTGGGAGGCAATGGCTGCTGCTGCTGCTGACCTTCCATGATACACTTCGTCGCTTAGGTTAACTGTTTTATCTCTCGGATTGTAGTGATCAGACAAACGACCGGGCACAGAAACTACCTGCACATCATTTATACGGTTATCCCGCAGCATTTTTTCAGCCACTTCCCGACCGCTAATGTTCGCATTCCATTGAATTTGGGAGTATTTCTTGAATTTATTCTTAAGCCTCTGGCTCACGGCAAAGCTCATAATGGCTACGCCAATAAATAATATGATGTATATAGACATGTTTTTATATCCTTATTGTTTGTTTATAATGATAACAAAAATTAACGTTTTATGCGCATTATGCATAGCTATCTACGTATTTAGGTTGACGCAGGTTATATCCTGACGCCTTCTTAAGCCTTAAGTATTTTAGACTTATTTTCTCTTTTTATTCTTTTTGTAGAAAGCGTTGAAGCAATGAAAAAGCTAATTCCCCCGAAAATGATAAAAGAGATGGTCTGCATGCTATGAATTAAGGTGGCAAACAAGACCCCTTCCTGCTCAGCGACACCATATAACAGTAAAACCCCACTCACCAGCGCATGAAAAGTGCCAAAGCCTCCCTGCACCGGGGCAGCCATGCCCAGGCTTCCCATGACCAGTACGGCTAAGCCTGCCCGCCAGCCCAGATCAGCCGTTTCCGGTAGGGAAAAGAAAACTACATACGACATCATATAGTAGCAAAGCCAGATAGCAATGGTAGATAGCCAAAACCCGGCTTTATTTTTTATACGGCTGATACTCGTAACCCCTTTGAGCAGTTCCCGGGCCATGTTACGAACTTTAATAAACAGTTGGTTGTGCTGAAGTTTTCTTTTGATAAACTTTCTCAGTAGAAAAAAAGCCAACATTATTACTACCACAACGCCCACCAATATATAGATAGCAAAAACATTTTGTTGCAGTGTGCTTAGCTTTTCACTTAAAAATGAAAGTATGAATTCATTGAGCCGGGCGAACTCCAGGATGAATAGTAAGCACATGGCAGTAAACAAACAAAACAAATCCACAATCCGCTCAGCGACTACCGTTCCTAAGGAGGTAGTGATGGGGATATCATCCGTTTTTTTCAATATACCACATCGGCTTACCTCCCCCATGCGAGGAATGATAAGATTGGCAAAATAACCTACCATGACCGCCAATAACGTCCTGAAAATCGTCAGGTGATGATAGCCGAGGGGATACAAAATGATATTCCACCGATATGCTCTGAGAGTATGGCTGAGTACGAAAATGCCGATAGCCAAAGTTACCCAACTGTAATCCACTTCCTTAAGCTTATTAGCAAGCGTAGCGAGATCAAAATCTTTGAACACATACCATAAAAGGCCACCCGCGATTAACAGGGAGACAATGTATTTAAGAGAAGCTTTTAATTTGTTCAAGATGTTAGCTTATCAAACGGTTATGCTGATCGGGAAATACGATAGCCGGTTTGAAAGACCGGGCTTCTTCAAA
Organism: Cytophagales bacterium; assembly: GCA_038259985.1. GTDB lineage: Bacteria > Bacteroidota > Bacteroidia > Cytophagales > Cyclobacteriaceae > Catalinimonas. Next base: position 6,908 of record JBBSOG010000295.1, read on the forward strand.
GTCCATGCCTGCATAAGATATGATGATGATCACATCGCCTACCTGGACTTTTCGGGCGGCAGGTCCATTCATACAGACTGTGCCACTATTTCTTTCTCCCTTGATGACATAAGTTTCCAGGCGCTCCCCATTGTTGACATTGACAATCTGCACTTTTTCATTTTCAATAAGGTTGGCGGCATCCATCAGTGCCTCGTCAATGGTGATACTCCCGACATAATGCAATTCTGCCTGCGTAATCTTGACGCGGTGTATTTTAGATTTTAAGACTTGGATATTCATTAATGTTGTTTGCCTTTATTTTGGTCTATCCGAGGTGTCTATAGTTATAATATAGAGCCCTGGTAGCAATAAGATAAAACGCTTTAACTTTGATAAAATTCCATTGTTCTAAGAAAAAACGAGTACATTATCTATGAGCCTTACGTCTTCTACATAAGCGGCCACGCAAATAGCAATGTCTTCGTTTGGGGTCATTTCAGTCACTACTCCAAAATTTCTTCTGTCTACAATTTCAAGGTATTCCAGTCGAATTTCCTTATGGGCATGAAGTATGTTCAAACCTTCCTGAAGCGCTGTTTCCCGATTTTTCCCTTCAACCAATGCATGCTTCACTTTGATAAGCGCATAAAACAAATTTGCAGCCATTTCTTTTCCTGCATCGCTCAATCTTTCATTTCGTGACGACA
>JBBSOG010000296.1:0-7589 GCA_038259985.1 Cytophagales bacterium
CTTAAAGGTCGCGAACTCAAACTCCCCTGCTTCAGCGATGCGGAGTACTTCTTCTCCAGCCTCAGCAGAAAGAAACTCACCGTCAGCGTTCAAGAGTTTCAGCGCATTCCACTGAGCTGGGTTATGGCTGGCCGTAATGATAATCCCGCCATCTGCGTTTTCATCCTTTACAGCAAGCTCAACAGTAGGTGTCGGGGCAAGGCCGATATCCACTATATCAATACCAAGTCCCTGGAGAGTTGATGATATCAGTGAGGATACCATTTGTCCGGAAACACGGGCATCGCGTCCGATTACTACTTTGGTTTCGTTGTTTTTTTTCCTAATATATGTGCCATAAGCGGCAGCGTATTTTACGATGTCTATCGGTGTCAGGGCATCCCCTACCTCTCCTCCGATCGTGCCTCGTATACCGGAAATTGATTTTATTAAAGTCAATGAATGATGATTTTGTAAATGAATTTAGATAGGCTGCAAATTAAGAAAAACGTTAGTCAAATTTTGCTAATACCTTATTTACTTCAGATTCAGGATTTCCACAGGCTGTATCTTTGCCTACTTCTTTTCCGCAGTAGCCGCAAGTGGCTCCTTCTTTATTCAAAAATGGGCTTTGTGAAGCGCAAGTACCTTTAAATTCTCCGTTTTTCAGAAAAATAAGCCTCACACACATCAGAACAAAAAACAGCCCTAAAAATCCTATGCCTAAAAGTACAGTTATCATAGCTTTATTGTTTTCTATAATTTAAGTTACAAAGTTAAAACGAACTCCTTAGAACCAAAGTTTCTATTCGCTATTTTTGAACAAGTTTAAATTTCTTTGATCAGAACAATGCTTATGCTATGACTGAATACAAGCGGAAAAATGCCCTGCAAGCCTTTGATAGATTACTCACTATTATGGATGAGCTGCGGGAGCAATGCCCCTGGGACCGCAAACAAACCCTGGAAAGCCTGCGCCACCTGACCATAGAGGAAACGTATGAGCTATCGGATGCTATTGTAGAAGGAGATATTCAGGAAATACAAAAAGAATTGGGCGACCTGGCACTGCATATTGTGTTTTATTCCCGAATAGCTTCGGAGCAGCAAGCTTTTGATATATCCACTGTACTTAATGGTATCTGTGAGAAGTTGATTGTCCGTCATCCGCATATTTATGGCGATGTAAAGGCGGAAGACGCGGCCACAGTGGAGCGCAATTGGGAACAGATTAAGTTAAAAGAGAAAGGTAACCAAAAGAAAACCGTGTTAGGTGGAGTGCCCAAATCACTGCCTGCCCTTATCAAAGCCATGCGCATACAGGATAAAGCAAGAGGTGTCGGTTTTGACTGGGAGCATAAAAGTCAGGTTTGGGAAAAAGTAGAGGAAGAACTAGGCGAGTTTCAGGAGGAAGAAAGGGTTGGAAATCAGGAAAAGATGCAGGATGAATATGGTGATTTGCTTTTTTCGCTGGTCAATTACGCTAGGTTTACAGATATCAATCCTGAAGAAGCATTAGAAAGAAGTAACAGAAAATTTATCAAAAGATTTAATTATCTGGAAGAGAAAGCAAAAACCGATGGGAAAGATTGGGAGAGCATGTCACTGGAAGAAATGGATAAATACTGGAATGAGGCAAAAAATATTTAACCGAAAGCAACAGCCCAGCCCTTGCTCCCGGTTATCTTATTCTTTGCTAAATCCCTCTTCCCCGGATAAGTCTAAATAGGATAGCTATAATAGCAATCACCAGTAAAATGTGAATAAAACTACCCATACTAAATACAAAAAATCCAAGTAGCCATCCAATCAAAAGAATGATGGCAATAAGATATAATAAACCACTCATGATTAAAAAATTTGTTAATAATAATATGTAACTACGGAAAGTGCAAGTTGTTTGTTATATGAACAGGTAAATTTACTATATGCTTACCAAATCTACCCTGCTGCATCTCAGGTTGCCTTTCTCCCTCTTTCTTTTACCCATCTTTCTCTTTGCTTTAAGTGTAAACCCACCGGAAAGTTGGGGCCGTACCGCTTTGGTGTTTTTTATTCTTCACTTTTTACTTTACCCGGCCAGCAATGGATATAATAGCTATTTTGACAAAGATGAAGGGAGCATTGGAGGGCTAGAAAAACCACCACTGGTGAGTAGCGAATTGTATTGGATAGCCCTTATGCTGGATAGTCTGGCGGTCTTATTAGGATTTCTCATCAATTGGGAGTTTGCCGTAATGCTATTGATTTATGGCTTAGTAAGCAAAGCCTACAGTCATCCGGCCATCAGGCTAAAAAAATATGCCATAGGCAGTTGGCTAATCGCTGGTTTTTTTCAGGGGTGCTTCACCTGGTTGATGGCCTATATCGGCATACATGATGTAGGGATTAAGGAAGTATCGGCGTTCTCGCTTGTTTTGCCTGCCTTGTTAAGCAGTTTAATGCTTTGGGGCTCTTATCCCATGACCCAAATTTACCAGCATGAAGAAGATGCCCAGCGAGGAGACTTTACACTGAGTTATCGACTTGGTATTCTGGGTACATTTCATTTTACAGCGGGCGTATTTACCTTGTCAGCAATAGGATTTGTGCTGTATTACCAGCATTTTTATAGCAATCTGCATAGTATGGTTTATCTTCTATTTTTGGTTCCTATCTTATTTTATTTTTTTTATTGGTACTGGAAAGTACGTCAAGACCGGACAAAAGCAAACTTCAGGTACACCATGCGGCTCAACCTAATTTCTGGATTGAGTTTGAATTTGTTTTTTTTGCTAATGATTATTTGGCAAAAATAGAAGTGGGGTTTCCAACCTAAGTATGAGCATTGGTGTCATTATTAAAACCAAAAAATACGATGACACGATACTAACTTATCATTGCCTTATTATTTTCTTTTGCCTGTCAGGAAACTGAGTTTACTGATGGTGAAAAAGCAAGCACTACCATATGTGGTGTAGACAATCCTTTAGAAGACTTGCCTTGGCTCAAAGAGATGGCAGATCAGTATAAAAGTAATCCCGGAAGCAATTACTGCCAGCCGTACCGGGTAGTACAAGGCACGTATCAGGGCCAAAAAGTATTTATCGTTCAGGTCAGTGGTGCATTGTGCTGTACTTGCGCGGGCAATGCTGTTTATAATTGTGAAGGTGAAACCGTATTTGTTTGTGAACCGGAAGAAGAAAAGAAAATCCGTGACCAAAAAGAAATCTGGAGCCGGGGCTAGAAGCATCAAAATTAGGGGTAAATATTTTAAGGATTAGAATTTTATGGCCTCCCTTAGTAGTTAACTTTCTCTTTTCGCCCTTTTTTGTCTACATAATACCAATCCCCGGTACGTTCACCTTTATCATATTGTCCAATATATTCCAGGCGGCCTTTTTTGTTATAAAATTTCCATTCGCCTTCTTCCACACCTTCTTTAAAGTTTCCTGTTTGCATTAGCTCACCATTTTCATGATAAAAAATCCATTCTCCCGCAGGTAAACCATTTTGATAATTCCCTTCACGCTTAGGTGTTCCATCCTCGTAAAAGAAAAGCCACTCTTCTTGATAAAGACTTTCTTCAAATACCCCTTTCTTTTCAATTTGTCCATTGGGGTAGTAGTAAAAAGAACTATCCTCCTGCTGACCATCTTTCCAGTTTTCTATAGCCTGGAGTTGCCCGTTAAAATCAAAGTATTTTACTTGTCCATGAAGTTCACCATTCTGATAATGCTCAATGGTATTGAGTTTTCCGTTGGGAAAATAATAAATCCACTGACCCATTTTTTTTCCCTCAGTTAATTTCCCGGAGCTTTTAAGCTGCCCATTGTCATAATTTGCTGCTGATTTTTCTTGTCCCCATAAATAAGGAGGACTCATTAGTAGTATTAAAGTTATCAGGAATACACTGGAAAATAATTTCATTTTCTCTGAATTTCATCGTGTTCGGCCAGGTCTGTCCTCATATTAAATAACTAATACTTAGTAAACGAACGTTCAACCATTAGAAAATCCTATCCTCCCCGCTTTGTAGCCGTATTCTTCTATTGTTTTAGCGGTTTCTTCCACCTTTTCCCGAAGTTCATTTTTGTACACTTGCAAACGTTCAGCCACTTTTTTCTCGCTTGTTCCCAGGATTTGAGCGGCCAGGATGCCCGCATTTTTCGCTCCGTTTAGTGCTACAGTAGCTACCGGTACGCCACTTGGCATCTGTAAAATTGACAATACCGAATCCCAGCCATCTATGGAATTGCTGGACTTGACTGGCACCCCAATCACTGGCAAAGTAGTCACTGAGGCAATCATGCCCGGAAGATGGGCGGCCCCCCCTGCCCCGGCAATGATCACTTGCAAGCCTTTATCCCTGGCTTGTTCCGCATATGCCATCATTCGCTGAGGGGTGCGATGGGCAGAAACGATAGTTACCTCAAAAGTAATATCCAATTCTTCCAGTATATTGGCAGCTTCGACCATCACCGGTAAGTCAGACTTACTCCCCATAATAATGCCTACTTTAGCTTTGCTCATGCTTTAATTTTTAGTGTTTGTTTCACTTTTTGCACTTTTCCCTTTAGCTGATTTATATCCTGATCTATAATAGTAATGTGGCCCATTTTCCGAAAAGGCTTAGTCAATTTCTTTCCGTATAAATGTACTTTGACTCCTTCTATGGCCAATGTATCTTCTAAACCCTCCAATTTAGCTAAACCTGTATAGCCTCCTTCTCCTAACAAATTAACCATTGCAGCGGGGATTTTGGTAGCTGTAGATCCTAAAGGCATGTTTAGTATTGCCCTTAGGTGCTGTTCAAATTGGGAGGTGACATTAGCCTCAATGGTATGATGTCCACTATTATGTGTTCTAGGGGCTACTTCGTTGACCAACAGTTTACCTTCTTTGGTTAGAAACATCTCCACGGCAAGCAAGCCAGTCATGCCTATCTTCTCTATGACCTGCTTGGCAAGCAAATCCGCTTCTCCTGCGGTTTTCTCACTGATGCTGGCTGGGGCATAGAGATATTCTACCAAATTATGTTCAGGGTGAAAAACTAGCTCTACTACTGGGAAAGTTTCTGTTTCACCATCGCTATTTCGTGCTACGATGACTGCTAATTCTTTGTCAAAATCAATCATTCTTTCCAGCACTCCTGGTGCATCAAAGGCCTTATCCATTTCTTGGGGAGTGCTAATTTTTTGCACACCTCGTCCATCATAGCCCTCTTTTCCCAGTTTATGCACGGCGGGAAGCATCGTTATGTACTTGCGCACATCTTCGCGATCGTCAGTAAGTACAAAGTCAGCGGTAGGAATCTGATGCTCTTGGTAAAACGTCTTTTGCTTGCGTTTATCTTGGATTAGCTCAATGATTTCGGGTTCAGGATATACTTTTTTCCCTTCTTCCTTGAGCTTTTTCAATGCCTGGGTGTTTACGTTTTCTATCTCAATAGTGATCAGGTCGCACTGCTTTCCAAAAGCATATACTGTATCAAAATCAGTAAGGGAACCTTGGGTGAATTGGGTCGCTATGTTTTTACAGGGTGCGTTTTCGTCAGGGTCCAATATCCAAACATCAAGGTTGAAGTCAATGGCAGACTGTATCAACATCCGACCGAGCTGACCCCCGCCTAATACACCAAGCTTAAAGTTCTGATAAAACGCTACTAACATTATTCTATTTCTTATTGATTTATTTGAAATGAAAAAAACACACTATTTGTGCCTGAAAAATTAATGTTACAGTCAATTATCCACCAACCTAAAAAGCCAAAAAGCCTACGCTCAAAGCCACCCTACTCCTCAATAGCGATCCCCATCTTAGCCATGAGTTTACTGGCATTGAAGCTTTTGCAAATCCCTTTGTGAATTTTATAGTCAAAATAGATTTCATCTTGCTCTATGCTGCTGGTGAAGCTATAGTTGATCACACTGTCCAGTTCTTTTTCCATTCTACCTAATTCCAGGTCGTGGGTAGAGACAAAACCGAAAGCAGGAAGCTTACTTAATTGTCTGATCAGCGCAGCGGCACCATTGTGCCGGTCCTGGGAGTTGGTGCCTTTCAGGATTTCATCCAACATAAACATCACCGGAAGTTGGGGGTTTTCAAGCATTTGTAATAATTGTTTCAGGCGCTTGAGTTCGGCATAAAAAGAAGACACGCTTTCTTCCAGGGAATCCTGGGTACGCATGCTGGTAAAAATTTGTGTAATCGAAGTGCTCAACTTTTTGGCACAAACCGGCGCCCCCATCAAGGCCAGTACGATATTAACGCCTACCGTTCTCAGGAAAGTGCTCTTACCCGACATATTGGAACCGGTAATGATGCATACCTTGCCTTTGCCCTGCATGCTAAAATCATTGCTCACCCTGTTTTTTGTCTTGATCAAACAATGCCCCAGTGCTTCGGCTTCAAAGACATATTCATCTTCCACAATTTGCGGAAAGATATATTCCGGATTAGAAAATGCGAAACCAGCGATACTATTTAATGCTTCCAATTCACTAATGCTATCAAACCAATGGTTGATGTCACCTTTCAGGTTCATTTTCCACTTATCTGCTCTCAGCAGCCAGTAAATGTCTAATAAGAAAACAATATTAAAGATATGATAAAAAAGATTGGCCCGGGCATTAAAATTATCCAGTATATACTCCAATTTACTGATTTCCCGGGAAGCCTGCACGCCATCGTGCTGAAAGCAAGCTTTTAATTGTAGCAGTCGATCGTGCTTAAATTCCTTATTTTCTACACTAAGAATCATTGCGCGATAAGCTTGTAATGCGCCGATGCTATGGAACGTTTTCTTGCGCGTCATCCCCGCTTTTTCTGCCGTTGACCATAGGATAAATCCATTGATGAAAATGGCAATGATAGGCCAGTAGGCATTTCCATCTGCAAAAAAATACATGATAATTCCCGCGAGTGTCACCAAAGGCAAAATCAATAAAGCTGTTTTGTATAACCCTCTTTTTTCCAAAGCCACTGGTTCAGCTACCCATTGGAGCAGCGTATCGGTATCTTCTTCATTTTCCCGAGCCACTGTGCCGTGAGCCTGAAAATCCTGCCGCCAATCTACTTGTTGACTCATCTCCTGCACTGCTTCCTGTCGGCTGATTACTTCTTCCCTGTTGGCAGCATGCTTTAGCCAGGCGGCCAGCAGCGCTTTTCCTTTGAATGTATTACTTCGGTTAATCAATTGGTACAAAGAATGCTCACCAAATACATCCAAGTCGCCTATATACGGATGGTGTAGATCATTAAATTTTACTCCACTTTCTAAGCCTTTAAGTTTGCCCTCCAGCCGGTTTATTTCTTCTTCATTGATATTAACCAAGCCATCAGTATGAAATTTTTCTTTCTTTAAGCGATTGTGGTACCTGACCAACAAAGGAAAGCATACAATGAAAATAAGAGTGATGATGAGTAGCGCGGCGCTATTTTGCTGATTGGCGAAGAAAACAAAGCATATCAGGAAAAGTACAAACATCAGCGTACGTCCCCACGAGATGCGTGTATATCTAGCGGCATGTGCCACTGCCTCCATTTTGAATTTTTGTATCCTGCCTCCGTAAATGGCGTAAATCTCTTTATTCATCATCTGCTTTGCTTGGTTAAGCATTTATTTGAAC
>JBBSOG010000297.1:0-7577 GCA_038259985.1 Cytophagales bacterium
AAAACCCAGGTCAACGACCTTTATCCCTTTATTGACCGCATTCACTGCCCACTGATGCTACTTCCACCCCGGATTAAGTATCAGCCAATAGAACATATTTTGGTGGTAGCTGATCTGGATGATAAAGGCAGGGATAATATTCCCACCCATGCCCGTAACCTGGCTGAAACCTTCGCAGCAACTTATAAGATGATGGATATCAGGGATTTAAGTGCCTCGCTCTTTAATCAAAAGAGTCCCGAAAAACCATCAAACCGCTGGTCAGCTAAGTCCGATCATCGGCTATACGAGTATAACCTCCATGAGATAGGCCGGCCGGACTTGCTGGTCATTATGGTGAAAGATAAGTTCTTCGGGGTCATGCGTTCATTCTACGGCCCGAGTATCAACCTTACCCAACTGTTGGACTTTCCGGTGATGATTTACAAAGTGTAAAAGAATAGTTTTGCCGGCCTAGTAAAAACAGTAATATCTTTATTTTGATTGGCTTCATAGAGCGCAATACTTATCTTCGCTTTTTCGGAATAACACAGTCAGATCATTTGACTGTTTTCCCGAAACTGTGAAAATATATTGCCAAACACAATCTACCCTATCATGAAGCAAATGTTGAGCATGCTGGCTTTGTCTGTATTTTTCATATACCAGGCAACGGCACAAAAGCTGGCACTTCCCGCAGATTCTACTGTGACTACTACCCACCAAACTACTGTACTGGGCAAAAGCTTTTCTTACACTGCTACCACGGGTACACAACCGGTATGGAACGAAAAAGGTGAACCTATTGCCGCATTATTTTATACCTATTATGAAAGGGAAGACGTAGATGACCGCGCGGCCCGTCCGCTGATCCTCTCCTTTAATGGTGGGCCGGGAGCAGCTTCGGTTTGGATGCATATCGCGTATACCGGGCCACAGGTGCTGGAAATTGATGATGAGGGTTTTCCTATCCAGCCCTACGGCATCAAAGAGAATCCTTTTTCTATCCTGGATGTGGCAGATATTGTATACATCAACCCGGTGAATACCGGCTACTCCCGGGTACTGGATGAAGAAACAGAAAGAGAAACTTTCTTTGGCGTCAATGCCGATATCAAATATCTGGCGGAGTGGCTGAACACTTTTGTAGGCCGGGTTAACCGCTGGACTTCCCCCAAATACCTGATCGGCGAAAGTTACGGTACCGCCCGTGTATCCGGGTTGGCGTTGGAACTGCAAGAGGCGCAGTGGATGTACCTCAACGGTGTCATCCTGGTATCGCCCACCGGATTAGGTATTGAAAGAAATGGTCCTATTGATGCAGCTAACCGTTTGCCCTATTTTGCCGCAGCAGCATGGTACCAAAAAGCACTTTCCACTCAGCATCAGCAGAAAGACCTGGATGTATTATTGCCTGAAGTGGAAGCTTTTACCATCAATGTACTTCTGCCTGCTATGGCAAAAGGCGGCTTCCTGGAAGGAAACAGGAAGAATGAAATGGCCAGCAAAATGTCCGAGTATTCCGGGCTGACTGAAAAGGAGATTTTGCAACATAACCTGGACGTGCCGACTTCCTATTTCTGGAAAGCCTTGCTGCGCGAGAAAGGTGGATATACCTTGGGCCGTCTGGATTCGCGTTACTTGGGCATTGATCGTCAGCTGGCCGGGGAAGAACCCGATTATAATTCGGAACTGACAAGCTGGTTGCATGCCTTCACTCCGGCAATCAACTATTACTTCAGAAATCAGCTGAATTACAAGACCGATATCAAATACAATATGTTTGGGCCGGTGCATCCCTGGGATAGAACGGGTGATCAAACCGGAGAAAACCTACGACAGGCGATGGCTCAGAATCCTTACCTGAACGTAATGGTACAATCGGGATATTTTGATGGGGCAACTACTTATTTCAATGCTAAATATACGATGTGGCACCTTGATCCCAGCGGTAGGATGCAAGACCGCCTGAGTTTTAAGGGCTACCGCAGCGGACATATGATGTACCTCAGACGGGAAGACCTAGAAACGGCCAATAATGATATCCGTCAGTTTATCCAGGCGACTTTGCCAGGAAAAGGTGTACCTGCCAAGTATTAAAATGTGTTTATAGAAACATATACATGTAATGAAAAGGGCTGAGGACGGGCGATACAATCGCCGGTCTCAGGCATCCTCGTAACAGACAAGGACGATTGGGGCGTCTTCGCATTGCATGCCGCGTTCAGAAACGAAGACGATAAACAGGCTTTAGCTACACTTTCCCTTCTTTCACCAACCATTGCAAAGCAGTCTGCCTTTGGGCGCTGTTTTGCTGGGTGACTGCCCGGCGAAGTGCCCGGCGGCTACCCACGAATACAGCGAGTTTTCTTGCCCTGGTCAGTCCAGTATAGATCAAGTTGCGGAACAGCATGCTATAATGCTGGGTAACAATAGGCAAAATGACTACCTCAAATTCACTGCCTTGCGACTTATGTATGGTAATGGCATAAGCCAACTCTAACTCAGGGAGTTGCGCCCTTTCGTAGACCACTGTTTTCTCATCATTATATATCACAGTGCAGCTCATATCCTCGCTGTTGACCTCATTAATCTTTCCAATGTCCCCGTTGAACACATTCAGGTCATAGTTATTCTTTCGCTGAATGACCCGGTCACCGACCCTGAAAATCCTGCCACCAAAATCAAGCTGGGCCTTGCCTTCCCACTCAGGGTTCACCGACTCCTGAATCATTTCGTTCAGACTATGCGTGCCCAGGCTACCTTTGGTCATCGGACTGAGGATTTGAATCTCTACCGATTTTCCGAAATATTTGGGAATAATCTCCCGGTAAAGCCTTTCTACCATGTCTACCGCAGAGAATCCCCAGTGCAGCGAAGACCAGGGATTGACTCTTTGCAGTACTTCCATCAGTTCGTTGGTATGCGTATTGGCGGCCAGCAGTTTATCAATATCCACATGGGCAAATTTCTCCGGGATCACTAAGTTTTCCCGGTACATATTGTATTCCTCTTGCGGTTCGGCAGCTTGTAGGATATCTTCGTATTGCCTGTCTGCCAGTTTTTTTACTTTCTGAATGAAATGAATTTGTTCTTTGGTGGCTTCTTCAGCATCAACAAAGAGACAATCTTCTCGCTTTTTCCACAGCTCAGGATGCTGAAAGGGTGTTTCTACGGGAGGAACCTTTCCCTGGTTAATCTGGTGGGCATACTGAATGATCTTAGACTCTGCTGCCTGACGAAACACTTTGGTTAATCTGGCGCAGACTACTTTTTCAGAAAAAATCAGGTCTTTGAAAACGTTACCTGCGCCCACAGAGGGCAACTGGTCGGCATCGCCGATGAGTAGGAGTTGAGCGTGGGGTGGGACTGCTCGGAAGAGGGAAGCTGCCAGGTGGACATCCAACATAGAGGATTCATCTACAATCAAGAAATCACATGCCAGCGGATTTTCTTCGGTTTTTTTAAAACCACCCCGCATAGGTTCCCATTCCAGCAGGCGGTGGATGGTTTTGGCTTCCTGCCCGATCACTTCGCTCATGCGCTGAGCGGCCCTGCCGGTTGGTGCTGCCAGCAACACCTCCTTGCGCATGGATTTTAGTAGGGCAGCAATGACTTTGGTAGTTGTTGTCTTGCCACATCCCGGGCCACCGGTGAGTATGCACAGTCTTCTGCCAATCACCATCTTCACACTTGCTGACTGTTCATCACTGAGCAGGATGTCATGCTCCAAACAATACTTAGTAATCCACTGCTGTACACGATGCTGGTCAATATTAACTTCTGTTTCTGCCAGCTGCAAGGTCTTTTTGGCTAGATAATCTTCGTCAAAGAAAAGGGAGTGGGCATAATAAGCTGTATGCATTCCATCTTCGGCAGGCACAGAGCGTGTTTTCAGTTCATCCTCATTTTCCATGGTATGTAGTTCGTCCACGATCCGCTGCTCCTCCGTTAGTTCTAGCAAAATTAATGTCTGTTCAACGATCTGCTCACGGGTAAGGTAGCAGTGCCCTTCTTCCCGGGCACTCTGCAACTCATGACTGATGCCTGCCCGCACCCTGGCGGAGGAATCTTTGGCCAATCCCAGGCTCAACGCCACTTTGTCGGCACTCAGAAAACCAATACCATAGATATCCTGGGCGAGGCGATAGGGGTTCTGCTGGACAATAGCAATCGCCTGTTTGCCATATACTTTGTAGATTTTTACTGCGAATAAGGTGCTGATGTTATGGGACTGTAGGAACATCATCACCTCGCGGATTTCCTGATGTTCTGACCAGGCCGTCTGGATAGCATTTAGCTTAAGTTTAGCGATGCCCGGAACCTCCGTAAGCCTTTCAGTATCATGCTCAAAGACATCCAAGGTTTCTTTCCCAAAATATTTGACAATCTTTCGGGCGGTTTTCGGGCCTACACCTTTGATGAGGCCAGAACCCAGGTATTTTTCCAAAGCATGGGCAGTGGCGGGTTTGCGTTCTTCTACCCGCCGGGCTTTAAATTGCCGCCCGTAGGTAGGATGATTAACCCACACTCCGTAAAAATCCATAGTGGCCCCGGCAAACACTTTGGACTGATGCACCGTAACTGGGATTTCATCTTGCGGGCGGTCAAAGGTATTGACCTTAAGCACCGACCAGCCGCTTTCAGGACTGTGAAAGGTCACCCTTTTGACAATCCCGGAGAGTTTATCCAATGCTGGGGCAGGTATCATAATAGTTTGATCACTCATCTTCATCCTCCTCTTCTTCCAGATGCTTTTTTTCTACCTCCGAAAACTGAATAGCTGATTTCACCAAGTTCAACACGTGCTCAATGCGGCGTTCAAACAGTTCTTTGAGTGCTTTGTACTGCCTGAGTACCTTGATCGGGCGCTCTAGGTTTTCCAAAATCATTCTGCTGTATTCGGAAGGGGATTGCAGGTGGCGGTTGGTCACCTCATTTTGGATAGCTTCCAGGTTGAGAATCGCTTTGGTGATATTTCCCGAATCCCTGACCCTGCTTTCCTGTTCCTTCTTACGGCGGTAGTATAGATGGTTATACAGTTTTTTCTCTGACTCATTCATGCATAGTGCTTGTTCAATCCTGATGATAAAATAACGTAATTTACGGTAAAATGATAGGCAGATATAGAAAGACTTCGGAAGTTTTAGATGAAACGTCTTATAAAACTTCCGAAGTCTACGTCCACACAAATACTAAGTTCCTGGACATGTTTATTTTACTATTAAAATTAATTTATTGTCCTTGTGTCCCACGCGGCATGCAATGCGAGGACATTGTGTGAAAGGCGTTTAAAACGCCTCTCTCGTCATACCCTCGTTGAAACGAGGGCAATAAATTAGTCTAAACTAATTTATCTGACGTCCTTAACTTTAATTGCTTGCTTATCTATGCTACTGTAGGACTTAACATTTTCTTAAAGTAAGTAAGTTGTGCTTCGGCGAAGTTTACCCTAGCTTTATGCGATACAAAATTTGAATACCATGAAAGCTACTCTTTTTGCAATTGCGTTGATATGTCTATCCCTTTTAAGTGAAAACGCTATGGCACAATTTCTTCAGAATAAAGTGATTGCCCACCGTGGGGCCTGGAAAGCCAACAAGCTTCCCCAAAATTCTATGGCTTCCCTCCAACAAGCGATTGCACTGGGCTGCGCAGGCAGTGAGTTTGATGCCTGGATGACCCAGGACGGGGTGTTGGTGGCTAATCACGATGCTGAGTTTGAAGGCTTGGCGATTGAAGAAACTACTTACGCTGAAATACGCAAGAAGAAAATGCCGAACGGAGAAGTTATTCCCACGGTAGAGGACTACTTGAAAGCAGGGATGAAGCAGCGCAAAACCAAGCTGATCTTTGAGATCAAGAGTTCCAAAGTGAGTAAAGCCAGGACGCTGGAACTTACCCAAAAATCAGTAGCGCTGGTCAAAAAACTGAATGCGCAAGACTGGGTGGATTACATCTCTTTTGACCTGGACGCCTGCAAAAAAGTAGTAGCGATGGACAAAAAGGCGCGGGTGGCTTATCTGAATGGTGACCTCACCCCTCAGCAAGCCAAAGACGCTGGCTTCTGGGGCCTGGATTACCATTTCAAAGTTTTTCAACAGCATCCTGAGTGGATTGAACAGGCTAAAGACGTAGGTTTAACCCTCAACGCCTGGACAGTCAATGATGAAGAGGTGATGCAGTGGATGCTGGACCAAGGGTTTGACTTCATCACCACCGACGAACCTGCAAATCTGCTGGATATGGTCAGTGAGGAATAGGAACATCTAAAAATAGGAAATTGAAAATCCACCCCCTGGTCTTTGTCTCCACGGGGTCGCCCAGACAGACCAAATGAAGCAGCGTAAGGTCTGTGGAGAGAAAAAAGGAAACTAAAACCCTAGACCTTCTGTGTTTTGACGTTTATGCCCAGGGATTCCAGCAACTGTGGACTGTCTTTGAGCGCCACGCGGGCAATGGTACGGAAGTCATGCATCCAGGATTTGAGTGCTTTAATAGATTCGTCACGGAGACGGGTAGCTTCTTCTGCCTCTCCTTTGCGCACCAGGCGCTTGTTGCGGGCGCCAGCTACTGCTTCTACCATGGCTTGGCCCTGGGAGAGGGCTTCGGCACTAAGCCCAAAGGGTGCTAAAGTGCCTACATAGGCGGTAGCTTTGGTATAGAAGTAGCTTGCTTGCATGGGCCACTCATTAATTTTTTTAGATATCTTGTCTACGTTAAACTCATTCAGGGTGAGCTCATCTTTGCGAAAGGCAAACTTCACCATCCCCACATGGTCCATAAAGGTTTCGTGGGCCTGCTGTTCATGATCTTTAAGCTGGGCAGCCAGATTTTGTTTCTCCCCGTAGCGTTCGGTTTTTTGAGTATGCAACAGCAAGGCATGGTTCTTCAACGCAGTACCTTCCTGTATGCGTTTCAGGTTAAAGCCCTGCAGGCCCATTTTTCTCAGGATCTCCGGCTGTGCCTGGGTATTTTCAATGTAAGTGTTGGCGGTGGCCAATGTTTTAGAGATAGAATGATAACTCATGATGGTATTTGGTTTAAACAAATCAAAAATAAAGGGTGGCAGGCAATTCATTACTTCATCAGCGCAGGATATCATTACGCATGTAGTCTTTAGGGCAAGAGTACAGAAAAGCTTGTTTTTGCGCCAAAATGACAGTAAAACCAGGGGGCAAGTACCGGACGATGTATAGCAGACGCGGGGTCGGTAGACATCAGCGCACAAACAAATGACAAAACCTTACGTCTACTACACATCTTCCTAAGAATATGTCTCATAAACGCGGGGTGAATACCCATCAACGCGGGTAAAAGTGCCTGTTTACAGACATTTTGGCATATCTTTCGGTGAAAGAGGTCTACTAACCCCGCGTCCACGGCACATCAGCGCATGAAAATACATAGTAACCGCCGGGTTACAACGCATCATTCCTAGAAGATGCATGATCATAGGCGTGACATAAGACATAAGTGCCAAAAGTCATGCGCTGAGCGTGGGGAGATGGGGCAATAAGCCCGTATGTGACCATCGTAATTAAACGTCACTCTGAACCGCCTAAGGCGGTGAAACGTTCCACGTCGGAGAGTCTCCT
>JBBSOG010000298.1:0-7567 GCA_038259985.1 Cytophagales bacterium
AAAAAACAAAAAAATGAAAATTCCAGCAGCACATCAAACCGTCATGCCTTATCTCATGCTTGAAGGGGCAGCAAAATTTATTGACTTTACGAAAGCGGTTTTTAACGCGGAAGTGCTCCAGCATAAACTGCACGAAGACGAAAAAAGCGTCATGCACGCTGAGATCATTATTGGAGGATGTACCCTCATGTTTACCGAGGCCAGGGAACAATGGAAACCACAAACTGCCAATCTCTTTGTTTATGTAGACAACGCCGACGAAAGTTATCAAAAAGCCCTGGATGCGGGCGCAACTTCCGTGATGGAGCTTAGCAATCAAGATTACGGAAGGACCTGTGGCGTATTGGACCCCTTTGGCAATACCTGGTGGATTACTTCGGTTAATGATTAGGCTAAAAAAAATATAGCGTATGGAAAATCTAATCTGTCGCAAACTGACCAAATATGACTTGGGGCTTTTCATTGATCTGATCAAGGTGTATGAAGATGCCTTTGAGATGCAAAACTTCACCTTACCTGCTTCTGAGCATCTGCAAAGCATGCTGGAGAAAGATAGCGTCATCATCTACGTGGCATTGGCAGATGAAAAAGTAGTAGGCGGGCTGACCGCGCACATCATCTTGCCTTCTACTCATTTTGCATCCAGTGAAATGTATATTTTTGATTTGGCAGTAGGGACAAACTGGCAACGCCAAGGCATTGGCAGAAAGTTGATGGCTGGTTTACAGCAGTATTGTGCCGAACATGGATACCAAGAAATCTTTGTGCAGGCAGACGTTGAAGACCCGCATGCGCTGGATTTTTATAAAGCCACGGGTGGCATTGCCGAAAGTGTAGTTCATTTTTCGTATACATTGCCAAAACGAAGTGACAATACGGCATTATATTAATCGCAGGGCAGGACTGATTTTCTTTCATAGGCGATAATAAGCAAAATGTAGAAAAGGCACCATCTCATTTTGTCGCAATCCGCCCGCTATATTGTCGCAATACCACTTCCTAAAAATGGTAGATAAGCCCTAGTTTTATATAAAACAACACCAATGGAAAACAAGAAACAAGACATGGTGCTCTGCCTTTGGTACGATGGGCAGGCCGAAGAAGCTGCAAAATCACAAAGGGTAGCCCAGGCTTACTTGCAGATGAAGAAGTTTGATATCGCAGCGCTTCAGGCAGCTTACCAATATGCGTAAGCTCAGTTCATTCACCTTTTTAACGCTCAATGGTTTTTATAAGGGCGTAGAAGAAGACACCAGCTGGCACCGTCACGGTGACGAAGAGGGAAAATACTCCGAGGAATCACTGCAATCCGAAAGTGTGCTGCTCTTCGGCAGGACTACCTATGAGATGATGAGCGGTTTCTGGCCGACACCCACGGCAGTAGAAATGTTTCCTGAGGTGGCGATCGGAATGAACATAGCAGAAAAAATTGTTTTTTCTAACACCCTGAAAGCTGCCGAATGGAATAATACCAGGGTGATGGATGGTGACATCGTTGAGAAGATCAAAAAACTGAAAGAAACCCAGGGAAGCGACCTGACCATTTTGGGAAGCGGCAGTATCGTCAACCAATTTTCTGAGGCTAAGCTCATTGACCAATATGAGATCATGATTGATCCGGTGGCTATCGGCAGTGGCAAGGCGCTTTTTGAAGGAATACAGCACAAACTTGACTTAAAGCTGATTGACATAAGAATTTTCAAAAGCGGCGTGGTATTGCTCACTTATGAACGACATGATCCTTAAAAGGAATACACGAATGAAAAATATAACAGTAAACACAATCGTCCATGCCCCGGTAGATAAGGTCTGGAAGTTTTGGTCAACACCTGAGCACATTGCTCAATGGAACAATGTAAATGACGATTGGCATACACCAAAAGTTGAAAATGACTTGCAAGATGAAGGAAAATTTTTCTACCGGATGGAAACCAAAGATGGCAGCCTCGGCTTTGACCATCGTGGCAAATACGATACGGTAGTCACCCACGAACTGATTGAATACACCTTATCGGATGGTAGAAAATCAAGCATCCTATTCAGGCAAGATGGTGAAAAAACAGATATTACAGAAACCTTTGATCCAGAGACAACAACCCCGCTAGATGAGTAGAAGGCATTTTGCCAATCTGTCTTACATAACTTCAAGACCTATGTAGAAAGGCAAACAGCCATGAAGTGTTGATCATTTCACAATGAAAGCTTTCCCTTTCCATCAAAAACTACAATCATGAACAACTTACTACTCACTCAATATGACCTGCACCAGCGCTTGTTCAACAATGTGCTGGACGGGTTTTCGGATAAAGAAACCAACCAGCGACTAAACGACGATCCCTGTATCAATCATGTGAAATACCTGACCGGGCATCTGTTAAATTCACAATACGGCTTGGCCGCTATGGCCGGTATGGATCCGGATGTAAAATGGAATGAGCTGTTTGCGGTAATGGGACAGTCGGAGGCCAAAGATAATTTCCCCTATCCAAGCATTGAAGAAATCAAAGAGGAATGGAATCTGATGCACAGCCCGCTGCGCAGTCGTTTGGAAAAGCTGACTCCTGAAATGCTTGAAGCTAAACCGCCTGCCCTCTTTGATCAGGTAGCTGCTTCATCGGGCGAGCTTTGGGCATTTATAAACCATCATATCGCCTACCACATAGGGCAGATTGGGATTTTAAGAAAAGGCTTCAGCAAAACACCGATGCAGTATAATTGAGCAATAGTTTATTAGTTTTTCTCTTGGGCAGCAGAATGAAGCAAAAGAAATGGGTTTTAGGGAAGTAGCCTATTAAAACAATGTATCATAAGGAAAGATCACCCCGCCATTCTCAATAAAAAAATCAAAGCGGCCTTGATAGATGGTCGTTAGTGATCCGTTTTGCTCACATTCCAGTCCAAAAGTTCCGGCAAGAATATAGCCAGGGTAACTGCCTTGATTATCAGATACTCTATGTTTTACTTTTCTGAATAAAATTTGTCCCCTATTACAAGGTGTTAGAGCGCTGCTATCTTCATAGTAAGGATCAAAACGGCCTATTTGTGCCCAGACATCCTGATCATTGAGGATATACTTTTGGCCATTAAGCTGGCGCATGTCGTGAAAATCTTGTATTGAAAGTCCTTTCAGGATAAACTGAAAATCCAAATCATCCCCCTCCCGGACACCATCCTGCATGCTTCCTAGAAAAGAAACCACTAGGCTATCTGTATCAGGAAACGCTTGGATGTGCATGGATGATGCATCACAACCACCGAATAAATAGCATCTACTGCTGATAGTCTTCCAACTGTCGCCGTTGACAATAGCTCCGCCTACCTGATGGCCCTCTTCGGAGTATTTGGCAATGCGCAACTCTACTGGGTCGGGGATGTAGACCTCATTACAGCCGCCTAGCAGTAGCAGAGAGATAGATAAATAGAAAATTTTCATTGCTGATATCTGAGTTTGAACATCCTGATCATAGCCGCCACTTCCAGCGTAAGATGGTTAACACCCCTTATTCGGCCTCTGGGGTTACCAAAATCATCAAAAGACTCATAAGTTAAGTTAGGTATCACGCTGGTGGCTGCCCTTATGTCCAGGGAAACGGGAGAATTGCTGAAAAACTGAACTCCGGCCAGAAAGCCCAGGTCTACCGGATGATAAGTGCCTTTGATGTTAATATATCGGTTGCCAGACTTGAGTTGGGTGCGAACCAGAGCGCCAAATTCCAGGCCCAGATAAGGAGTAACCTTGGGCGTAAGTTTGTAAGCGGCAGCAAAAGTTTGATAGATATAATAAAACTCCAGTTGAAAATCGCGCTGCACACTTCCTTCGTTGACTTGTGTCCGATAGCCTTTCTCTGCATAGCGGGTCTCGGCCCTTAGGAAGTAAGGGTCCCAGACCGGCAGATCAATGTCAAAACTCAACCCCAAAGTATAGCGCAACTTGGGAAGGTGGCCATCTACAAATGGCACGTTATAAACGTCGGTGTACATCAGGCCGCCCCGCAGGTGTTGGGCCAAAAGAGAGGTGGGCAAAAGCAGCACCAGCAGTAAGGCTTTCATCTTCGTTTCATAAAATTTGTTGATGAATTTATGAAGAAAAACCATGCACTAAATCATGTGAAGGCTAAATTATTTTACGAAAAAAGCACTACCTTCTTGCCGACAGGATCACCGAAGCAGGATATTGGATGTAATCTACCTGATGCCTGATCTTAAGGTCTTTGTCAAAATAAAGCCAAATAGTAAAGCCCCCTGACCAGTCTTGTTTTTCGCCATGCCAATAGAAGGGATTGAAATGTCCCCTGGCCACTACCAGGCTGTCCTGGGCCACAATATCTATGACTTCCAGGTGTTTTTGGGCAGGACTGATTTTTTGAAAGTTGGTATCCGGCCAGTTGTAGAATTCTTCAAAAGCCTCAATGCCACGGGTGCGGGTTTTCAGGGCAGCATCGGTAAAAGTGATTTCAGAATGATAGAAAGTAAGGAATTTTTTCCAGTCTTTGCGTTGCTGATAGGTAGCAAAATAATCCATGGCCTGGCTTCTCACTGCTTGTTCAAATTTTTCCTCCTTGCTAGGCCCACAAGCCAGCAGCAATGAAAAAAGAATGATGAACAGATAGTGAAAATGCCTCATGCGCTTTAGAATTTACCCTTATGCAACGCACTCAACACTAGAGGGCGTTTAATCTCACGCCTAAGCTGAAGCATAAGCCTTGCCAAACTTGCAGAAGCTGTAAGAATAGCCTTGCCTCTCAATCAAATCAAGCATCCTGGCTGCCAAACTTTTTTATTCATCCTGAATACCGTCTGATAAAAATTCCAACCTTATCTGCGGAAAAATGGTCTTTACTAAAAAATCCTCAAGATGTATAAGCGCTGTCATTCTTTCCCGTCAAATACGGGCCGATTGCTCCTCTGGTTTCTTCCGTTCATCTTTCTCCCTTTTTTATCCTGCCAGGAAGAAGAATTGGACGAAGAAGGCTTGCGCCTGCTGATTCAGGATACCTGGTTTTCGGAATCTCCCCTGGAAACCACGCCTCCGCAAATCTATCGCAATGAAACTACTTATCGCCAGGATGGCACTTACAGCTATGTGCTCATGGTCTTGGACGAATCCCACAACTTACTGGGCTATGCTTCGCAGTATATAGGGAATTACCGCATTGAGGCGGATAATTTGATTATCTTGGATACGGACTATTACGGCCTGGACGACGAAAACCCCTATCTTAATCTTGAAGATTTGCAATTACAATACAGCTCAGATGCAGAGGACAAGGTGGGCATTGCTTTCAACAAAGACAGGACAAAGCTCACGCTAGATTATGGTATTCGGCCCTGTCTGGATGTGCTGGGAGTTTCCAGTATGTGTATTGACGTGCGTTATGTTACCTGGGAGAGGGTGAGATGAGTATTGAAAAAGCCAACACGAAGTTTGAAAATCGCTGTTCCCATCTGATATCTTGCTCCATGTTGCTTCATCATTAGTGATTTGGTAAAAATACCAAAGTTGATTAAACTTCTTGATGTATCTCTATTTCCTCACGGTTTGAAATTACGTACAACATTAAACATAAGCGTAGTGCGGGATTTTAAAGCGGTTCAATTCTGAACACGGCAAAGTTTCTTACAAGCAAAATACTTAATTTTAATCTTTCAGCTCGCATTACGCTTATATGATGTTGTACGCTGGCTTTATTTCGTGCTTTTGTTGGTCAGTGTTGGAGATTTGCTAACTTTTTTTTATCGAAAAGGAAGGCTCTTTACGGATTTTGTCGTCTCTGTGCAGATGGAAAAATGCATAATGTCTTTGCCTCTGTGGGCTTTGTGGTATA
This sequence comes from Cytophagales bacterium, assembly GCA_038259985.1. Taxonomy (GTDB): domain Bacteria; phylum Bacteroidota; class Bacteroidia; order Cytophagales; family Cyclobacteriaceae; genus Catalinimonas. Next base: position 5,826 of record JBBSOG010000298.1, read on the forward strand.
TCTGTATGAAGCTTTTTATTCCACTTCAAAAGTAACGGTTACATTTCCTGAACCTAATGCCGAAGCCAAACCTGTCACATCATCTACCGAACCCAATTTTGTGTAGCTGTAAGAGGTCGAAAAGGTTTTGTAGAATAATACCAATGTCTTCGAACCATAGAGCATTAGGTCTCCATTTTTTATTGTTCCCGTATTGGACGAATTTGTCGGAAGACTGTTTGGCAAGTCGTAATATTTTTCGTTGCCGTTCAACTCAGTAATATTGATAGTCAAAGGCAACATTTCCTTGAATGCTTTTGCCGAATTATTGTCCAAAAGAGTAGCCGTAAAGGTTTGTGAATTGACCGTAATTTTGATTTTCCCGTTTGTCATAGGTGTATTGTAATCTCTTTTGATATTCTCATCTTCGTTGTTGCAAGACAATGCGCCACTGACAAGAACTGACATCAATATCAAAATCATTAAAACTGAATATTTCATGACCCTGTTGCTAATTTAAATACTCTTTAAAGAATGCCCTCAATTTATTGATCTTTAGCGCCCCGTCATCTTTTCGCCTGCTTCTGTGTATCTTGCCCCATGAACGGTGATTTGTAATGCGGCTTCGTTTATTTGATGTAAATCATCTGGATTCAATTCAACATTCACAGCCCCTAAGTTTTCTTCCAAACGGTGGACCTTCGTTGTACCTGGAATGGGAACAATCCACGGTTTTTGCGCCAATAACCAAGCCAATGCTATCTGTGCCGGTGTAGCGTTTTTCTGTGTAGCAATTGTGTTAAGTAGTTCTACCATTGCCTGGTTGGCCTTCCGGTTTTCCTCTTGAAAGCGAGGCAGGGTGTTACGGAAATCAGCCTTGTCAAATTGCGTGGTGTTATCAATTTTCCCTGTTAAGAAACTTTTTCCTAAAGGACTAAACGGAACGAAGCCAATTCCTAATTCTTCGAGTGTCGGTATGATATCCTCTTCAGGTTTTCTGTGCCATAGTGAATATTCGCTTTGCAAGGCTGCTACGGGTTGTACCGCATGTGCCCGGCGTATAGTTTCAGCGCCTGCTTCAGAAAGTCCAAAGTGCTTTACTTTTCCTTCCTGAATCAGGTCCTTTACAGTCTCTGCTACATCTTCAATCGGCACATTTAAGTCTACCCGGTGTTGGTAAAACAAATCTATCACATCCGTTTTTAATCTTATAAGACTCTCCTCTGCCACCCGCCTGATATTTTCAGGATGACTGTCCAGTTCAGTCCACTTCCCGTCAGGAGCAGGTTTCCAGCCAAACTTGGTAGCAATGGCTATCTGTCCCTTGAAAGGTTCCAGTGCTTCACCTAGGAGTTCTTCATTCGTAAAAGGTCCATAGACTTCTGCGGTATCAAAAAAGGTAACCCCCTTTTCAACGGCTTTGCGGATTAAAGCAATCATTTCATTTCTATCCGGGATGGGTGTATACCCAAAGCTCATACCCATACAGCCCAATCCAAGGGCAGAAACTTCAAGACCTGCGGCTCCTAACGTGCGATTTTCCATATTCATTTATTTTAATAGTGATGTTACAATTAACCCAATCTATTCTAAAGCTCCTGAGAGGTTGGACGGAAGATAATTTCGTTGATATCTACATCCTCCGGTTGGCTGATCGCAAAAGCAACCACACGGGCGAAACTATCGGGACTGATCCCAACCGCTCCCACATAATCTTTGTTCGCTTGCTGAATATCTGCCTCCGTGATATGTTCCAGCAATTC
>JBBSOG010000299.1:0-7478 GCA_038259985.1 Cytophagales bacterium
AGTTTTTGGTGGCTCTAAACCGCTTTCGCGGATCAGCCTTGCCACCTGGCCCCGGTGGTAAGTAGAGTGGTTGACAACATGCATAAATATTTCCTGCACACTATTTTGATACTTTTGTCCTCTCGTATTGCTATATTCAACAATGCTGCCCATGTCTTTTTCTTTCTGTAAAAGCTTAATGGATTGACGATAGTTTTCTTCGTTTACCTTAGAAAAGCTATTGACCACATGAATTCCCCATACATCAAACAGTGGTGTTTCATGGTTTATCCTTGCCAGCCAGATATGATGCGCATTGATGATATGACTAAATAATTTGATGCCTTTTTCCTCCCTAAATTCGTCATTTACAAAGCTTTTGACAAAAAGCTGATTGGCATGGTGGTTATATTCCAGAAAGTTATTGAATAAAGCGTGCATGTTTACTAAGATTAGGTCAGCAAAGATAAGCGCTCAGATTATTGAGCAAAAATTTATGAACTCCTTGTATTTATTTTTCGTATCCAAGGGGTATACGTTTACCATCAAGTATTCATTTTGATTTACCCTTATAACACCCCATTGTGAAATTTGAGCAGATTAAGCAGCAGTTGGAAAGATACAAAAGTGAAGGCAAAACGCTTTTTACCACTTCATCTTTCCAAACCCACAGTCTTGTATTGCTACACATGCTGAGCCGAATTGACAAAAGTATACCGGTTTATTTTCTAAACACCGGATACCTTTTCCCTGAGTCAGTAGCCTTTGCCGATGAAGTATCCGAAAGGTTTGACATGAATGTAATCAGGCTCAATCCCTTGGTACCCAAGCATCAGCAGCGCGATGCGGAAGGCAACTTACTCTTTACTTCTGATCCTGATTATTGCTGTTTTCTAAACAAAACCCAGCCCATGGAAAGTATCATGGGAGATTTTGATATATGGATTAATGGCATCAGGGCGGAACAGAGCAAAGTAAGGCAAGCCATGAAAGTAGAGCAGCCGGCTCCTCATGACGTACTCCGTTTTCATCCTATGTTGGATTGGACCGTTCAGGAAGTGTTCGCTTATATCCGGGAATATGACCTGCCCCGCCATCCGCTGGACGCCAAAGGCTACGCCAGTATTGGCTGCGAACCCTGTACCAAAAAGCCTGACCCTGACATGCAGGAGCGGGAAGCCCGCTGGTATGGTATGAACAAAACTGAATGTGGATTAAATACTGATCTGGTTAAATCTTAAATTATGACTGTTTTAGTTACTGGTGGGGCAGGCTATGTGGGCACCCAATTAATTGCCCAACTCGCCAAAGACCCGTCCATTTCGCGTATTATGGTGTATGATAATTTATCGCGTGATAATTTTCACCTGTTTTTGGGAAAATCCCTGAAAGCGCAATCACCCCAGCAAACGCTCAAAGTGGAGCTTATTCATGGCGAACTACTGGATACGCGTAAGTTACGCGCCGCAGTGAAACAGGCCAATATAGTATATCATTTGGCAGCAAAAGTCGTTACACCCTTCGTAACTACGGATGGACACGCCTACGAGCAAACGAACCACTGGGGCACCGCTGAGCTGGTTTATGCCATCGAAGAATCATCAGAAGTACAAAAACTGGTATATCTGAGCAGTACCTCCGTCTATGGTTCTTCCCATGAATTGGTAGACGAAAACTCTACGCCTAATCCTCAAACAATCTACGGGATTTCCAAACTAAGAGGAGAGGAGCATGTGAGAAGGTTGTTCAAAAAAATACCTACTTACATTATGCGCTGCGGTAATGTATACGGTTTCAACGAGAGCTTACGCTTTGACGCGGTGATCAACCGCTTTATGTTTGAGGCAAATTTTAAGCGCCGTATTTCTATTCATGGAGATGGAAAACAGAGAAGGGCCTTTATCAATGTACAAAGGGTAGGGGAGGTTCTAACGCAACTGCTTCACACTAATATGCCATCTGATATTTATAATTTGGTAGACAAAAACTTCCAGATCCTGGACATCGTGGATGTGGTGAAGGCTATTTACTTTGATCTTGAGTTCATCTTTGTTAACCGGCACATGGGTCTGCGTGAGCTTTCAGTGAATACCGACCTGAAGTTGTTTGAGCATATTTCTCCTTGGGAGGAAGACCAAATACTGGATGAGATGGAGGAATTTAAAACAAGATTTTCATTCTGATCAGACATAAAAAAAGGAGGATTTTACATCCTCCTTTGTGTTTGTATAAATGATTGACTTAACAATACTCTTCAAATACATCTACCAAATGTTCAGCAATCATTTCGGCAGGACGGCCTTCAATATGGTGTCTTTCTACGAAATGAACCAGTTCTCCATCCTTAAAAAGAGCAATAGCCGGTGAAGAAGGAGGGTAAGGCAAAGTATATTCACGCGCTTTAGCTACTGCTTCCTGATCTACTCCGGCAAACACCGTAGTGAGGTGATCAGGCTTCTTTTCACTGTGTTGCAAGGCATACTTAATCCCTGTACGGGCAGCACCAGCAGCACATCCACACACGGAGTTAATCACCATTAATGTGGTGCCTTTGTGATCGCTCAGGTGATTTTCTACATCTTCAGAGGTTTTAAGCTCCTGAAACCCGACGCTGGTCAAATCTTGACGCATAGGGGCAACTAATTGTTCTGGATACATATCTTTATAAATTTACGGAATGTTTGAATAATTTATTTTACATGAAGCCAAGCTCCAACTTAGCAACTTCAGACATCATGTCTTGTGTGAAAGGCGGATCAAAAGTCAACTCAATCTTCACATCACCAATCCCCTCAATCTGCTTGATCTTTTGCTCCACTTCCGAAGGTATCGTCTCTGCTGCCGGGCAGGAAGGGGAAGTAAGGGTCATCAATACAAACACATTATTAACGGGATACACACTGATTTCGTAAATCAGGCCTAGTTCGTATACATCAACCGGAATTTCAGGATCATATACCGTTTTGATCGCGTCAACAACTTTCTCCCTCAGGTTTTCAATATTTGATTTTTCTTCACTCATTATGCTAATACATTTATTTAGCGGCTTCCACTCGGTCTTTTTGTACTAAAGCAAATAATTTGATCTGCTTGATCATGGCAGCAAATCCGTTGGAACGTTGGGTCCCGATAAAACGGCTCATGCCAATCTTATCAATGAAATACAAATCAGTATTCAGGATATCTTCCGCTTTCTGATGATCAAACACACGCACTAGCAGGCTCACTAGCCCCTTGGTGATGGCAGAATTGCTGTCTGCCTTAAAATGCAAACGATCACCTTCTGGTTCAGGCACCACCCATACTTTAGACTGACAACCTTTAATAATATTATCTTCTGTCTTGTAGGTTTCTTTTAATTCAGGCAACTTTTGGCCAAGCTCCATAATATAAAAATTGGTCATCTCCTGATCTCCCTCTAATACGGAGAATTCCTCAATGATCTCGTCTTGGATTTCATTAATTGTTCCTTCCATATTATTTACGCATCATTTTCACAATTTTAACTAAGCCTTCTACCAGGTTATCAATTTCTTCTTTAGTGTTATACATAGAAAAAGAAGCCCTGGCCGTGCCCTCTATACCATAGCTATCCATAAGTGGCTGGGTGCAATGATGTCCGGTACGTATAGCAATGCCCCTTGCATCCAGCATTTGACCGATATCAAAATGAAAAACATCTTCTACCACAAAAGAAACCACACTTACTTTTTGCGCAGCTGTTCCGATAATTTTCAATCCGGGCACTTGCTCTAATTGCTGCTGGGCATAATCCAGAAGAAGCTGCTCATGCGCATGGATGTTGGATTTACCAATACTTTGCACAAAATCAACGGCCTGCTTGAAAGCTACCACGCCAGCAATGTTAGGAGTACCTGCTTCAAATTTGTACGGAATATCATTGTAAGTAGTTTTTTCAAAACTTACGTTACTGATCATCTCACCACCTGCCTGATAGGGAGGCATTTTCTCTAATAATCTTCGTTTGCCATACAATACGCCGACGCCGGTAGGGCCATACATTTTGTGGGCAGATAAAGCAAAAAAGTCGCAGTTAAGCGCCTGAACATCAATTTCCAGGTGCGCCGAAGCTTGTGCCCCGTCTAAAACAACTACAGCCCCCTGGGCATGCGCTAGGTCAATGATTTCTTCTACCGGATTGATCGTGCCCAAACTGTTGGAAGCGTAAACCAGGCTGACCAGTTTAGTTTTATCACTGAGTAGCTTTCGATATTCATCCATCAACAGCTCACCCTGCTCGTTAACCGGGATAACTTTAAGTTTGGCACCTTTATCTTCACACAAAATCTGCCAGGGAACAATATTAGAATGGTGTTCCATCGCAGAAATGATGATTTCGTCTCCTGCGTTGATATTCGCTTTGCCAAAAGAATGGGCGATGAGATTAATACTATCGGTGGTGCCTTTGGTAAAAATAATTTCTTCCACCTCACGGGCACCCAGGAAAGCTTGTACCGCCCGGCGGGTTTCTTCAAAAGCTGAAGTAGCCCGTTCCGCTAAAGTATGTATGCCCCGGTGAATATTCGCGTTATCACACTGATAATAGTGATCCAGGGCGTCAATGACTGACTGAGGCTTCTGGGTAGTGGCCGCGTTGTCAAAGTAAACCAGCGGCTTTCCATTCACCTCCTGATGAAGAATAGGGAATTGCTCACGGATTTTCTGCACATCAAAAGATATGTCAATCGCAGTGTACTCAGGTTGTGATATTCCACTCATGGCTATAGTTCTTTTTCCAAACGTTTGCTGATTACTTGCTCAATGGCTTCACGTAGGGCATCAATCTTAATATGTTGAATGACATCACCGGCAAAAGCTTTGAGTAAAACTGCCCGGGCTTGTATTTTGCTCAGCCCACGTGTTTGGAGGTAAAACATTTTTTCACTATCCAGTTGCCCGGTCGTAGCACCGTGGGAACATTTCACATCATCCGCCCAGATTTCCAATTGAGGTTTGGTATCAATAGAAGCCTCATTGGTAAGTAAAATATTAGCATTGGATTGAAAAGCATTGGTCTTTTGTGCATTGGGACGGACAAAAATCTTTCCGTTGAACACGCCTTTGGACTGATCGTCCATGATGCCTTTGTATAGCTCATTGCTAAACGCGTTGGGCTTTTTGTGATCTACCGAAGTATGATTATCTACATGAGTGTTTCCGTCCAGCATATACAAGCCATACAGATGAGTTTCGCAGTGTTCCGCATCCAGTACAGCATTTACATTATTGCGGATCATGCTGCCTTTTAAGCTTACATTGATTCCATGAAAGTGGCTGTTCAAGTTTTGAATGAGCTGGGTAGTGCCGGTATGATAAGCTTGTTCACTTTCGTTTTGGTATTTGCAATAATGCATTTGGGCAGCCTCTTTCAGCACAATCTCCGTCACGGTATTATTGAAGCTGGAAGCATTGCCAAAGGTATAAAAGGATTCTGCCACCTGAACCTGGGCATTTTCTTCTACTACATAAAGGTTGCGGGGATGGGCAGCGGTATTACCCTCATTGGCATCACTGAAGAAATAAACGAGTACCGGTTTTTCAACAACTTTACGCTTGGGCACATGCAAGAAAACGCCTTGATTTGCTATAGCCGTATTGATGGCAATAAAAGGGTCGCTTTTCACATCCGCTTGTTTGCCGTAATATGCTTCAATCACATCCTTTTTTTGATCAAAGGCATCTTGTAAAGGCATAATTGAAATCTCTTCTTGAGGAGAAATAATAAAAGATAAGTCCTCCATAAAATGTCCATTAACAAACACCAATTGGTTGGCTTCAACATCAAGGAGAATATTCCTGATTTGTTCTTCTAGTCCGGCGTTTAGTTCTGGCGAAGAAGTAACCATATCAAGAGGGCTGAAATGCTTCTCTAGTTGGCGGGTGATGGGCGTATACTTATAGGCTTCCGTTTTATTAGTCGGCAATCCCTGGCTGGAAAAGCTATCTATCGCCGCCTGACGCAAGGAAACTTGAGGGTCGTGTATATTTTGTTTAGCAAGTAAACCGGACTGTTCAATGAAGGCAGCAGTCAGGTCAGTTTTTTTGCTTTTTGTTAATTCACTCATGGCCATAATTTTTCGTGTCAAGAAAATTAAGCAATCGCCTCGTCGGCAATTTCCTTAATCCAGTCATACCCTTTTTCTTCCAGTTCCATAGCCAGTTCTTTCGTACCGGATTTTACAATTCTGCCATTGTACAAAACATGCACATAGTCAGGAATGATATAATCCAGCAAACGTTGATAATGCGTCACAACAATGGTCGCATTATTATCATTTTTGAGCTTATTAACGCCATTAGCTACGATACGCAAAGCATCTATATCAAGCCCGGAGTCAGTTTCGTCCAGAATAGCCAACTTTGGTTCCAGCATAGCCATTTGAAAGATTTCATTTCTTTTCTTTTCCCCGCCCGAAAAGCCTTCGTTTAATGAACGGCTCAGCAAAGCCTGATCAATCTCTACCAGCTTCATCTTTTCTTTCATAATTTTGAGAAAAGAAACTGCATCCATGGGATCTAAGCCTTTATGCAGCCTGATCTGATTAATGGCAGTCTTCAAAAAATTAGTGGTACTGACACCGGGAATCTCTACCGGATATTGGAAAGCGAGAAATATACCTTCACGGGCACGCTCTTCAGGGTCCATTTCCAGTAGGTTGTTTCCTAAATATTCTACACTTCCCTCGGTAACTTCAAATTCTTCCCTGCCTGCCAATACGGAAGCAAGGGTGCTTTTTCCTGAGCCATTAGGCCCCATGATCGCATGTACTTCACCGGCCTTTATTTCCAGATTGATCCCTTTCAGGATTTCTTTGTCTTCAATTTTTGCTCTAAGGTTATTTATCTTCAGCATCTTCCCAGGTGTATTTATAAAATAGATAAAATCAGAAGGGGAATCCTTCTGATTTGAGATAGAAAATAATATTTATTGATTAACCAACGCTACCCTCTAGTGTCAAGGCAAGTAGTTTTTGGGCCTCTACGGCAAATTCCATAGGCAGTTGGTTCAGCACTTCCTTACAGTAGCCGTTGACAATAAGCGCCACGGCATCTTCTTCACTAATACCCCGCTGATTACAATAAAAAATCTGGTCTTCCCCAATCTTGGAGGTGGTGGCCTCATGTTCAATATGGGCAGTATTATTTTTGGATTCTATGTAGGGGAAAGTATGCGCTCCGCACTTGTCGCCCATCAGTAAGGAATCGCACTGAGAGAAGTTACGGGCATTTTCAGCACGTTTCATTACTTGTACCAATCCCCGATAACTGTTCTGGCTATGTCCTGCTGAAACTCCCTTGGATACGATACGGCTACGGGTATTTTTACCAATATGGATCATTTTGGTGCCGGTATCAGCCTGCTGGTAATTGTTGGTAACCGCTACAGAATAAAATTCACCAATTGAATAGTCACCTTTCAAGATACAGCTAGGATATTTCCAAGTCACTGCTGAACCGGTTTCTACCTGTGTCCAGGA
>JBBSOG010000300.1:0-7472 GCA_038259985.1 Cytophagales bacterium
AAATAGGCCGATGACTTCATAGCCTTGTTCTTTTAATAAAAAAGCGGCGACACTAGAGTCTACACCGCCTGACATACCTACTACTACGCGTTTCATACTATCTAATACCTGATGTGACAAAAAAAGGTTCGGGAAGATGTTAAAATCAAGCAGCACACTTACAAAGCCATATTTCCGTCCTTAGAACCTTTACAGGATCAAATTGAACATTTGCAAAGCTTATCGTTTTCGCTAGTTTTATGGGCTAAATTCAGATGAGCATGCGTAAGTTTTTTTGGCCGGGACTGCTATTGTTGGGCATTGCCTGCCATAATCAAACCAGTAAAGAGAAACTAGAAAGTAATCTGCCCGCTAGCGTTCTGGCTACCCAGCATTGCGGTAGTTGTCATACTTATGTAGCCCCTGACCAACTCCCCAAAGCGGTGTGGGAAAAGAAGGTGCTCCCCGCTATGGGCTTCCGCATGGGCATCTTTGAAGGCAAAACGCCGCCCGACAGCCTCTTTGAAGAAGGCAAAGCCAAACTGTTGGTAACAGATGCCAATATTTATCCCCTGGAACCTATTCTTGCTCAAGCGGATTGGGAAAAAATCGTAGGCTACTACCTGGATAATGCTCCCGATTCCCTGCCCCGCCCGGTGAAAGAAACGCCTATACAGATGGGCTTACCGCACTTTATGTATATGCCATCAAAATATACGGTCAGGCCACCCCTTTGTACGATGGTGAAGATCATTCCTGAACGCTCACAAATTGCTTTCTCGGACGGCAAAGACAACGTAAGCCGTCTTGTGCTGCTCAACCAGAAGTTGGAAAAACAATACGAGTTCTTCGTACCGACCACACCGGTAGACTATCAAATCCTGAACGATACGGCATATCTTACGACCATCGGGAAGAAGGTATTTCCGTCTGAATATGCGCAGGGTAGTGTCGACAAGCTATTTAGTTCAGGTAAGGAAGAAAAACCAGATAGGTCAACTTCACTTTTAAAAAACCTGCAGCGTCCAGTACATATCAACTATAGCGACCTGAATATGGATGGCAAAACAGATATCCTGGTCTGCGACTTTGGCAACCTGCTGGGTAAACTAGCCTGGTACGAAAATAAGGGGGGAAACCAGTACCAGATTCGTTACCTGAAGAAAGATCCCGGTGCAACGCTTACTGTCGTCAAAGATATTGATGCCGACGGTATGCCAGACATCATCGCGTTGATGGCCCAGGGAAGGGAAGGGATATTTCTGTTCAAAAACAGTCCGGGAGGCTTTTTGAAAGCCCAACCGCTGCTTACTTTTTCTCCGCTTAATGGCTCTACATACTTTGAACTGGTGGATTTCAATCAGGATGGGCATCTGGATATCCTCTATACCTGTGGGGACAACGCCGATATTTCCCCTGTGCTCAAAGATTATCACGGTATCTACATCTATCTCAATGATGGTAACTTTCAGTTCAAACAAAAGTGGTTTTATCAGCTCAATGGCGCATACAAAGCATTGGCACGGGATTTTGATCAGGATGGCGACCTGGACATTGCTGCTATTTCCTTTTTTCCTGACTATGCAAATACCCCGGAAGAGAGCTTTGTATATCTGCAAAACGGTGGGGAGATGGAATTCACAGCCTTCTCCTTTCCTGAATCTACCGCTGGCCGCTGGATGGTGATGGATGCCAATGATATAGACCATGATGGAGATATTGACCTGGCTTTAGGTGCCTTTGTCAGCTTCTTTCCTGAAGGGGATACCACCGGATTGTACCAGCGATGGATAGAGGAAAGCCCTTCGGTGGCATTACTGGAGAATACTCTGCGGTAAAAAAACAAGCTAATTACATACATAGAGGCTATCAATCGCCAGTCTGTTAGCAACGACATTTATGGTGAAATGTGGTGGTTGCAAGAATAAAGGCTAATTCCAAAAAACCTATCTAACCTATCTGAACGTGTTGAAAAAAAGAATATTTACTTTGCTCTTACTCATGGGTATTACCGGGCATTTACTGGCCCAGGCTCGCCAAAAGAAAGCTTTGTTCATCATCGTAGATGGCATTCCTGCTGACGTCATTGAAAAAGTAAATACGCCTAATCTGGATGAAATTGCCGCAGTAGGCGGATATACGCATGCTTATGTCGGCGGTGAAAAGGGGGCTTATTCTGAAACACCCACCATCTCCGCGGTAGGCTATAACAGTCTGCTGACCGGCACTTGGGCGAATAAGCATAATGTGTGGGGCAACAGCATCAAAGCACCGAATTATCAATACTGGACGCTGTTCCGCTTTCTGGAAACCCAGTATCCTGAAAAGAAAACAACCATCTTCTCTACCTGGCTGGATAACCGTACCAAGCTGGTAGGGGAAGGCTTGGCGGCAACCGGCAATATAAAGCTGGATTACCATTTTGATGGCTTTGAACAGGATACCGTGCAGTTTCCCCACGGCAATGACCGGAATTACATTCACCGCATTGATGAGCACGTAACCAACGAAGCAGCCCGCTACGTCAAAGCGGAAGGCCCTGATCTGTCGTGGGTGTATCTGGAATACACCGATGATATGGGGCATCAATTTGGTGATAGTAAGCAGATGTACGATGCAGTGGAAGTGGCTGATGATCAGATTGGACGGATATGGAAAGCCATCCAATACCGCCAGAAAAACCTTAATGAAGACTGGCTGATTATCATCACCACCGATCACGGACGTGATGGGGAGACCGGTAGAGGTCACGGAGGCCAATCGGACAGGGAGCGTGCCACCTGGATCACCACCAACGCTAAAAAACTGAATAAGTATTTCGGAGAGGAGGTGCCGGGCGTAGTTTCTATCTTCCCTACAGTAGCCCGCTTTATGGAACTAAACATTCCTCGGGAGCAAGCCATGGAAATTGATGGTGTGCCTTTGATTGGAGCGGTCTCACTGGCAAATCCTACTGCAAAGCTGAAGAAAAACAAAATTCAGCTAAGCTGGGAAGCAATGGAAAAAGAAGGAAACCTAAAAGTCTGGCTCAGCACTACTAATCACTTCAAAGAAGGAAGAAAAGATGAATACACACTGATAGGAGAAGTACCCCTAAAAAAAGAAAAGTACAGTTTTGATGTAAGTGATACGCCCTCTTCTTTTTATAAGATTGTGCTGGAAGGCCCGCATAATTTTGTCAACCAGTGGGTAGTGGTGGATGATGAGAACTGATAAAGCTTTCTTGCATGGCTAGATGCCTTAGTTCCAATATACAACACTATTTAGTATTGTTCCGCGGAGGAGTTCTTCAAAATTCGACTTGGAATGCCGCGTGCCCAAAAATACGGCAACAGTAGCTTTAGGTTATATTTTTAAACGATACTACTATTCATTCCCTTTATATGAAATTATTACCGATTTTGGTACTATAATATTTGGTAATTTAAGCAAATAAACTACATTGCATTAATCAATATATTAATTGTACTTTATGCTTTTAGCTAAGGCTAATCATAGCCTGAGATGATCAGGTTTTGCCTAGTTGTCAAAGTTTCACTATCAACCTGACCTGCTATGGAATCATTTTGCCAACTACACCGCTGTTGGGACCAACAGCCTTTTGTATCCACCGAAACAACTACCGTCCCTCACTGGCAAACCCTTACCGGGGGCATTGGTCCGGCCTGGAGAGGTCCGGCCTGGATTGGCCCCAGCTTTACCTACGTCTATGATCATGTAGATTCGCAGTACTACCATGTTGATTCTTCTATACATGGGGTACTAGGCTATAGGGCAGAGGAAATCAAACAGCAGGGATTAAGCTTTCTGGACAAGATCATCCACCCTGATGACCGTGAACCGGTGATGCAACTGCTGCAAAAGGTATGGCAACTGATACTCTCCCAGCCTGCCCCCTACTGTAAGGAATATACCATGAGCATTGACTATCGACTGTGCCATGCTAACGGGCAGTATATTCACCTTATCCAACAAAACAATATCCTAACTACCGATGAGGTAGGCAACATTATCTACAGCCTGGGTACCTGCTTTGACATCTCCCATTGGCAAAAGACCACATCCATTACCCTCAACCTCTACTACCATAATGCCCTCGTCCAAAGGTGGCAGGCTGACCCTTGCCAAAACTTACCCATCAGCCAGCGGGAGCGGGAGGTGGTGCAGGAAATCTGCGACGGCAAAACCTCCCAGGAGATTGCTGAAGGGCTTCACATCAGCATGCATACCGTAAACACACACCGCAAGACGATCATGCGCAAGCTAGGCATCAAAGGTACGCCCGCCCTTATGCAATTCGCCCGGCAACACCAGCTTATTTAGAATACAATACCTAGAAATGGGTATTGAATATAGCAATACTTTGTGGTTTATTTGAACGAAAAGAACAAAAGCTTAAGAGGGCATAAGTAGAACCCTAGGGGTTGTTATATGGCGTGAAAATACTATATGGCGTTTATTTTATACATGCTCAATAGAGTGTAGGATGCAATTGCCCTGTGATTCATTTCAAAAAATCAAGTAATATTTCTTTGCGAATAAGGGGCGTAAGTATGTGCAAATTCATTCACTTATAAATTAATTCACCAGCGAATTTTTAAATAGTTTTCTTAATCCTCTATTAAGTTTTCTCAATTTATAAAACTATGAAATGGTTATTGTTAATAATTCCTGTAGCTGCCCTATTGGGTTGGCTTCAATACCACAGAAAAATATTTACCAAGAAATATATCCGATGGTTCTCTTGGTTTGGGGTAATATTTATCCTTCTGGTAAGCTGTTATGTGATTCTACACGAGAACTTAAAAGGCGAAGAAAATGTAAAATTTACCGGTGAAGAGATCGCAAATATTCAAATTATAGTAGATCATTATAAAGCTACTATTTCAGATACTACTTTAAGCAATAAACAAAAACAAGATCTTAAAGATACAGCCATTAATGATATCAAGGATTACATTCAATCCAGATATAATGTATCAAAAGGTTGCGAAGTAGCAAAAGATTGTGAAGCAGCAGTCTCAGGTGTACAGCAGCTAGATTGGTTCTTAAAGCAGTATGCAAAAAATGGTTTCCCTCCTAGTTTTTTAACCGACTTCAGATTAAAAGTTCGTGCCTACTTCTGGTTAACGGAAGACTATATCTTTCTTGAAATTGTATTCTGGAGCTTGTTTGGGGTGCTGTGCAGCCTTTTCTATTACATCTCTGAAGCAATCGCAAAAGGTGAATATGATCCAAAACACGAATTTATTCACGCTGCCAAATTGTTTTATGCCCCACTTACCACCTTAATAGTATACTTCAGTTTAAATGCCTTGATATCGAATGGTGAAGTTAATTTAAACAGTTTGCGCCACGGGCTCATCATTTTATCCTTTGTACTAGGATTCTTTTCCGGTAGAACGATTGAACTGCTTAGCCGGATAAAAGATTTGGTTTTGCCCCATAATAGATCGGAAGGTACCGAAGATAGCGCTGCATCTTCCGAAAAGAAATTTGAAGATTTAAGTGAGGAGGAGCAAGTTGAAATGATGATGGAAGCCAAAAAGGAAAATGAAGAGAAATGGAGGACTATTTATTCTAATGTAGCTTACACTGGTATTGGGAATAAGTATATAGAAAAAGAAGACAAAAATACAGAAATCAAGTGTATCATCTTCTTCGTGAAAGAAAAAATAACGGGTAAAGATGAATTAAGTAAGATAGATGTTATTCCTGACCCTATTGAGTACAAAGGATTTATGATCCCCACGGATGTACAGCCACAACCAGATAAAGGCAAAGGTCATTTTTCTATTCCTGCCCTTGACCCAAGTGAACTTTACAATAGGCGGCCAGGGAGTGGAATTTCCCGTCGGGATTCCAAAGAGTTTGGCTCAATAGGATTGATTGTATACAGGGGTAGTAAAGAGGAAACCAGGGAATATTTCATCCTAAGCTGCTTTCATGTTTTGTGTAACCAAGAAATGAGAAACAATTTGAGAGATGTTTCAGAGGAGAATTGTTTAGGGAGTCCCGAGGTAGTTTGCCCTTGTTTATACGATGATGAAAATAATGTCAGTACAAACGTGGTAGCTAAAATTAGCGAAGGTGTAATTACTCCTTATGTAGATGCAGCTATTGCCAAACTCAACAGAAGGGACTCTATCTTAGATGATCTAGATAAGCCTACTGAGGTATATGAGGTGGTGGCAGGCGACATAGATAAAAGAGAAGTGCATATGCGGGGAAGGGTCTCTCCCGCAGGAAAAGGTAAAATCAAATGTATTGGCAGTGACCCGCCCCTGGAATATAAGTTTTTTTCAAAAGATGGTAGAAGTGTTGTTAAAACTATGACTGAAAATATGATGGGGCTAATACAGACAGAGAAAATATCTGAAAAAGGAGATTCGGGTGCCCCTGTCTTCACGAAAGATGGTAAAGTGATAGGGATCATCGTGGGTGGATCGCGAGATTTCAGTTATATCATACCTATTAAAAGTATTTTAAATAGATTATTTGTACGCGTATAGAATATTACTAACCGAGACCAAAATGATGAAAAATACCTTAATACTTCTTTCTGTATATATAGTCTTGTCAAATAGTTTGTGTTTTGCCCAGACTAAAATTAATATAGACTTTATGGACCATCCTGATACGCTTTTGACACAGGCATTCACTGAGGAAGGTTATGATATTAAAATACATAATATTAAAAGGGAGAGTGAAAAGCAGGACGTTAAAAATTATGTTTTCTTTCAAAACAGAGGAGATATTTCTCAAATAATAGAGAAAGTACCGCACTCTGAGACGAATGATACCATTACTTTTGAAATAAGGAGCATTAATGCTTCTTCTATCTCAATAATAGATCAGGAGGGTAATGTTAAAGTCGTTGTACCATTGGGTCAAAAAAATACTCAGAATCCAAAACAAACAAGTTCCGATATTACATTAGATATTAAAGTCACTGGTATACCTATCTACGATGCTGTTGAGCTCAAGAGATTAATGGATTTAGGAGATACAACAACCATTAGGAAGATTTTAAATTTCTACTCTAATGAAGCAAAATATAAAAGCAATCCACTATTTGATTCAGTTAGCTTATATCCTTTTAATACAAGAAGTGAAGGCCAAACTTTTACTATAGCTAGTTTTGGTAATTTAGTTTCTCAAGTAGGCGGCACTAATGTAACCACCTTTGTTGATGGCTTGGCCCAGTTTGTTATTGAAAGGGCTACTGAAGAACTTAATGTGGCTTTCTTTTATCGCCTTGAAGAACAGTTTCAACAGTATCCTGAATTTAAAACGCTTTTTCCCAGCACAATTAAGTTTCTTAGTGAAATAGAAATTAGTATGTATGCTTCTTTCCTCCAAGCTTTACAAGAAGCATTTAAAAAAGACTGTATAGAATTAAGTTATAACTTCACCCGTCTCCAGATCTTAGAAAGCTCAGCATGTACAGAGGTTAAAGATAAAAATGAAATTAATTGCGAAGGAAGAATTAA
>JBBSOG010000301.1:0-7461 GCA_038259985.1 Cytophagales bacterium
ATCAATGAAGGAGTAATTGAAGTGTTAGGCGGTGAGTTTAATCCTGCTAATGTTCCTGCACTGGGTTATCAGTACGACTGGACGATGGCAGATGGTTCTCCAGTTCCGGCCTACGCGATCTTTAACGCTGACCAAAGTAGGATAAGTAACTTAACAGCAGGAACCTATAGGGTTACCATGACTAATCTATCTACCGGATGTAGCCAGACAGCAGATTACACTTTGAAAACATCTGTCGTTCTTCCTGTACTCACGGTGACCAAAATAGCAGATCAGTCTTATTGCTTTGGCAATGGAGAGGCAGAGGTCACTTCAGTAAAATACCGGAGTAACAATCTTAACCTCAATGATTTTACTTTCTATTGGTACGAAAGTGATCAGGTCACAGCAATTCCTACGCCTCAATATGGCTTAAGTGTTGACTCATTAAGAGCAGATGAACTAAGCGCAGGCATATACTTTGTGATCGCCGAAGATAAAGTGAATGGTTGCAAAACTTTCCCGGTACAAGTGGAGATCAAAGACATTTCCGAACCTTTGATTGTCTTATTGGATGATATTTCTGAGCCTATTGTCGGCTGTGATCCTCAAAACATTGCAGAAGGGGAAATAGAAATTGAAGTAAGGAACAGCGATAATTTTATCACCCGCTGGTATGCTGGAAGCACGATCACCGATCCGGCAGCTAATATCGTTGCTTACGATAATTCTTTGGAAATTGAGGATTTAGTTCCCGGAACGTATTCAGTATGGGTACAGGACACAGTGACGGGTTGTAGTGTAGTCCGTAAGTATACCATTGAAGGTATTGAAGTTTCTATCACGCTAAGTACCTCAGCGATTGACGTCAGAAGTTGTATACAGCCTGATGGCAAAATCGCTGCCAATATCAATGGGGGTAGCGGTGAGTACATGATCAGCTGGTACAAAGGGAATGGAGTTGACCTCCAGCCGATAGCTAACACTGCCAACAATACTTTTGTGGAAGGATTAGCCGATGGTACTTATACCATCATCGTAAAAGATAAGCTTGATCCTTTCTGCGATGAAATGAGGGCGGAAGTACTCATCAATGACAAAAGAGGTGAGGAAACTATCCTAATGGTGAGCAATGATTTCCAGATGACCAATTGCGATGAAAGCGTGCCCAATGGTCAATTGAGTGTTGCGGTAAGCAGTGGGGAATTATCTCGTTACAATTTCTTCTGGTACGCCGGCACTGACACTAATAATAAACCTATCGCTACCGGCCCGGTGATTGCTAAACTGGTACCCGGGGCATACACAGTCTTGGCACGCGACAAAGTAACCGGCTGTATCAGTATGCCTTTTACCGGAGAGGTGACGTCCCTTCCTGATACGACAATCATTCCTGCCCCTGTAGTCAGCACTACGCCGGTCACGCATTGTAGTACACCTAACGGAACAGCTACGGCAATACTGGATTCGGCTTTCATTGATCCTGATGTAGACTATGCCTATACCTGGTTTAATGAAAAAGGGGAAATGGTATTTAGCAGCATTAGAAAAAACACTGCCAATTTCTTAGCAGAAGGCGACTATACCGTAGTAGCTACTAACGTCAATACAGGATGTAGCTCGGAAGGAACGGCTTTCACTATTGGTGAAGACATTTATATCCCAGAATTTGAGATCGTCAGTACCCCTTCAACTTGCCTGGAACCCAATGGTTCTATCCGGTTGGAGCTTGTGGAAGCGATCAAAATTGTAGACATAGAATGGCTAACTCCTGATGGATTTGCCACCGGGTTCTTCCTTGCCAACCAGCCAGCTGGTATGTACGAAGTAACGATCACTGATGACAAGGGCTGTCAGCATACCAAAACTGCGGAGATCAAATCCAATATTCATGTGTACAATGGAGTATCGGCCAACGGTGATGGCAAAAACGATAAGTTTATCATTAGTTGTATTGAGCAGTACCGGGAAAATATTGTGAGGATTTATAACCGTACCGGTGCCATTGTTTATGAAGAATTTAATTACGATAACGAAAGGGTCTATTTTGAAGGCTTAGGTAACAGGGGCCTTTATATAGGTGGGGAAAAGCTTCCTGAAGGCACCTACTACTATATCGTGGATAAGCAAAATGGAGAAAAACCTGTTTCGGGTTATTTGGAATTGTTGAGGTAAAAAATGTATCAGGCGGAAAGCAAAGGTTTTCTGCCTGATATACAAACCATTGAAGTATGATAGATTTTTACAAAGTCAGACATATCATTTTATTGGCGTTGGGGTTCTTGTTTATGTCCCAACAAGAGGTTGCAGCCCAGCAAAGGCCCATATTTTCACAGTACATGTTTAATGGGCTAGTGCTTAATCCTGCCTATGCTGGCAACCAGCCCCAGCTTAACATCAGTTTATTGCACCGTGACCAATGGGTCAACGTGGAAGGGGCACCCAAGACCAGTAGCTTAATTGCCCATAGTGCCATGAAAGATCGTCCAATCGGGGTTGGGTTGCTGGTTTCCAGGGATAGGATCGGCGTGCACGATGATTACAGTATCTACGGAAGTTATGCCTATAAGCTTAACCTTGGTGTGGGGACACTTTCTATGGGCTTGCAGGCAGGCTTTAATTATATGACATCTGATTTTTCCAAACTATCTACTTTCAACCCTGATGACCCGCTGTTTTATGGTACTATAAACAGGTTCAGCCCAAATTTTGGTACAGGATTATTCTTTAGTAACCGCAACTCTTATGCTGGTATCTCTGTCCCTTATATGATTAATAATAAAGTTTACAAGAAAGCAGATGTAATCAGCGAAGCCCGGGAGGCACGTTACTACTTCATTACTGGTGGTCATGTTTTCAAAGTTTCTGACGCAGTTAAAATAAAGCCCTCCGGTCTCATCAGGGTACAAGAGGGCCAACCCGTGGGAATGGATATTAATACCAATGTCTTTTTACAGGATGTGTTGAACGTCGGGGCATCTTACCGAAGCAATGATTCCGTTATTCTTCTGTTTGAATTACTCCTTAACAAAAACCTGAGCTTCGGTTATGCCTATGACCATACCCTTTCCCGCATTCGCCAATACACCGATGGTACGCATGAGTTTATGCTTACCTACCGAAAGGCATTAGGAAAAGGCCCCTGCCACGCATATTTTTAATGAATCAGTTATTCTCGAATAATGGTCTGGGTACGGTCCGGGCCAGTAGAGATCAAATTGATGGGAACGCCTAACTGATCTTCTACATATTTGACATACACCATAAGCTCATAGGGTAATTCCTCAAACTTATTGGCATGTGCCAAAGAAGTATTCCAACCTTTAAAGGTTTTGTATACCGGAACAATTTCTTCGTGACAAATATCATAAGGCACATGGTCGGTGGTTTCTCCGTTCTCCAACTGATAATGGGTACACACTTTAATTTCTTCAAAATCATTGAGTACATCCGCCTTCATCATAAACAATTCGGACGCTCCGTTGATCATGACAGCGTACTTTAGCGAAGGTAGGTCTAACCAACCACAACGACGTGGCCTACCGGTGGTCGCCCCAAACTCATTGCCACTTTTCCTTAAAGCCTCCCCTATTTCATTATCCAATTCGGTAGGAAATGGGCCTGACCCAACACGGGTGCAGTACGCTTTGAAGATGCCTAACACACTGCCAATATTTCTGGGGGCTACGCCCAATCCGGTACAGGCACCCGAAGCGATGGTGGTAGAGCTGGTGACAAAAGGATAACTACCAAAATCAACATCCAATAATGAGCCCTGTGCCCCTTCAGCCAATACAGTGACATTCTCGTTGATTTTTTGATTGATCAAGTACTCACTGTCTACAATATTATATTTTTTTAGCAATTCAATTCCCTCAAAAAAAGCTGTTTCTAGTTCACTCATGTCCTGGTCAGCATCAAAGTAAGATAGCTTTCTCCGGTGTTCTTCTACAAGTTGATGATATCGGCTATTGAAAGAATCCGATAGTAGGTCCCCCACCCTTAGGCCATTACGGCCTATTTTGTCTTGATAGGCAGGGCCAATGCCTTTGAGCGTAGAGCCAATTTTATCTTTACCTTTTGCTTTTTCGTAAGCAGCATCCAACAAACGATGTGAAGGAATAATGATCTGTGCCTTCTTGGAAATGAAAAGGTTTTTGGTCAGGTCAAGGTTAAAGGAGCTAAGTCCATCAATTTCCTTTTTAAAAATAATAGGGTCAAGCACCACCCCATTACCGATGATATTGATGATATCCTGGCGAAAAATACCTGATGGAATTTGGTGCAACACATGCTTAATGTTATCAAACTCAAGTGTATGACCTGCATTGGGCCCACCCTGAAACCTTGCTACCACTTTATATTTGGGCGCCAGATAATCCACTATTTTACCTTTTCCTTCATCTCCCCATTGGAGGCCGAGCAGTACGTCAACTTTCATTGTATCTTATTTCATGAAACATTAAAAAAGGTGCCGACAGTTTTTGTCAACACCAAAGTCAAAGCTAAAGTAATATATATTCAGCGATGTTTAGCTAGATTTTTCAGTATTGGCTACATCACTACTTTGTTCAGGCTTATTCAGACAGCGGTCTTTATTGCAACTACCGTATAAAATCAGGGAATGATGTTGCACATTGTAGTCCAGTAATTCCCCTACCATTTTTTGAATATTGTAAATACGAGGGTCGCAAAACTCCATTACTTTATTACAGTCTGTACAAATTAGATGGTCATGCTGCTTATAGCCATAGTTTTTTTCGTACTGTGCCAGATTTTGTCCAAACTGGTGTTTACTCACCAGGTCACATTCTACTAGAATATCTAAAGTATTATATACCGTAGCCCGGCTCACCCGATAATTTTTGTTCTTCATACTGATGTAAAGGGATTCTACATCAAAATGACCATCCCGGGAGTAAATTTCTTCAAGAATGGCAAAGCGTTCAGGGGTTTTCCTGTAGCTTTTTTCTTCCAGGTAATTTACGAATGTGCCTTTTACTTTTTGGTATACGTCTTGGTTGAGTGCCATAAAGAATTGCTCCTTGGTTACAAATATAGAATTTCTCTTTTGGGAAGTAAGCCTAATCTGAAAAATTAAGTGATCATCGTACTTTAATCGGAATCAAAGCGGGTCACTTTTACTACCCCGTTTACCTTTTCCAGCTTTTTGATGAGCGTATCAAGGTGTGATTTATCATGCACATACAACATGATGTTACCTTCAAAAATTCCACCCTCCGTGTCTATGGAAAGGGAACGCATATTTACTTTTAATTCGGCAGAAATGACTTTGGTAATGTCATTGATCAAACTCATTCTATCTGTTCCGATCACTTTCAAGCCGGATAGATAGGCTAGTTCTTTTCGGGGCATCCACTTAGCGGGAACGATCCGATATCCATAGTTTGCCATCAGTTCGGGCGCGTTCGGGCAGTTTGTACGGTGAATTTTGATACCTTCATTAACAGTTACAAAGCCAAAAACATCATCTCCCGGAATAGGATTACAGCATTTTGCTAATTTGTAATCCAAAATATCCATGTCATCGCCAATCAAAAGCAAGTCCTGGGGCTCTCCTTTGATCTTGGAGACTGCCTTGGAAAAAGACTTGGCATCAGAAATCCTTGCCTTGGTATTAACATTCTGAACATCCAGTTCTTCCTTAAATTTCTTGATAGAAGTGGCCGGTATTACCCCCTCTCCCACCTGATAATATAAATCCAGCGGGGTTTTGACCTTGAAGTAGAGGGTGAGTTTCTCTAGTATTTCACTATTGAGTTCCACTTTCATTTGCTTCAGCTTTCGCTTTACGATCTCCTTGCCTTCCAGGGCTGCTGATTTTTTCTCTTCTTTGAGGATTTCTTTGATCTTTTCTTTTTCTTTTGAACTTACGGCAAACCTCAGCCAATCCTGATTAGGCCTTTGCTTATTAGAAGTAAGTATCTCTACCTGGTCGCCATTAGAAAGTATATAGTTGATAGGCACCAGTTTCTGGTTCACCTTGGCCCCCAGGCATTTAGCACCGATTTCGGTGTGGATGTCAAAAGCGAAATCTAATGCGGTAGCCCCTCGTGGCAAAGTTCGCAATTCACCTTTGGGCGTAAAAACAAAAACTTCCTCATTGAAAAAGTTAGAACGGAAATCATCCACAAACTCAATAGCGGACTCGTTATTTTCGTTTTTTGCCTGCTCCAGAATTTCCCTCACTTTTCCTATCCAATCTTCAAGTCCTGACTGTCGGTTATTTGTAGTGTTAGGTTTGTCTTTATATTTCCAGTGAGCGGCGTAGCCTTTTTCGGCAATCTCGTCCATCCGCTTAGTACGGATTTGCACTTCCACCCATTGTCCGCCAGGACTCATGACTGTCGTATGCAAAGACTCATAGCCATTAGATTTTGGCGTACTGATCCAGTCTCTTAATCGTTCAGGATTGGGGTTATAAAAATCCGTGATGACCGAATATATTTTCCAACATGCGGCCTTTTCTTCTTCCAGACCTACATCCAGGATAATTCTGATGGCAAACAGATCATACACTTCGTGAAAAGGAATATTTTTCTTCTGCATTTTATTCCAGATGGAATAAATAGACTTCGGGCGCCCTTTGATCACAAAATCAAATCCCTGCTTGTTCAGTTCTTTCTGAATCGGGTCAATAAATTTTTTGATAAATCTTCTCCGGGCATCCCTGGTAGAACTGATTGCTTTGGCTATCTCACGGTATTTTTCCGATTGGGTGAATTTGAGGTTTAAGTCTTCAAGTTCTGACTTGATGGCATACAGGCCAAGGCGATGGGCAAGGGGGGCATAAAGATAGATTGTCTCGGAGGCTACTTTGAGCTGCTTATTTTTTGGCATGCTGTCCAGGGTGCGCATATTATGCAACCTATCCGCCAGTTTGATCAGGATTACCCTGACATCGTCGGAGAGGGTAAGCAGCATTTTACGGAAGTTCTCTGCCTGCTGGGAACTTCCATAATCAAAGACACCGGAGATTTTGGTGAGCCCATCAATGATTCGGGCTACTTTGCCCCCAAACTCATTTTCGATATCTTCGAGCTCTATTTCAGTATCCTCTACAACATCATGTAGCAAAGCACAAACGATAGAGGTAGTGCCTAAACCTATTTCATTAACACAGATTTCAGCAACGGCAAGCGGGTGGTAAATGTAGGGCTCACCGGATTTTCGGCGCATCTCCTGGTGGGCTTCCATAGAAGTATTGAACGCTTTTTTGATCAACTTAGCATCCCCATCTTTCAGGTAAGGCTTTGCTTGCCTAAGTAACCTGCGATATTTTCCTAAAATTTCTTTTTTCTCTTCCTTGGTATTTACTACCAGCATTGATTCCTGCGACATACAGCCCCACTTATTTTGATGAATAGAAACAGCAATATATGAATGTCTATAAAGTATCCAATTTCATAACAAAAACCCAAACCTTAAAAATTGATTATCTGAAGAAAGTTTAAAAAAAAT
>JBBSOG010000302.1:0-7436 GCA_038259985.1 Cytophagales bacterium
GACTTCCCTGATTTTAGCTGTACGGGCGGTCAATTTACTGGTATGTTGGAAGTAGGCGCCGTAAGTCCGGCTGATAATGCTAATAATACCATCACTGACTTTGATTTTGTCTGGTACCGTGGAAATGTGGTTGATCCTGCCAATCAATTAGCCGCTGCCAATATTGACCCTGCAAATCCTGCAAAAGCCATCAATCTAGAAGCGGGTGAATATACCGTGGAAGTAATTGATAAAGCCGGACTAAGTGCAGGTTGTAGCCAAACCGCTATTTATGAGGTGCTTCCCGCGACCAGGGAAATCAGCTTGACCCTGAGCGGACTTGATCCTACTTACTGCGATCCTGCCAATGGGGAAATTAATGTCCAGACGATAGCAGAAAGCTACTTCCATAATGGTACATCAGTTACTACTGCTACCAATGTGCTGGACTATCAGTACACTTTGTTAGATGCAGACCTCAATGTACTGGTAAGCAACAATACAGATGGTAAATTTGGAGCGCTAAATGAAGGCACTTACTTTGTACAGGCACAGAACCTCAATACTGATAATTGTCTGTCTGATCCGGTAGGTATAGCTTTGATCAGCAAGTGCGTACCTCCGGTCGTCTTGGTTAATCTTGAAAATCCGCAGTACAGCAATAATCCCGATCCCTCTACCTGGACTGGCTCCATTTCTATTGGTGTCACCGAATCGCCTGACAATCCGGTGAATGCACCTCCGGGAGGATTTATGTATACCTATGAAATCTACAAAACCGATCCGAGTGGGAATCCAATAGGTTCGGTCCTTAATCCTGGCAACGCAACTTCTGCTACCATGCTGGATTCCGGCAGCTACGTGGTGATTGTCAGAAACAACATGACCGGGGCGACAAGCACTACAACTTTCTATTTACCTAAAGTCACGATTCAACCGGAATTTGTGGCGACTGCCAACCCCCAGACCGTTTGTTTTCCTGACGGAAGTACTGAGCTGGCGGAAATCACTTTCAATAATCAACCTGATGATCCGGCGAAGTACACTGTTTATTTTTATGAAGACAACAGTTTGACCACTATTGCTGACTCAGTTATCGTTGTCAACACCGGAGATATTCTGTTTGAAAACCTGGGGCAAGGATCTTACTATTTGCAAGTAAAGCATAATGTTTACTTGCTGCTCTCAAATATTTACGAAGTAGAAATTAATAATACTTCCCGTGTGCCTCTGATTGACCTGGATATCAATAATCTCTATCCCCAAATTAGTTGTCAGCCGGAAATATTGGCTACAGGTAAATTGACCATCATCGCCAGTGAAAGAAATGGCGCCTCCGATGATTATCAGTACCAGTGGTACCGAGGTAGCACCATTTTGGCTGCAAATATCATTTCCAATGCCATAAACGCTACGCTGGATAGTTTGCCATCAGGTTTTTATACGGTAGAAGTATACAATACCAGGACACGTTGTACGGCTACCAAGACGCTTTATGTTGAAGACAGGATTGAGATTCCTTTAGTGAAGGTAGATAGTGAACCTGCCACCGTATGCGACCCCGCCCTTGCGGATGGTGTCCTCAAAGCCAGTGTCATTCAGCCTGGAAATTATCTTTTTGAGTGGTACGAAGGTAATAGTTCAGCCGGTCTTCCGGTACATACGGGTGCTACTTGGGGAGGATTAATGCCCGGCACCTACACCGTAGTGGCTACTGATATGGTTACCGGTACCTGCTCATCCGTTCCCGTATCCGTTCAGGTTGAGGATGCTTCCGCACCTCCTGGTGTAGCCATTGAAATGATCGCTGACAATAGTGCCTGTGACCCTACTTTATCCAATGGCGTATTATCGGCAAAAATGCCAAATCCGGTTTCAGCCTACGAATTCACCTGGTTTGATGCATCTGGTAATACACTGGGAAATGCATCTACGATCGGAAGCCTGACAGAAGGAAGATATACTTTGGAAGTAAAATATAAGCCCACTGGCTGTATCAATAGCACAGAAGCCGAGATAAAACTTGTGCCTGTACAGTACGAGCCTCCAACTGTTTCCATCACCTCACATATGACTAATTGTGCTTTTCCCGACGGATCAGCTACTGCAAATATGTCTGAGGAAAATGACACGTTTTTATTTACCTGGTATGATGCACGGGGCAATCTTTTACCTGAGGAGAAAGTCATCATCAGTGAAATTGATTTCTCATCCTCGGTCACTGATCTGGCGGCAGGAACTTACTTTGTAGAAGCTTTTGATATATTGACCGGCTGCTATGCCCCACAGGCAAGGGTGATTATAGAGGACAGGTCCCAAGTAGCTGAACACAAGGTAATAACTGAGCCAGCAAGTTGCGAAGTATTGAACGGAAGGATGAAGATCATTCCTCAGGAATCTATGACGATCTTGAGCGTGAATTGGACCCATCTGAATACTTCACAGACTTTTGAAACGAATTATCAGCTTGACAATGCCCCTGCCGGTGACTATACATATACCATTACCTGGGAGAATGGATGTACATCTTTCGGAAAAGTGTTCTTACCTGCCGACATTAATGCATTTAACGGAGTATCGCCTAACGGTGATGGTGATAATGATATCTTCCACATTGACTGTATAGATATCTTTCCCAATAACTTGGTGAAGATTTTTAACCGGGCAGGCGCGTTAGTTTACGAAGCCAGTCAATATGATAACCTTCAAACCTATTTTGAAGGGGTAGGCAACCGGGGATTGTATGTAGGCAACAAGAACTTACCTGATGGGACTTATTTCTATGTCATTGATAAAAACAACGGGGATAAGCCTTTGACCGGCTATCTTGAACTTACCCGTTAATCTACCGATGTATCCATAAAAACGAAAGAATGAGCTAAAAATCAGCCCATCCTTTCGTTTTTATGGATATGAAATGAGTATAATACTTTAGGGATGCTAAGTTATATCAACTGAAGATGAATAAAGTTATATAGCGAATTTCCCGCCACGTCCCGATGGTCATGCCCGATCGGTAAGGAGAACCGTGTGTAGCTAATAAAGACAATTTACACATGAAAGTCTTTTTGAGTGACATCTCTTTCAATAAATATCAATGATGCAGTCTAGACGTTATTGATACCCGTGGGTGAGTTGTTTATCTCATCACAAATTCCTTTCAAACCAGGATCTAGTTTATTCACTTAAACGCAAAAAAAATACCAGCCAGTAGCCGGTATCTTTATCTATTGTTAAGCTAATATTTTATTAAAAGTAAGTATGGCACAACTTAGAATAAGGAATGCGGTAGTTTACCATAAATTCGTGCGTACCGTCTGAATATTGTCCTATCTCCGAAGTGTTGATATCATATGAATAACCCATGCTCAGGTTTTCTGAAAATTTCAGTCCCATAATTGCGGAAACTGCGTTTTCTGTTCTATAAGAAGCGCCAATAGTCAGAATGTCACTCAGTACAACATTGGTGTTCAAGTCCATGCCTACTGCGTTGCCTTCCTGAACCCTGAAGAGTACGGAAGGAACTACTTTGACATCGCGATTAATTTCTAATACAGCGCCAGAAGTTAGCAAATAGTAGCGTGATTCTTGTGCCTGTGAGGCAACATCACCTACACTCGTCAGTTTGTTGTTCAGCATATAAGGAACAGATACGCCTGCGAAAAACTTCTGATTGCTGAAATAAAGACCGGAGCCGAAGTTAGGGTTGAAATCTTTACGATAACCACTCATCACTGCGTCCTTCTCGCTCTTAAGGTTCAATTTACTAAAGTCTGAATTGATATGGCTGAAACCGCCCTGTAATCCCATAGAAAGTGTTCCGGCTTTCATTTTGATTTTGTAGGCATAAACAAGGTACATCCTGTTATCGCTATGGATGCCGATTTGATCGCTGCTGGCTAACATGCCCACACCAATGTTTTTCTTTTTGATGTATTTATGTGCGCTAAATGCGCTGGTAGTGGGTGCACCATCAAAATTTTCCCACTGGCGCCTGTGCAAGGCAGTAATATTTAATTGATCCTGGCTACCGGCATAAGCAGGGTTGACAGCCAGGCGATTAAACATAAAGTGCGAATAGATGGGGCTTTGCTGAGCGTTTGCAGCAAAAGATGATAGTAAAATAAATCCGATAATAATGGATTTGTAAACTTGGGATTTTTTTAAAGTTGCCTTCATAATCTTGGCATTTAATTTCTTACAGCTTAACAATATTATATTGTACATTAATCAGAATAAACATTACTTATGTACAAATTATACATAAATATAGCACATTTATATTGATAAAGTCAAATTTTATATTGGTTTAGTTATACGTAATAAAAACCCCTTAAAATGCTATTTATCATCCCATAAGCTTTAAAAAATTAAATTATAAAGGTAAATATTACACTAATTTATACCTCAATTACTTATAAAAAATCAATGACTTAAATATTAAATTACTGATAATCAGCTATTTACATATTAGTTAATCTTCGCCCAATTCCTTGAATATTACATGAAGAATCTTTTTATATAAAAAGTGATAAAATAGCACAAAAAAAGATAATTTTTAGTTCAGTAGCTTAAAAAACACATGGTATCTTAACTTTATCAGCTCTTCTATTAGTAATAATTAGTTGTATAACAGTTGGATACCCGCTGAGAAAAACCCCGCTTTTACACACTTTTTCCGCTTATCGTTTCTGAGAAGGACTAAAACCTTGATCATGCTTAATAAGATTAGGACGGGTTCTTACATTGTAAATTCTGTGTATGAAGTGATTATTATATAATGAAGTTATCAAACAACTTGATGCTTGCTTATCGATACGCTTTAGTAATCCTATTTATAAGGGAACATGTCATACCCAAAGATTCTGCAGGCACTAAGTATAGTTAGCCTTGTATTGTTACTTAGTACGTCTTCATTTGCCCAGGAAACCTTCCTGATAAAAAAGGACGCCATCAAGTTATCCCAACGCTGTTTCTCGATCACGCCTGATCAGAACAATAAGTTTGGCGCAATCTGGTGGGTAGAAAAACAAGATATTAGCCAACCTTTCCAGCTTGATTTTGTCATCTACATGGGCGACAAAGATGCTAATGGTGCTGACGGTATCGCTTTTGTGATGCATACAGATCCTAAAGACACCATCGGGGAAGGCGCATTTGGTGAAGAAGGCGGTGGTTTGGGCTTTAGTGAGCATCCTTCTCAGGGAAGTGACAAAATTACCCCCTCAGTGGCTATAGAATTTGACACCTGGAGTAATGGGGCTGCCTCCAATGATTTTGACGAAGACCACACAGCCGTAGTATACAATGGGGACTTGCTCACTCAATTTCGTCCTATCGTAGACTACGCTGGCAATACGGTCAATAGAACACCAATCAAACCTGCTTCCCATTATACAGTTCAAAATGTTGAAAACGATGAATGTTACCACTATTCTATCACCTGGGACCCCATTAGCCATGAGCTCAAGCTTTTTATAGACGGCGTTCGCGTATTTACCCATACTGGTGATTTTTTGAATGAGGTCTTCAATGGACAAAATATGGTGAGATATGGTTTTACCGGTTCAACCGGTGGGGCTAGAAATGAACAAACCATCTGTTTGCTCGGCGGAAACACCGAACCGTATGCAGAGGATGACTATGTGGTCACCACTATTGACAGCCCAGTAAATATCCTTGTAACTGCAAACGATAATGATCCCGACGGCGATGATCTGCTAAAAACAGTGATTACGCAAAATCCCACACACGGCACCATCTCCCTCATTAGTACCGAACAAGTATTATATACCCCTAATCCGGGTTTTGAAGGTACTGATACCTTTATGTACAAAACCTGTGACGTAGCCTCAGAGAAATGCTACGCCAAATGCGACGAAGCGGTAGTAACGATTGATGTACTTTGCCAACAACCTTATCAAATTATCGCTTCCTCTATTTCTGCGAATGAAGTATGCGAAGGCGGGATTTACACTGGTTCTGCCAATGCGGATATCAATCCCCCCACCGGGATAGCGCCAACTGATATGCTCGCTGGGCATTGGAAGTATGACGGGAATTTTCAGGATGCCAGTCCGGCGGGTGGAAATAACGCACTTAATAGTGTAGGTAACCCTCAGTTTATGAATACGAGCATGGGGCAGGCGGTGCTCCTGGATGGTGTGGATGATTATTTGGCGATGAGCGGGCCACGCTATCATTTGAATAATTATGAGACCGTTTCTATTTCATCCTGGATAAGAACAAGCGCCAATACCGAACAAGTCATCATGTCAGCAGATGATGATGAATACTGGGAACTGAAAGTAGATGCCGGCACTGGGGTTTTGAACTGGAGCCTTAATACCGATGCTGGTACAGCTTCTTTATTAGGCACTACCTCCATCAATGATGGACAATGGCATTTTGTTTCCGCAACCTTTGATAAAGGCAATTTGAAAATCTACGTGGATGGCACCTTGAATTCTGAAATGACGCAGGGCAATCAGTTTGGTTCGGGAACAGATAGATATGGTATGATAGGCGTTGGTTCGCAAGCTTCCACCGTTGGCGGTAGCATGGACCCATCAGCGCAATTTTTCCAGGGGAGTATTGAGGATAGCCGTTTGTACGATAAGGCGCTAAGCACAGAGGAAATTGAAAACTTATATTATTCAGCAACGCCCTATCCTCCGCTGACTGCTAATGATTTTATTTTTTATTGGTTTGAAGGCACTAACTATCCGGGGGTTTCTTTTGCTTCTGGCCAGCTTGTCACCGGACTGCAAGACGGGCTTTATACTGTAGTTGCCGAAAATAAACTTACCGGATGTTTAACTGACACCGCCCAGGTGATAATCCAACCGAAAATCCCGGTCTTTGAAGCGGTTATTTGGGAAGTAGCGCCCTTCACTTCATGTAGTACGCCCAACGGAATTTTACAGGCTGGCATCATTTCCGGTAGTGATACCGTTTCAGCGGGTTATGATTATATTTGGTACGAGAGCGATTTTGTGCTCACCGGAGATACCATTTCTATAAGTAATATCGCAACCAATCTTTCTTCCCGATCTTATTCTGTACTCATCCGCAACCAACTTACGAATTGCGACACGCTTATTAGTTTACCAGTGAGTTCTATTGTAACCATGCCAACGGTAAGCGCCAAGGTGAATCAGCATATTACTAGCTGCAACGTCCCTAACGCAGGTATAATAGAGGCTACTGTAGCAGGAGACACCACTAATTTCAGCTTTGTATGGTATCCTGAAGGAAGCAATATCCCCATAGGAAATACTGCCAAACTTAGTGGATTGACTGCCGGAAGATATAGCGTAGTTGCTGCCGATGTTTCTACCGGTTGCAAATCTACTCCTTTTACTGTAGAGGTAAATGATAATTCCATTTTCCCCGATGTCAACTTTACAAACGATCCGCAAACATCATGTAATGCAAATGCTCCCAATGGAAAATTA
>JBBSOG010000303.1:0-7368 GCA_038259985.1 Cytophagales bacterium
ACCTGTTGTCCAGGTGGTTTCTAAACCCAGCGGTAGTCCCGCGTCATCCTGATCGTTGTAGACCACCGCGTCAGGGCGATTATCTATATTGCCGTCACCAGCCGGATTGCTGAAAAGGCCGTCAGTCCAGCTGAAAAAGAATATGTGCTCATCGGACTCTTCTTCTACTTCATCTGTTATACTTTCGTTGGCAATAGCATTTTGCATCGTGATGCTGAGCAGGTAGGTTGTATTGTTGGCCAGCACAATATCGTCTAATACTTCCAGGTCATTGGGCCCCTCACCATCAGAGTCTTTGGCCGTGGCGGTAATTGCCGTACCTCCACCGGGGGTGGTAAATGTCAACGTAACATCGGTAATGATCTCTTCCTCATTTTCTGCAGGGGGAACATCCGTATCATCCTCACAAGCAGTCATAAAAAGTGTGGTAAACAAACTAAGCAAAACAAAAAATGGAAACTTCTTCATAGTTAAGTATATTAATGTGCAACAATGTTGCAATGATAAACAATGCGCAACAAGGTTGCAAATATAATGCAGATAAAATTCAGAATTGATAGTTGAGCTTGAGGATAAAGTTTCTACCGGTGTCATCAGCAAAGTAGCGAAGGCGGTCAGTATAGGTGCGATAAGTGGTATTCAGAACGTTTTTGATCTGAAACCCGATGTGGAAATGATTGATTTGTCCAGACCAGCCCAGGTTGGCCATAAAGTACCCATCGGGAGGAGGCACAATGTCAAAGACCTCATCGTTTTCTGCAAAGATGTTGGTGCCGTTTTCTTTGGCTTCCAATATCTCCGAAATGGGTATTACCCGGGGGGCATAAAACTGACGGAAAGTATATCCAAAGGAAGCTTCCCAGTGGCTTTGGTCAAAGAAAGCAAACTTGGGTAAGTTCTGGGAAAAGGTGTACTGTACATTAACCGGCGGCAAGCCCACAAAATACTCCTTATTACTGACGTCTTCAGCCCAGAGATAACTCAACATGACGCGGGAAGTAACCTGCGGCGTATGGCTGTATCGGGCACTGGCGTCTACGCCGGCAAAGAGCGCATCATCCTGGTCATACACAAAATAAGGAAAGGCCCCGCGTACCGTTTGGGTAATCCCGGCAGGCTTGGTATAGATGTAGTTTTTGATAAAATTCACATAAGCGGTAAATTCTGCCTGCCAGGGCCCGCGGTTAATTTCATACGTATTGATCCATTTGATGCCCATTTCCGAAGGGACGGCTTTATCGTTTTCCGTCAGAATACTATCGGTGGTGATTTCATTATTTTCCTGACGGGTATAGCGCCAGAGGCCGTACTCAATGGATGCCTGGTGCTTGCCAAAACTATATAGTTCGGATACATTAGGTGGCCGCCAGGCCGTGCCCAGGTTAGTCCTGAAAGTATGTCCATCTTTCAGTGATTTTATCAGCCCGATGGTGGCAGTCACATTCTGAAAGCTGAGTTGGTTGCGATAAATATCATTGTTGGGTTCCCTACCCCGGATAGAACTGCTCTGAAAATCATAGCGTAGCCCCCATTCCAGGCGGCTGTCATGGATTTCTTTGCCTTCAATGATATAAAATCCAATGCGGGAATTATTATAATTGGGCACAAAAGGGACAGTATTGGTGCCGGGCAGGTTGTTATTGTCCTGAAGTATCGTTTGTACGCCCAGGCTGCCATCCCATGTCTTGAAGCTAGGGTGTTTCCATTCCAGGTCCAGGGTTTGGGTCATGAGTTCCAGGTCAATGGCCGGGCGGTCATTGTTAGTACCGCGCCTTACATCAAACTCTTGTCGGTGGTTCATCTGTAGGGCATAAGTAGCTTCCAGGGATTGGTCTTCCCCGTTCCATAAGCCCTTCAGCTTAAACACATCGTGGTTCACCACTTGCCGGGGATTGTTGACCGGATACGTAAAAGGCTGCGTCAGGGGTGGGGGGGACGATTCTATGGCGTTGACCAGATCTTCCAGGCTTCCGGTAACCGAGCCTCTGAGTATTCCCAGTTCCTGATAGAAGTGGCTGTAATCCGCATACAGGTCAATGCTTTTCCAGTGGTAGCGGCTACCGAAGGACAGGCTTTGTTCCCTTTTTCCGGTATTGGAAAGCACATAATCAGGCGTATGCAGATCGCCCTGATAGGCATAGGAAGCTTGCCCTTGGATGCTCAGCTTGTGGAAACCTTTTTGTAAACGGATATGCCCGTCGGCTGACCTGCCATTGGATTTACCAATCAGGTCTACCTCTCCCTGCAAAGGGGTAAGCAAGTCAAGGGAATTAGGATTGATGATCAGCACACCGCCCAGGGCATCCGGGCCGTAACGTATTGTGGCCGCTCCTTTGACCACACTGATGTTATCCGCCATAGAAGGGTCAATCTCCGGGGCATGTTCGTCGCCCCAGTTCTGAAACTCATGCCGGACACCATTATTGATGATCAGCACGCGGTTGCTATGCAACCCATGAATCACCGGCTTCACCACATTCTGCCCGGTTTTGAGCACGGATACGCCGGTAATATTACTCGCCAGGTCACCCAGGGATTCTGACTCGTTTTGTTCAAATTCCTGGGCAGACAGTTGGTTGACCGTACCGGAATAGAGTTCTCCTTGCTGCATTTGCCCTTCTATCACTACACTCTGCAAAGTCACACTGTCGGGGGCCATATAGATTTTGGTGTCCAGATGGTAAGTATCGTGATGATGGGTAACTCTTTTATAGCCTACATAAGTCACAACAAGGTCAAACTCTTTGTTGCACAGCTGATCAATGCTGAAAAAACCATTTTCGTCGGCGGTAGTGCCTTTATTGCTTCCTTGCACCTGTACATTGGCGTAGGGAAGGTTTTGCTGGGTACTGCGGTCAATGATGTATCCTTCCACATGATACTGGCAGGAGTCCTGAACCTGACTTTTTCGTTGTACTTGGGCCTGGGAACGATAGGGGAGAATGGCTATAAAAAAAAGTATGCCGAGAAAGCCGATCAAAAAATGTTTCATGCGGGGGTACAGGATTTGCAATAGCCTTTTACGACCATTTCTACTTCTTTGATTTGGTAACCGGGCGGTAGATTTACTTTGGGAATCGTTTGTTCGGGCAGGCAAAGGGTTTTGCCACAGGCATGACAGGAAAAATGGATATGCTCATCATGGATATGGGTTTGAGGAATGACTTCTTCAACATCGGATAGCATAGTTGCCTGGCCCATTTGTTCAGCACCTTTACGAATGCTATCGGACAAACCATACAAAGCGGCCCCGCCGTCGCTGGGAATGGGGTGCAATATTCCCTTTTCAATGAATGAGTTAAGCGTACGATAGATCGTTACCCGGTCATATTGCGGAAAATTATTTTCCAGCGCTTTAGCAGAGAGGGCAAAATCAGCCTCCAGAAAGAAAAGCATGATGTCTGTACGACAATTGGTGACGCGCAGTTGATATTCGTTAAAAAGGTTTTCAATAATTCTCTGATCCATGGCGCAAGCTAATAAAAATGCAATAGAGTTGCATAAGCTAAACCACAAAAATAAAGGATTGATTCAATATGGGAGGCTGGAATCGGGAGGCCTTAGACCTCAGGGCTGAAACTTCCCTCTTTTTTGACTCACTCAGCGTTGCCCGCAGTGGAGCTGCCCCAGTGGAGCTGCCCCAGTGGAACTGCCGCAGAAAAAACTGAGATTAAGTACATTGATACCTCAGAATCCTTGGCAAAGACTCTAAGGAGGAGCCATTGTTGTGCTCAGCATTAATTTTTTAACCTTTGTATCTCTTCTTTTAGCACTGGTATATCTTTCACTAATATTCTCCACAGCTTGGTAGGGACAATAGCATCATAGGCATGAACAATCATGTTTCTAAGACCAACAATATGCCTGGTACTAGATATTTGAATGTCAGCATCCAGTTTTAGAGTTTTTACAATTGCCTCACCAATGATCGTAAGATCTCTCTCAACTGCTCTTACAGCAATAAAATTTGAGCTAAACTTATTGTAATCCTGATCATGTAGCTCAGTAATTTTTTCTAGCTCAGCTATTACTGATTCTATGTCAAGAATATATTACAATAATTCCTTAGGCAGCATATAAGGCAATTTTTGTTTTATCTAACTCACTTTTGAAAATAGGATTCTTTATGGCTCTATATGAAACTATATCAACCTCTCTATGGAATAAGCTTTCCAGGTCATCTTTGAGGCCGAAGTAGGCATCGCCGTGCTCCAGCGGGTCTAATGTATCTTTAAATAGTACGGCAAAATCCAAATCACTTTTATCATGGAATGAACCGGAAACTGCTGATCCAAAAACATATAGTTCAGAGACCGCATGTTTTGAACACATAGCTTCCAACTTTTTGATATTTGCTTGAATAAGATCAATCATGTCCCAAAGATATAAAAGAGAAGTCAGTAATTTATACCCACTCGTTGTTCTCTAAGTACACGCCGCCCACTCCGCGTTGCCCGCATTGGACTGTCGCAGCGAACGCTGTGGAGGTGCAATTTTCCTTTTAATGAATGCCAACGGCCCAGCTATGTTGAGCAAGGGATTTCAAAGCAATCCACTGCCCGGTTATTGATAAGTCTATTTAATATTTCACTTTCAAATCACTACCAAACCCCGCATTACCTATAGCTTTTAGTAGCTTTTCGTCTTATTCTTCATCAAAGAATATTACTTCTGTCTCAAACTCCATCTGTTCGAAATCCTCCTTATCAATCCAATTTTTTGAGGTAATGATTTCCATAATATCTTCACTTGATTTTCTGTAATCCCAAATGGCTTTACCAGCATCATCAAAGGGAACAGTGCCTTCTATTTGATCAGCAAAAAGTCTTAATATTAAATTGCTTTTCTTTAATCCATCACGTAAAGATTTAATCAGTATCTCTTTAGTTATTTCAGAATCTAAATTTACTCCTTGAAAACTTGCCGTTATTATTGTCGCTTCCGTATCCGGAAATTTCCCATTATAAGCTTTACGTAAAAATTGATTTATGTTATACAGGTCAAAATGATAAGCAGGTTCCACATATTGTTCAGCCACTTTCTCCACTAACATTTCATTAGATAGGTTTTGGATTTGTCCATCATTTAATTTGTCACTCATTTTGTATTTCAATAGGACTTCTGCGGCCTCTGCTGGTTCAAAATCTGAAATAGCCATAAACAAATATTCCAAAATTTCATTTTCTTTAATTTGTTCAACATCAGGATAATTGAATTCTTTAAGAAGGTTCAGATAATCTTTATTTTGCCAATAAAAATCTAATTCGTTAACAGTTTTCAACTCGATTATTTTCACTTGTATTTTCATATATCTTGTAATTTTAATTGATGAAAGCTAACGATTAAATATACGCCATATATATTGCGTTCCAACCTGTCCTAACGACAGGCGGCAGCTGCGCAGTCAGGGCAAAGAAAAGTCAGTAATTAATCTTTATTGACCTTCAAATCCGGGTTTATCTGTCTATACTTGACACCCACTCCGCGTTGCCCGCAGTGGGACTGCCCGCAGTGGGACTGCCCCAGTGGAACTGTCGCAGAAAACGCTGAGACAATGTGCATTAGTTTCTCAGAGTCCCTCGCGGTGAGTCTCAGAAGGGTTAAATTACAGTTTGCAAACCAACTATCCATACTGCCTCCCCTGTGATACCTACTCTATTCTCTATTCATCCATTGCCAAATGAATTAGAATTGCTTGGTTGATCCCTTCCATTTTTGTCATTGGCAATGATCCTAATTGTTTCCCAATTCTCCGTTTGTCTATGGTCCGTATCTGATTGGCTTTTATTTTGGACTCATTTTTCAATCCACTTTCTGTTGGGCTCACCATGACTTCGTATGGATACACTCTGCTGGTACTCGAAGTTATGGGCAATACAGTGACCGTAGCAGCGTATTGATTATTAATGTTATTCGAGACAATCAAAACAGGACGCGTTTTAGCTATTTCACTTCCTAGAGTTGGGTCAAGGTTTGCCCAATAAATTTCTCCTCTTTTCGGATAATTACTCATTTCCAATCCTCTAAATCAGCAGACTCAAAATCACTGGTCAAGTTCAGATCTTCTTCATAGGTAGCTTGATAACCTTCTGCTAATTCTTTCATTAGAGATTCCTTTTTCTTAATTTTTTCTCTAATGGCTTCCAGAATGAAATTCTGTTGATTTTCATTGATCATGCTGAGGTGTCGTTCTATATCTTCCGGCAATTCAATTTGAATGGTTTTCATAAGCAAATCTTTTCCTAAATATACAGCTTCTTTTCTACAAATGTTTCTTCTTGAATCTATTGCAGGTAATGTCTCAGCGTCCCTGGCAGTGACTCTGAAGGAGGTAAAAGGATATACTTTAATATCTTAGGCTGCAATATCTTAGGCTGCATACAACGACCGATGCATCTGTGGGCCGTCTTGTTTGCATGTGCGTTTCATTAGTTAATCCCCCCCTCAGCGTTACCCGCAGTGGGACTGCCCCAGTGGGACTGCCCCAGTGGAACTGTCGAAGAGAACGCTGAGATTAAGTGCACTAATGCCTCAGAGTTCCTGCACGTATGAGGAGGGTAAAAGAAAATTTATTTCGAGCAAAAAGCTTGACTCTCCCGTTCAGCCCTCATTACGCTTATACAATATTGTGGGTCGTATTTCGTGTGGGTCTACCGATACAACCTTGCCATCCCTAATTACTATCATAGGGCTATTCTTTTGCTTTTTAAACTCTACAAGTCTTTTATAAGTCTCTTCAAGTCCCTTCACAATCTTGTCCCGTTCTTCTTTTAATTGTTCTTTAGTTCGCATAATATTTCTCTTTTAATTCTTCCCACTGATCCATATTATTTACAATCATTTCATTCATTGCACCTTCCGCAATAATTTCATACGTGTCCCCAGAGTTATTTACAAATAGCCAATTGTTCAACCTTGGAAGAAATAGGTTGAAAAAGTTTATCAGCCCACTTTTATATCTCCTTCTAATTACATCTTCAGGAATGTGATGCCCACCTTCTTTTACTCTTGTTTCTACTCTTGAAATTGCCTGTTCTACGGAATGAAGCCAAAAAAATAAGCATGTAACCTGATAATTCTGTTCTTTAACTTTTTCAATGAAGTTTACATAACTTCTTGTGGAAAGTGTCGTTTCAAATGCAAAGTTTTCTCCGGATTCAAGCAGCATATTAATCCTTTTCAACATTAATCTACCAGCTTCTATTCCTGCTTTTTCAGGGCGAAAGGGAGAGAGTCCTTTAGCTATCTCATCCGCATTCACAAATTCTTTACAATCAAGGGTTTCAGGCAAAATTGTATAGGAAGCGGTAGTTTTACCTGCTCCATTACAACCCGCTATGATGTAAAGTCTTTTCATATAAACAAATA